>JBPCTR010000052.1:0-41419 GCA_051011575.1 Acidimicrobiales bacterium | reverse complement strand
GCCCTGCTCAAGCTCGTCCAACGGGGAGACGAGAGTGCGTTCGCCGAGTTGTACGACGAGCTGACCGCGCTCGTATACGGCACGATTCTTCGCGTGGTGCGCGATCCGGCCATGAGCGAGGAGGTTGCACAGGAAGTGTTCCTCGAACTGTGGCGCACCGCTCCCCGATTCGACCCAAGCCGCGGAAACGTACGTACCTGGGCGGCAACGATCAGCCATCGGAGGGCGGTCGACCGGGTGAGGTCCGTCGACGCCGCGCGTCGACGCGATGACGCCGAAGCCATCGACCTCACCACGACACCTCCACAACCGGAGGCCGAGCTCGAACGAACCTTCGACCAGGAGCGGGTCCGGCGCGGACTCGAATCGCTCACCACCGTCCAGCGCCAGGCAATCGAGCTCGCGTATTACAAGGGACTCACGTATCGAGAGGTCGCGACCGCGCTCGACCTTCCCGAGGGCACGATTAAGACCCGGATCCGTGATGGAATGATCCGACTCCGCGACCATTTGGGGGTGGGTGATGACTGACGATCTCCATGAGCTCGCCGCCGCTTACGCTCTCGACGCCCTAGAACCCGCCGAACGCGACGCGTTCGAGGCCCACCATGCGACCTGTGAGTCGTGCCGGAGAGAGGTGTCTGAGTTCCGGGCGACCGCCGCCGAGCTGTCGACGGGCGCGTCCACTCCCCCGCCCGCGTCGTTGCGCGATCGCGTGCTTGCCGAGGTCTCGGTCTCGCGCCAGGACGCGCCACTGCCGGCCGACGATGTGATCGATCTCGACCTCATCCGCCGAGGGCGTCGACCTCTCCTCGTCGCGGTGGCCGCCGCCCTCGTGCTGATCGTAGGAATCGGTATCGCGTCACTGCTGACCAGCGACGACGCCCCGCAGACTGCGTATCCAGCGGTACTCGAAGCGGTCGACGCGCGGGAGCTCGCGCTTGAAGGGCCGTGGCCAGGCTCGGTTTCTGTGGCCTGGTCGGAGGTGACCGAGCGATATGCCATGATCGCCGAGGGACTCCCGGGCCCGGGAGAAGGTCTTACCTACGAACTGTGGATCATCGCCGAAGGGGCACCGATTCCCGCAGGGCTGTTCGTTCCCGACGGCGGCGCGACCGAGCTCGACGACGCGTTGCCCGCCACGCCCGCGGTCTGGGCGATCACGATCGAACCCGTGGGTGGGTCGACCCAACCGACCGGCGACATCATCCTCTCGGCCGAGGTCACAGGCACCTAGTTGGCGGGCGCTCGATACACCTCGGCGTCATCGGGAGGCAGCGGTTCGTTGCCAAGAATCGCATCCGCCGCCTTCTCGGCGATCATCATCGTGGGCGCGTAGATATTTCCGTTGCTGATGCCGGGCATCACCGAAGCGTCGACCACTCGAAGGCCTTCGACACCATGCACACGCAGCGAATCGGGGTCGACGACCGCCATCGGATCTGTGCCCATCCGGGCCGTACACGACGGATGCAGAGCGGTCTCGGCGTCGCGTGCGACCCAGTCGAGAATTTCCTGATCGGTCTCGACGCTGGGTCCTGGCGAGACTTCGCCACCGTTGTATTTTTCGAATGCGGGCTGGCTGAGAATGTTCCGCGCGGTACGCACGGCTTCGATCCACTCGCGGCGATCGTTCTCGGTCGACAGGTAATTGAACTGCACCGCCGGGTGCTTCCGAGGATCGGTCGATGTGATCTTCACGGTTCCGCGCACGTCGGAGTACATCGGCCCGATGTGTACCTGATACCCGTGGCCGCCCTCGGGCGCTGACCCGTCGTAGCGAATTGCTATGGGCAGGAAATGGAACATGAGATTCGGATAGTCGACCTCGTCGTTGCTTCGAAGGAACGCTCCGGCCTCGAAGTGGTTGGTGGCCGCCGGACCTCGCCGTGCGAGCCACTGGAGGCCGATGATCGGCATCCGCCACTTCGCGAGGTAGGGCTGCATCGACACCGGTTCCTTGCACGAGTACTGGATGTACACCTCGAGGTGATCCTGAAGGTTCTCGCCCACACCAGGTAGTTCGGCCACGACGGGAACGCCGACCGATTCGAGGTGGGCGGGATCGCCGATTCCCGACAGCTGGAGCAGCTGGGGCGAGTTGAACGCGCCGCCGCAGCTGATGATCTCGGCACCGTGCGCGACATGTGTGCGCCGGCCCCGCCGATATTCGACGCCCGCTGCCTTCGTTCCGTCGAACACGATTCTGTTCGCATGCGCGAGCGTGATCAGCTTCAGATTCGGTCGGTCGAGCACGGGATGCAGGTACGCGCGTGCCGCGCTGAGCCGCCGGCCGCGGACCATGTTCTTGTCGAAGGCCGCGAACCCTTCCTGGCGGAAGCCGTTCACATCATCGGTTCGGCGAAAGCCCGCCTGCGGGCCGGCCGCGAGCCACGCTTCGAACAGAGGGTTGGTCGCCGGGCCCGTCTCCAGGCGGAGCGGGCCGTCGTCGCCCCGCCATTCATCGCCACCCGCCAGGCGGTTCTCCATTCGCTTGAAGTAGGGCAGGCAGTGCGAGTACCCCCAGTTCTCCATTCCGTCAGCTTGGGCCCACTTGTCGTAGTCCATTGGGTTGCCCCGTTGGAAGATCATGCCGTTGATGCTGCTCGACCCACCGAGCACCTTGCCCCGGGCGTGATACACCCGGCGACCCTTCATGAAAGGTTCGGGTTCGCTCTCGTACTTCCAGTCGTAGAAGCGACTCCCGATCGGGTATGTGAGGGCGGCAGGCATGTGGATGAATACATCCCACCGCCAGTCCTTGCGCCCGGCCTCGAGGACGAGGACCGTGTTGGCGGGGTCGGCGCTGAGGCGATTCGCGAGCGCACAGCCAGCCGATCCACCCCCGATGATGATGTAGTCCCACTGCATCGAACGAACGGTACAAGGGGGTGGCTGCGGTTCGTCGGCCATGATCTGAGGGTGACCGAGGAGAACGCTGACCCGCTTGCTCTCCAGTTGGCCGTGCGGGTCGAGAAACTGGACCCGCCGAACGTCGACCACGTTCTGGCGGCGACCGCGCTCGCCGTGATCGCGCTCCTCGCCGACGAGCGCACGAAATCGGGCGGCGAGTGGTTCGCTGCAGTCGACGCGTGGAACGGTGCCCGAATCCGCAAGCTTGTTCGCCGGGCCCGAGCGTCGGCGTGGGAACGGGCCCATGACGCCCCGGGCATCACCGTCGAGCACGGGAGCGCGGAAGTGCGCGCCTTCGTGCCGGGGCCGATGAGCGAAGCGCCCCCAGAGGTTGCCAAACTCCAGATCCAGTCGACGGCGATCATCGAACCCGATCCGATCGACTCCCTCCGGCCGCTCGAGCCGGACACGCTGGTCCTCGTCGTGAACCCCGAGATCTCGATGAGCTGGGGAAAGATGGCCGCCCAGACAGCCCACGCCGGCCAACGAGCGTGGCAGATGGTCGCGGCAGATGCCGGGGCGAGATGGGAGGGGTCCGGCATGCCGATCGTGGCGATCCGGCCGACGCCCCGACTGTGGGACGAACTCTTCGGCCGAGCCGACGTCACCATCCACGATGGCGGCTTCACCGAGATCGCACCCGGCACCCTCACGACAATCGCTTTCTGGTCCGACCCACCAGGTTTCGTGCCCCCTGTCATCGACCCGCGAAACCCGCGTCGGCCGTACTGACCTGGATGTCCGAAAACCGCTGGTGATCGCTGGTGGATCTCGCCAGAATGTCGACATGGCCGAACCCATTCGATTCGATGAAGCGCGTTGTTACGAGGCGCTGAGCAGCCGCGATGCTCGTTTCGACGGCCAGTTCATCGCCGCTATCACTTCCACCGGGATCTACTGCCGGGCGAGTTGTCCCGCACCGGTCCGGCCCAAGCGCGAGAACGTGCGGCTGTTTCCCACGGCAGCTGCAGCGCAGGCGGCCGGATTCCGGTCGTGCAAGCGTTGCCGCCCGGACGCGAGCCCAGGTTCACCTGAATGGGATCGCCGCGCCGACCTCGTCGGTCGCGCGATGCGAATGATCGAGGCAGGCGACGTCGACCGAATGGGCGTGCGTGGCCTCGCCGACGCACTCCACGTGAGCGAGCGTCACCTGCACCGCACGCTCGTGGCGGCGGTCGGCGCCGGGCCGATCGCACTCGCTCGATCGCATCGAGCCAATCTGGCCCGCATTCTCCTGGAGACCACCACCACGCCGGTCACCGATGTCGCCTTCGCCGCCGGTTTCTCGAGCGTGCGCCAATTCAACGACACGATCAGGGCCGTGTACGACCGCACCCCGAGCGAACTCAGGAAGGCCCGCAGCCACGCCGGACCTCGTCCCGCCGAGTCCGATGTTGAACTCACGGTTCGCCTCGCTGTCCGCCAGCCGTACGACCACGGATCGATGTTCCGCTGGTTCGAGAGCCATCGCGTTCCCGGTGTCACCAGTGGAGACAGGGAACATCTCGCTCGGTCGCTACGGCTGCCGGGGGGCCCGGCCCGAGTGTCGATCCGTGAGGAAGCGAGTGAGCTGTGGGCGTCGTTCTCTCTCAGCACGTTCGCTGATCTCGCACCGGCGATCGCCATCGTTCGTCGGATGTTCGATCTCGATGCCGACCCGGTCCGAATCAACGAGCACCTCCTCTCCGAACCCACGATCGCCCCGCTTCGAGCAAACGGCCCGGGCGTTCGCGTCCCCGGGTCAGCCGACGGCGTGGAGACGGCGATTGGGGCGATCGTCTCGCAGCAGGTGTCGGTCGCGGCCGCTCGAACGCTGCTCGGCCGAATCGTCGAACGCTTCGGCACCCCCATCGACCACGGAGAGGTGACGGCCCTGTTTCCCGACGCGGCCGTGATCGCCGACGGCGACCTCGAGGGCATCGGTCTCACGGGCGCACGATCCCGTACCGTGCGTTCGCTCGCCGAGGGTGTCGCCTCGGGTGTCGTCGACCTCGACGGACTCAGCGATCACGCCGATGTGAGGCGATCGCTCCTCGCCCTGCCCGGCGTCGGGCCCTGGACGGCCGACGTGATCGCGCTCCGTGTCCTGCGAGACCCCGACATCCTCCTCGACACCGATCTGATCATTCGTCGCCAACTCGAATCGCTGGGCGCCTCCCCGGACGCTCGCGATCGATGGAGGCCCTGGAGCTCCTACGTGACCATGACCCTCTGGCAGACATACGCCTCCGCCAACGTCCCCCCTGCAACCGGAAAGGCCCCCCGATGACAACCACCAACACGCTGCGCCGACACGTTCACCCGAGCCCGGTCGGCGACCTCCAGATCATCACCTCCTCACGTGGACTCCGAGCCGTGCTGTGGCCCGTCGAGAAGGCGGGTCGCGTCGAATTCGACGAGGACGTGGTCGACGCCGATGCCGACGATGTCGCGCATGCAACGGCCGCACAGCTCGACGAATACTTCGCCGGCGACCGGGACTCTTTCGATCTTCCGCTCGATCCCGTGGGCACAGACTTCCAGCGCGAGGTGTGGGCAGGGTTGTCGCGTATACCCCACGGTGAGACATCTTCGTACGGTGCGCTGGCAGACAAGCTGGACCGACCGGGCGCCGCCCGAGCCGTTGGTGCAGCTACGGGCGCCAACCCCATCTCGATCATCGTGCCGTGCCACCGCCTCGTGGGCGCATCCGGAAAACTCACGGGCTTTGCCGGTGGGCTCGACACCAAACGCTGGTTGCTCGAACACGAGCGCGGTGGTCAGCTCTCGTTCGGCTGAGCGAGTTACTGAGCGGTAACCGTCCCGTTCACCACCGCTACACTCGTACTGTGAGTGCTGACCTTGTCGAACGACCCTCGCCTTCCACGGCAACCCGGGCCGCGTCCGGCGAGTCGAAGCCGATGTTCCGCGGCTTCAGTCACCTGCTGGCATTCTCGTCCGCACTGACGCTGGCTCCGATCCTCATCGTGATCACGCCCGGCGTGGCCCCACGGTTCATCATGGCGATCTACGGACTCTCGATCGTCGGCCTGTTCGGCGTGAGCGCGCTGTACCACCGAAACACCTGGTCGGAGCGTGCGATTGCGCGGATCAGGCGACTCGATCACTCGATGATCTTCGTCGCCACGGCTGCCACGCACACCCCGATCGCATTGTTGGCCCTGCCGCGAGGTCCCGGATGGCTTCTCTTCGCCGTGGTGTGGACAGGTGCGACGCTCGGTATCGCCGGCCGGGTGTTCTTTCCCGACGCCCCTTATCCGGTCGTGGCCATTCCGTACGTCCTCGTCGGCTGGTCGTCGTTGTTCGTGATCGACGACGTGTGGAACGAACTCGGGGTGGCTGCCTTCGTGCTCCTCATCGTGGGCGGCGGCCTGTACACGCTCGGCGCGGTGATCTACGCAGCCCATCGTCCGAACCCGTGGCCGAATCATTTCGGTTACCACGAAATCTTTCACGCCCTCACCATCGGGGGCGCCGCGTGCCACTACGTGGTTATTGCCATCTTCGTACGCGGGCTTGTGTAATCAGGCGAGGAGAGCGTCGATGCGCTCGACCAGTCCGTCGTAGCCCATGCCAGAGATCACCGTCTGGGCCGCCCCGGTCTCGCCATCGATGAACACGAATGCCGGCTGGGTAGTGACGCCGTACTGCTTCCAGATCTCACTGTCTTCATCGGCGACGTGGTCGAAGGCACCAACGCCGTATGCATCAACGAACTCGGTCATGTCGCGGGCGTCGTCCCGACCCGCGACGCCGATGATGTTGACTCGATCCGCGTACACCTGCTGAACCTCTGCGACCGCAGGGGCTTCTCGGACACAGCGTGATCACCAGGGAGCCCAAAACCAGAGCACGGTGTCCTGCCCGTCGAGACTTCCGAGGTCGAGTTGGCCGCCGGCCACGGTCGACACCGTTCCGAGTGCGGTGAGCGTCGGACCCGACGATGCAGCGGCCGCTTCATCGGCTGATTCGGCCGTCGTCTGGACGTCGCCCCCGCCGCACGCAGTTGCGATGAGCCCAATCACAAGAGCCGCGCTCAACCGTCGAAACCTCATATGCGACAACGTATAGGCGATAGGAACGTATGTGGGATCGTGTCTGCAAAAGTTCCTCCGGAGATGAACAGCCGACAGGGACGAGACTCCGAGCCAGACGAAGCCTGTCGCAATGGTTCGCCATCGCACTCGCGCTCGCACTGGCATCGGGCACGGTTCTCGTCGCGCCGGCGAGCGGCGCCGAACAACCCGGCGATCGAGACATCGATGCCGTGGTAGCCGTCTATCAGGATTTCCTTCGCCGGGAGCCGACGCCCGTCGAACTAGAGCACCTCGCTCCCTACCTTGGGGTGCTCATGACCGAGAACGACGTTCGGGTCGAAGTGCTGGGATCGCGTGCATTCTGGCGGCGCTCCGGCCGCTCGATCTCGGCGTACATTCACGGACTTCATCATCAGCTCTACGACCGTCGGGCTCGTTCGGCCGAGATGCGGGCGCTCCGCGAGATGTTCAGGACGCACCTGGGTAACCGAGCCACGGCGCGGCGAGTGCTTGCGGCAGAGGTGCTCGCAGCTTCTGGCTACGACCCCGATGGGTTCGGAGCCCGCCGAATCGTCGTCGACAAGACCGAGAGCGGCCGGATCCAACGAATCTCCCTGAGACTGAGCCGTCCAGTGGGCGAGGAGCCCACGACCATGGAGGCCTACATCGAAGGCAGCCCAGTAGTCGGCCAGACCGTGGTTCGACGCGACGGAAACGTCGTATCGCTCGTCCCCGACGATCGCGTCTTCATGACCGGCAGCCTTGTCGCCACCGCCACCACCGGCGAGGAGCCGCGTGCCCGGGCCGACGCCGCCGATCGGATCCTGCCGATCATGCAACCGCTCTTTCCCGACGTCCGGGTCGTGGCCTACTACGGCAATCACCAGACTCGACTGCTCGGCGTTCTCGGTGAGACCGGTCCGATCGCCGCCGCCGCGCGCGTCAAGGCCGCCGCCGCTCCTTTCTCCGAACCCGGACGCCCCGCCGTCGGCGCGTTCGAAATGATCGCGACCGTCGCTCAGGGCTCCGCCGGCGCCGACGGCAACTACAGCGCCCCGTCGAAGATCGAAGACCTCAAGCGGTGGATCGACGTCGCCGCCGACGAGGGCTTGTATGTGATCCTCGACATCCAGCCGGGCCGCAGCGACTTCTACACCGAGTCGATCCGGTACGAGGAGCTCCTGCGCGAGCCTCACGTCGGGCTCGCGCTCGATCCCGAGTGGCGCATGGGTCCATACCAACGCCCCGGTCAGACCGTCGGATCGGTCACCGCCGCCGAGGTCAACCGGGTTTCCGAATGGCTGTCCGAGCTCGGGATCGAGAACGCGCTGCCCGAAAAGATGTTCATCGTTCACCAGTTCCAGACCCGGATGATCAAGAACCGTGAGGACCTGATCCATCGGGACGGGCTCGCTACGATCATCCACGCTGATGGTTTCGGCGGACGCGCGATCAAACTCGACACCTACGGCCACATCCAGGTGGCGCATCCGCTCTGGAACGGTTTCAAGCTTTTCATCGACGAGGACTACCGGATGTTCCAACCGGCCGAGGTCCTCGCATTCCAGGGTGTCCCCGTTCCCGATCTGATCACCTATCAGTAGCGGTTTTCGGCCTTTTTCGGGCGCGGGCCGAAGGGAACCTGCTAAAACCACCCTCGCCGCAACGGCACACAGCAACATTCAGTCGATCGCGGGCGGCTGGCACTCCTTGAGGAGGAGATCATGGGTATTTTCGACTTCGTGCGCAACGCCGGAGCCAAGATCGGCATCGGAAGCGGTGCCGACGACGATGAAGAAGAAGAGAAGCGCAAAGAAGCGACGGCCGCCGAAGCAGCAGAGCGCGCTGCCGCACGCAACGCGAATCGCGAACGGATCCGCGCCGCGTCGGCGAAGGCCAAGCGCAGCGCCGAGATGGCCGAGCGGCGCGAAGAGGCTCAGAAATCGACCGCACTCGAGAAGTACGTGCGTGGTCTCGGGCTCGAGGTCACCGGCCTCGACGTTCGCTTCGACGATGGCACCGCCTACATCGATGGCGAGGCCAAGGACTCGGCAACGAAGGAGCGCGTCATTCTCGCCGTGGGCAACACCGAAGGCGTCGGCAAGGTCGACGAGAGTCTCACCGTGGCCGAAGACGACGGCTCCGACGCCGAGATGTACGTCGTCAAGTCGGGCGACACCCTGTGGGCGATCGCCAACGAGGCATATGGCGACGGCAACCGGTATCCCGAGATCTTCGAAGCGAACAAGCCAATGCTCACCGATCCCGACCTGATCTTCCCAGGTCAGGTGCTGCGCATTCCTCAATAGAACAAACCGAATCGGGTCGGCGCATGTCGACGTGAGCGAGTTGCGGGAGTCCGGTACGACACCGGGCTCCCGCCGTCGCGTTCGGCACAGTGTTACAACACGGTGGAGGCCGACGACCGCGGGAGACCTGACCCAATGACGAGAACCACCCACACGGGACTCCGCGGCTCTGCCCTGATCGAGACACCGATCCTCAACAAGGGCACCGCGTTCAGCCCGGACGAACGGCAGCAACTGGGCCTCGAGGGACTGCTTCCTTCGAGTGTCGAGTCGCTCGAGGAACAACTCATCCGCGTCGCGTCGCAGTACCGCGCCTGGACCAACGATCTCGACCGCCACATCTATCTCCGCCAACTCCAGGACGCGAACGAGGTTCTCTTCGCTCGCTTCGTTCTCGACAACGTCGACGAGACCCTGCCCATCGTGTACACCCCGACCGTGGGCGACGCCTGCATCCGGTTCAGTGAGATGCATCGGCGCCCGCGAGGGCTCTTCGTCGCGTATCCCGATCGCCACAAGCTCGACGAGATGTTGGCGAACATCAGCGCTGACATCGACGTGATCGTTGTGACCGACGGTGAGCGGATCCTCGGACTCGGTGATCAGGGCGCCGGGGGGATGGGCATCCCGATCGGCAAGCTCTCGCTGTACACCGTGTTCGGCGGGATAGACCCGGCGCGCGTTCTTCCTGTCGTCCTCGATGTCGGAACAAACAACGCCGAACGACTCGACGATCCGCTCTACCTCGGCTGGCGAAACGAACGGATCACCGGCGACGACTACCTCGACCTCGTCGACGCATTCGTGGATGCCGTCGAAAAACGATTCCCAAACGTGTTGCTGCAGTGGGAGGACTTCGCTCAGCATCACGCAACAGTTCTGCTCGATCGACACGCTGACCGCATCGCCAGCTTCAACGACGACATCCAGGGAACTGCGGCGGTTGCACTCGCTACGATCTGGTCGGCGGTGCGAGCGATCGATCAGGAGCTCGAGGACCAGATTTTCTGCATCTCGGGCGCCGGGTCGGCCGGCACCGGTATCGCCTCGATGTTGCGCGACGCGCTCACTGACGCCGGTGTCAAGAACCCCACCGAACACATCTACATGCTCGATTCACGCGGGCTGATCACCGATCGGCGGCCCTCGGTGAAGCCACATCAGGTCGATTTCGTCCAGCCCTGGGATCACGTTGCCGAATGGGCTGATGGCACCGAACTCGACCTGGCCTCGGTGGTGAAACATGTACGACCCACCGTGCTCATCGGAGTGTCCGGACAGCCAAGCACGTTCGACGAAGCGATCGTGTCCACGATGTCGGACCAGACCGCGCGGCCAATCATCATGCCCCTATCGAATCCGACGAGCAGGAGCGAGGCGATTCCGGCCGACATCCTGCGCTGGAGCACCGGCAGTGCGATCGTGGCCACGGGGTCGCCATTCTCGCCGGTGCGCGTCGCAGGACAGACGTTCTCGATCGCGCAGGCGAACAATGTCTACGTCTTCCCCGGTGTCGGGCTTGGCGTGGTCCTCAGTGGTGCCAGCAGCGTGAGCGATCGGATGCTGCTTCGCGCCGCCCAGACCGTGGCGACCATCGGTCTCGACCAACCGCTCACCAACGGAATCCTCCCACCGCTTGCAGCTGTGCCGCAGCTGTCACTCGACATTGCACGCTCGGTGGCCGACTGTGCCGTCTCCGAAGGTCTCGCCGAGCCGTTCTCCGACGACGAATGGGAGCGTCGGGTTGCGGAGCGCCACTGGACGCCGGAATACGACACCATCGCGCCATGACGCAGCTCGACGAGGTGATTCGGCAGACGTCGCTCGCTCTACTGCGCCTGCGAGCCGAAACGTCGAGCCAGGCGCTCGCCGAGCAGCTGATCCGGCGCTATCGATCGCTCGATCGCACCGAGCGCATCACCTACTTCCGATTTCTGCTGGACCATCTCGGTGCCGATCGCGCAGCACTCGATGATGCGATTGCGGCCTATCGAGCCGACTCCGGCGAGATGAGCGTGACCGAGCTCCATGCGGCCAGCGAGTCGACCCGACTGCGGCTGTTCCGATCGGTCAACACGGTTCCGCACGGGATCGATGCACTTCTCCAGATGCGGACCGACCTGATCGCAGCTCGCGGAGACCACCCAGAACTCGCACCCGTCGAGCAGGATCTGATCCATCTGTTGAGATCGTGGTTCAACCGCGGTTTTCTCGAACTGCAACGGCTCGATTGGACCACGCCGGCAGAAGTCCTCCAGAAGCTCATCGACTACGAGGCCGTGCACGAAATCCGCGGTTGGGAAGATCTGCGGCGTCGCCTCGCCGATGATCGGCGATGTTTCGGCTTCTTCCACCCGTCACTTCCTCTCGAGCCGATCATCTTCGTGGAGGTCGCGCTCACGGTCGGGATGAGCGAATCGATTCAGAGTCTGATCGACTCGACCGCCGACAATCTCCACCCTGCGGCCGATACGGCCATCTTCTATTCGATCACCAATTGCCAGGAAGGGCTGCGGGGGATCTCCTTCGGCAGTTTTCTGATCAAACAGGTGACGTCGGCGCTCACGGCCGAGCTTCCATCGATCGAGACGTTCGCCACCCTTTCGCCGATTCCGGGCTTTGCAGCATGGCTCGCGTCGGCGCGACCGAAAGTGGACACGACCGATGAGGCAGCGATGCGGCGGTCGGCGGCGCACTACCTCTTGTGCGAGCGCCGCCGAGGGCTGCCGGCCGACCGCGTGGCGAGATTCCACCTCCGAAACGGTGCCCGGGTCGAGCGGCTGAACTGGCGGGGGGATCTCAGCGAGAAGGGCCTCGCCCAATCCCACGGAATGCTCGTGAACTACTGCTACTCGGGGCAGGACCTCGAGACCAATCACAGCTCGCTGGTGGAAGATGGTGTTGTCGTCGCATCAGAAGTGGTGATCGCCGATGCCGCCGGGGACGTCGACCTCATGCTCTGCACCGAATCTCCCAGCGACGTTCCCTCATGAACGCGATCCCAGGAAATTGTCGTTGACACCTTCCGTGGCCCCGCGACCACGCCCATATCGAGGAGAAGTGAAAACGAGTCAGAGCGGCACGAGATGCCGGTACCACCGAGCACAGCATCTCGCACCGCTCCAAGCGTTTCCGCCTGTATTTCCCGCCCAAACGCACTGTCCCGCCGTTCCCGCCGGTCCGCCGGTTCCGCCATGCGCTTGTAACCAATAGTTCGGACGACCCATGTCACTGTTGAGCCGATTGCCCGGCTGTAACGCAACGAACACATCTCGTCGGATTTCACCACACGCCGTGATATCCGTTGGCTCCTACGCCCGGGTAGGTGATGGCGATTCTCCATTACCGAAGACGAACGTTTGAAATGAACCCTGCTAACATGTCCGCACCCAGGATGAGAACCGCCGACTCCTTCTGGGTAGCCCCCGGTTGCGTCCGCCATGCAGCCGGGGGCGCCTTATTTTTCGCCCTAAAGCAAGCTGGCGAGCGCCCAAACCGTCATCAGGGCACCAACCGAAATGAAGACGATCGTGCGAATGAGTGGAGCCCGCTCGAGGTCGGTGTCGTGGCGACGACCTTCGGGCGGCCGAATCAAGGCCATCACGTTTCCCGCGACCAGCGCACCGCCAAACGCGAGCGTGAGCAACGGGAGCAGGTTGTCGCCCAGGAAAAGGGTCTGTGCGAACACGTCGGCCACCTTCGAAAAATTGCTGCTCAAGATCTCTGAGAACGGCTCCGATGCTACTGGTGTCCGGTGATTCGCCCTCGCCGGATACTCACAGGTTGGGCGGAGGTCACGAACTCCCTCCACGCATCACGACGGCACTTCGGTGTCGCTATCCGTGACCTTCGCCTACCTGACTCCTACGCGAGGCCTTTGCGTTCCTGGACGCCCCATTCCTTGCGCCCCTGAAGGAACAGCGACAGTCCCCATGCCCGCCACACCAGGGTCGCAGGGCGAAAAACGAGCTGCTCCGCGATCACGAAGCTGATCATTCGAAGTCGGGAAGCCAGCCCCGGGTAGTGGGCAAACGTGACGTCATCGAGCATAAGAATCAGCGTGCTGATCGCCATGCTCAGTAGGTAGGCGACCGCAATGGGCGCGAGCACATCGGGCGAGACGAAACCGGTGACCAACCCCGTCGCCACCAGTAGGAGACCGACGAGCTCGATCAGTGGAGCGAGGCTCTCGACGATGAGGAAATACGGAAGCGCGATCAGGCCTGCCGATCGATATCGGGGCCGTCCCATCATGACCCGATGGCGCACCAGTACATCGAGCAAACCACGGAACCATCGATTGCGTTGCCGAGCCAGCGTTCGCCATGACTCGGGAACCTCGGTCCATGCAACCGGGGATGGCAGGAACTCCACGTGATTTGGACCGCCGACCTCGTAGGCGTGTCGCCTCAACCGAACGACGAGCTCCATATCCTCGCCCACGGTGTCGGTGTTGTAGCCGCCGACGTCGATCACCGATTCGCGAACGAAGAGACCGAACGCGCCACTGATGATCAAGTTGCCGCCGAGTGCATTCCAACCCAGCCGACCGACGAGGAAAGCACGCACATATTCCACGGCCTGCACGCCCGCGAGCAGTGACCGCGGTGCTGGTAGCGACTGTTTTGGTGTCTCGTCGGCACCAATTCCGTTGACCAGTCGTACGGTGCCGCCCACGGCGACTGTGTCGGGGTTGTAGAGGAACGGGGAAACGAGTTGCTGAAGTGCATCGGGGCGCACGATCGTGTCGGCGTCGATCACGCACACCAGGTCACCCGTGGCCATGTTGAGCGCCATGTTCAGCGCATCGGCCTTCCCACCGTTGTCCTTGTCGACGACGATCAGCTGCGACTCGATCAGTGACCGATGGATCGTACGTACGTGTGCGCTCGGGAGGCGACGCTGATAGATCGGTAGAACCGGTGACAGGTCGAAGCGTTCGATGAGCCGTTCCATCGTGTCGTCCGAAGAGCCGTCGTTCACGACCACGACTTCGAGATCGGGATACGTGAGTGCCAGAACCGAGGCAACCGAGCTGGCGATCCACGCCTCTTCGTTGTAGGCGGGTACGAGAATCGAGATGCGCGGCGCGAGCGGACTGCTGAGGACCCGCCTCCACAATTGGTTCCTCGTTCGACTCCCGAGCTGTTGCATCTCTCGACCTGCAGCCAGATAGAGGACTGTCTGCAAGACGATCGTGACCAGGACCACCCCGACCACCAGCCAGGTGCCTATTGCGACAACGGTGCTCATGCCGCGTTCACCGGGGTCCATTGGTCGAGGCCACGCAGTTCTTCGCGTGCGGGAACTCGCTCGAATCGACCGCCGGCCTGCATGGCGTCGAGTACCTGTCGAGCCATGTCGCGGGCGAACCGATCGGGATGATCGAGTGCCGCACGCAAGACCATCGTCCCGGCAGGGCCCAGCTCCTCGAGCGCCTCACCGGCCTCGCGGCGAACCTCCCAGGAGCGGTCGGCAAGAAGTGCGCCCACCTTGGCGGCGAGACGATCGATGCGCAGGCGGGCGATCCCTCTCACCGCCGCGAGGCGCACCCGCGGCTCAGGATCAGCGAGAAGATTCGACAACACGTCGAAGCCCTGAGTCACCGAACCGGCAGGGAGCGCATGGGCGACGAGGCTCCGGAGCCGCGGATCTGACGCCGTGGAGTAAGGGGCGATCGCCGCGAAGAGCCGTGCATCACGGAAATAGGCCGCAACCTCGATGACCCGAGCAGTTGCAGCGCCGCGGGCGGCGGACAGGTGTGCCTCGATCGCGGCGAGCACCCGTCCGTCGGAACGCAGAAGCGCCTGTTGGGCGGTGTACGCCACGAAGTGGGCCTCCTCCTCGAGCATCTCGAGCAATGCCGGAGCATGCTCGGCGAGATGATCGGGACCAAGTGTCTCGACCGTCTTCTTCCGCACACTCACATGAGGGTCCCGCAAGAGTCGGTTTCGGATCTCATGCTCCACCGGCAACAGGTGTGCGAGTCGGGCGGCGCGGTATCGGGTCCGCGATCGTCGACTGCCGCTGAGGCGACGGATGCGACGCGTCAGACCCGTTGTTGCCACGATGTCGACGAGACGTCGGTTGGCGTCGCTGTCGAGCTCGAGGGACAGACGGAGCGCCACGTCGAGTAGGACGTTTTTCGAGAGCTGTTGGAGCGTGGACACGATCGGACCAACGTCGCTGTGAGGCTCGTAGAGCGCCGCCGCCAACAACGACGTCACGCGCGCTATCGCACGCTCGCGCCGCGCAAGACGGCGATCGTTGATGACCCCGAGTCCGAGGTACGACGCGAACACGATCGCAAGGATCTGGGCCGACTGAAGGACCACGTCAGGCCTCGAGCAATCGATTGACCCGCTGCTGCATGACGATCGCCGCATACGGCTTCACGACCACATCAAGAGCACCGAGTTCGAAGGCCTCGCGGAGCTCACCATCTCGAATCTGCGAGCAGGTGACGAGAACCCGGAGCCGGTTCATCCAGCCCCCGCGGCGGAGGGCGCGAAGCACCATCAGGCCGTCGGCACCCTGAGCGTCCATCTCGAGGATCACGAGCCGGGGCACCGGCGCCGACGCGTCGGTCAGATAACGAAGAGCATCGGCTCCATTGTCGATGTGCATGGTCGTGAGGCCGCTCCGATCGAACAGCCCGTCGAGGACCCCCGCCAGAGTGTTGTCCGCCTCGACGAGAACGACGTCGGCCGCGCGATCGGACACCGGACGCCAATCGGTCGCGACAACCCTCGGCCCACCTTCTCGCGTCGCTGTCTCGATCGCTCGCGCGGCCTCGCCGAGCACCTCCTGGAGCGTTGTTCCGTCGACGGGAAATTCGGCGATTCCAATGCGCGCACTCGTCTCGATCTCCAGGTCGCGCAGGGCCGAGCGAAATCGTGCAGTTGCCGCCCTGCGACCGGCCCCGCGCAACATGACGACCACGCGGCGCTCATCCCAGCGACCGACCACGTCGTCCTGACGGAACTCGGTGGCGAGCAGAGCCAGAACACGGTCGAGTTCGGATTCTGGCAGATCTTCATCGAAGTGCAGCACCGCCACACCGACGTGCGTGTCGACACGACGAGAGACCACCAGTGCCCGCTCGAGGAGCACAGACGCACGCGCCCACGGCAGCACGACCCCACCGTCGTCGCTTCCCTCGTCGACGCCACGAAGTCGCCGATGGCGAAACGACTTCAACTGCAGAACCCACTCGTCGGGATCGTGCCCCGACGGCGCAACGACATCCGCTCCGTCCTGTCGCAGTCGAAGCCCCTCGTTGCCATCGAAGCCCACAGCGACCACGGTCACTTCGCGCAGAACGGGGCTCGCTCGAACAAGCCGGATCAACGCATCCGCATCGACGGTTTCGTGAGCATGACCAAGCACGAGCGTCCGTGATCCCCTGACCAGGGTTGCGAGCGCAGCGTTCAGTGTCCGTACCGCGCGCGCCTCCACTCCGAATCGCTCGAGCACGGAAACGAGTGATGCATCGCCGAGCACGGTGACCGTGTCGTCGGCGATGCGACTGGCCAGGACCAGATGTTGGATCTCGTCGGTGAGAAAGTCCGGCTTTGATGCGATCGGTAGAACAAGATCGGAGAAGCGAGCGAGTCGGCACAACGTGTCGACGGGAGCGTTCTCGTGAAGGACGACCCGCTGGATTCCCGGCGATCGTTCTCGGCCCAGCGCGAGCAGCGTCTGGGCCACCGTGGGCGTCGCACCCGAAAGAACCACCAGCGCATCGACGCCGGTGAGGTCACCGAGCCCCTGAGAGTCATGCTCGACTCGCAGGCCCCGGCGAGTGAGGAGCCACATCAATGAGTCGACATGTGCGTCGATCCGGCTCACGATGCGCACGAGCGGCGCGGCTTCGTCCGGCGAGGTCACCTCGGCCGACGCGGCGTACACGACGGCCCGAAGGTCGTCGACAAGCGCCGCCATCTGCAGACCGGTCGCGGCATCGGGCCGTTCGACACCCACGAGCTGAACCAGCTCTCGGCACAACGCTGCGGCTCCGCCCAGGTGAAGCACGCCGAGCCACTGAGCGAGAAGATTCGCCTCGGTGATCGAGTCGGCGATCTCGTCTGGACCGAGCGCCCGATCGAGGAGGACGAGAGCACCGCGTTCGATCACGCGTAGGCGTAGGTCTATACGCCCGTTGATCCGCTCCCACAGTTCATCCACGCTGGGGGCAGGTGCCTGCGCGTCGATCTCCTGTGGCAGCGCCGCCACATCCGCCATACCTGTTCTGTCGGCTGCGTTCCCCCCAAATCAAGGGGCGTTGGGCCTGCCGATCACATGGACGAAGGGGTGCGAGCCATGTTCGCGAAGCGGGTGTACTGCGGCAGGAATGCCAGCCGAATCGTGTCGGTCGGACCGTTGCGATGTTTGGCGATGATGACCTCGGCTATGCCGGCATCCGGACTCTCGGAGTTGTAGACCTCGTCGCGGTAGAGGAACATCACGACGTCGGCGTCCTGCTCGATCGCACCCGACTCGCGAAGGTCGGCGAGCATCGGCCGCTTGTCCTGGCGGGACTCGAGTGTTCTCGACAGCTGCGACAGTCCGACGACCGGCACCTCGAGCTCACGTGCGAGCACCTTCAGGTTTCGAGAGATCTCCGAAATCTCGACCTGTCGGCTCTCGGCTCCGGATCGGCCGGTCATCAGCTGGATGTAGTCGACCACGATCATCCCCAGATCGCCGACCTGCGATTTCAGTCGGCGAGCCCGGCCACGAATGTCCATCACCGTGAGTGCGGGATTGTCGTCGATCCAGATGGGCGCCTCGGAGAGCCGACCCACACCATGACTGATCTTCGTCCAGTCGGACTCATCGAGTTTGCCGTCGCGCATGCTTTTGGAGTCCACACGAGACTCCGAACACAGCATCCGCTGCGACAACTCGAGCTGACCCATCTCGAGCGAGAAGATGAGTACCGGTCGGTTCGCCTCGACCGCAGCGTGGGCTGCCATGTTGAGGGCGAAGCTCGTCTTGCCCATCGCCGGCCGCGCCCCGACCACGTAAAGCGAATTGGGCTGCATGCCCGACAGCAGGTCGTCGAGATCGACGAATCCGGTGGGTGTGCCGGTGATGCCTTCGTCGCGCTCGTACAACATCTCTAGACGGTCGAGGCTCTGCTCCACGAGCGTGCGCATGTCGGCCATCGTGTCCGACGCCCGGCCCTGGGCGACTTCGAAAACGAGGTGCTCGGCATGATCGACCGCTTTGACCACATCGTCGGGACGGCCGTAGGCGATCTCGGTGATCTCATTGCCCACACCGATCAAGCGCCGTAACAGGGCATTCTCACGGATGATCTCGGCATACTTGCGCGCCCCGGTGACCGCGGGCGCTTCCTGCTGAAGATCCATCAGCATCGACATGCCGCCCATTCCGGCGAGCAGCCCGCTCCGGTCCAGCAGGTCACCGACGGTGACGACATCGGCCTCGTCGCCAGCTCCGTAGAGCGTCGTGATCGCCTCGAAGATGTGTTGGTGCGCAGGGCGATAGAAGTGTTCTGGTTCGAGCACCTCGAGGGCGACCGCGATCGCGTCACGCGAGAGCAGGAGCGCACCCAGCAACGACTGTTCGACCTGGATGTTGTGGGGCGGGGTACGAGGCCCACGATCCGCCGATCCGTCTGGAACGTACGGCTCATCCACGGCGCGACCCGCCGGAGGTGCTCATGGAACCATCATGGTCGGCGGGTGTGACAGCGCGGCGCGGAACGACCCGCAAGGAGGGGAGAAACACCCCATAAGCGTGCCTGCACCGTCCTGTGGGGCGGAAGTGGGTAACCGGGGGATATCGCGGGGAAAACACGCGAAATCAACGCGTGCAGCATGTGGACAGCCTGTGGACAAGTTGGACGATACCCACAGGTAACATGACGCACCGCGCGAAAACGTCGAAAGCCGCACCCACAAGCGGTGCGGCCCTCGAACGGATCGGAAAGACGCCGAACGACGCCAGATCACTCGGCGGAGGTGATCTCCACCGTCACGGGGAACTGCACATCGCGATGGATCTGTGTCATCACCATGTGCTGGCCAAGGGTCTTGAGCGGATTGTCCAGCTTGAGTGCCCGCCGGTCGATCTCGACCCCGGTCTGGGCCTCGATCGCCTCGGCGATGTCGGCCGCATTGACCGACCCGAACAACGTGCCGGCGTCGTCGGTGAGCGCCGCGATGGCGATGACCTGCGGCACGAGTGAGCTGGCGATCTTGTCGGCTTCGCTACGGTTCGCCTCATTCTTGGCAGCACTGGCACGACGCATCGCCTCGGCCTCGGCCTCGGCCCCCTTCGACGCTTTGTACCCAAGGCCCTTCGGAAGGATGAAGTTCCGGGCATAGCCGTTCGTGACCGACACGACGTCGCCGCGTTGGCCGAGCCCATCGACATCCTGCTTGAGAATGATGTCCATCAGACCTCCTCGGTGACCTCGACCGCCTCGACGGTCTCGGTTACTGGTGCGTCGGCGACTTCCTCGGCAGAAGTTTCGGCAACTTCCTCAGCCGGAGCTTCGGAACGATCCGGACGAGGCCCGCGATCTCCGCGATCGCCGCGATCGCCGCGATCTCCACGGTCGCGGTTGTTGCGCTGGGTGGTGACCCGGGTCGTATAGGGCAGCAACGCCATCGCGCGAGCGTTCTTGATCGCTCGTGCGACCTCGGCCTGCTGCTGGGTGTCGTTACCGGTAACGCGGCGAGCGCGCACCTTGGCCCGATCGGACACGAACCGCTTGAGCAGGTTCACATCCTTGTAATCGATGTACTCGACCTTGTCGGTCGTGAGGACCGAGACTTTCTTCTTGGTGCGCCGGGTGTCGTTCTTGCCACCCTTGGCACGCATTGGCTTCCTGGCCATGTTCTGTATCCGTTTCGTGAAAAGTGGGGGGCCCTAGAAGGGCTCTTCGTTCATGTCGTACTGAGGAGCGGCCGGCTCGTTGGCAACGGCTCGCATGCTGCCACCGCCCTGACCACCGCCCTGACCGCCTTCGCGGAACTCGTTGCGGGTGAGCTCGACGGTGGCCCACTTCAGACTCGGGGCGACATCATCGGCGATGATCTCGACCTTGCTGCGCTTGTCGCCGTCCTGGGTTTCCCACGACCGCTGATCGAGTCGGCCATAGATGACCACGCGCGAACCTTTCGTGAGCGAGTCGCTCACGTTTTCGGCGAGCTGACGCCAGCAGGTCACGTCGAAGAACGAGACCTTGTCTTCCTGGCCATCGCGACCCTTCATGTTCCATGCCACGCCGAAGTTGGCGACGGCGGCGCCGCTCGGAGTGAAGCGGAGCTCAGGATCGCGGGTGAGATTCCCGACGATGGTGACGGTGTTGTCGAATGCCATTTCTTTACGCCTTTCCGGCCGTCAGGCCGATGCAGCGGCGCCCAGGAGGCCACGCTTGGTGGCCTCGCCCTCGGGGAGCCGGATGATCTTGTGGCGAACGACATCGTCCGCGAGACGCAGGGCACGGTCGGGACCGGACAGGTCCTTTCCTTCGGGGAGCAGGATCTCGAGCACGACGTACGTGCCCTCCCACTTGTGGTTGATCCGGTAGGCGAAGCGGCGCTTCCCCCAATTGTCGACAGAGGCGACGGATCCACCGTTGGCCTCGACCGACTCCGAGACCAGGGTTTTGAGATGTCCCTGGATCGTTTCATCGACGACGTCGGCGTCGAAGATTGCCATCAATTCATATGCTCGCATGACGAGCATCACCTCCCTTTGGTTCCGGCCAGGCCGGAGCCCCGGATTTCGGAGCAGGGTTCACGTTGTGTGTCGATCACGGAGCGTCTCCGGAATCCGACCGACAAAGCGTACTCACTCCACGCTCCAAACCATACGGGCCGACTGTGACAGGCTCTCCTTCCGATGAGCTCGCCGCCGAGTCCGAAGCCGTGGTGGATGGACCAACCGCCGCCGCCCAAGCCGCTGCCGCCACCACCCACTACCGACGTGAAGCCATCCGGGTGGTACCCCGATCCCTGGAATACAGCTCCGTGGCGCTGGTGGGATGGGTCGACGTGGACTCCACACACCCACTCCGCCGGTGCGGACGCCCCGGGTGAGACCCCGAGCGCGCCGCGCATACCTTCATTCCTCAGCGCACCGGTGTCGATCGCGGCCCTGCCCGCCACCGCGTTCATCGTCTTGGCCGCGATCAGCGCTCCTGTCGCGATCGTGCTCGGTGTCGTGCCCTTCTTCGTGGTGATTCCGGTTCTGCTGTGGATGGATCGGCTCGAGCCCGAACCGTGGTCGGCCCGGCTGCACGCATTGCTGTGGGGAGCGTTCGTGGCAGGGTCTGTCTCCCTGGTCGTGAACACGATCGTCTCGCTCGCGATCGGGGACATCGCAGCGGCCGTGTTGTCGGCCCCGATCATCGAAGAGGTCACCAAGGCCGGGGCGATCCTCTGGGCGGTGCGCCGCCGTGAGGTCGACGGCGTCATGGACGGTCTCGTCTACGCCGGGTGGACAGCTCTCGGGTTCGCCGTGATCGAAGACTTCAGCTATTTCGCGGCGGCCGCCGAAGACGACCTTCTGGTCGAGACGTTCGTGGCTCGAGCGCTGCTCACACCGTTTGCCCACCCGCTGTTCACCGCGTGGACGGGCGTTGCGATCGGTCTTGCCGTGCGGCATCGCCAACCGCTCAAGACGGCGTGGTGGGGTCTGGTGTTGGCCATCGGCGCTCATGCGCTGTGGAACGGCTCGTTGGCCTTGAGTGAAGTGGGCGACGGTGGGGCGATAGTGGCCCTCGCGGCCACCTTCCTCTTCGTGCTCCTGTTCCTCGTCACCTTCGTCGGTGTGATCAAGCTGCGTCAGCGCGACGCCAACCGTCTCACTGAATTGTTCCCGTTCATTGCACAGCGATACTCGATACCGCCCGACCGACTCTTCGTGGCCACCAATCTGCGCGCTCGGCGACGATCACGAAATGCGCTCGAGCCGCACCGCCGCAAACAGTTCGATCAGGAGATCGCCGCCATCGCGCGATTGGCTGCACTCTTCGATCACGCGAGCGCCCCCGATTCTGAGGACGAGGCGCGGCTCGTCACCCAACTCGACCGAGCGAGAAACCGCGGCGGCTGAGAATCAGAAGGCGACGAGACCGGCGAGCAGATCGCTGAAGTCGGTGGTGACGTCGGTCGCCGAGGGCGGCGAGGTGAAGTTACCTGCGTCGCCGTAGCCGTCGAATTCCTGCCAGAGATCCATGGACATCGAGATGTCACCGAATCCGGCGCCGTCGAGACCGAGCGACGGATCGCTCATCATGGCCTCGATCATGGGGCCCATGTCCATGGCATGTTCGATCCGGCGGATGAGTCCGTCATCGTCGACCATGATCGTCACGTCGACCTGAAGCTCGCCCATCGACTCGAAGACCGTGTCGAGCATCGCGGCGTCGTCTCCCATGTCGATGCCGAGACCCTCGAAGGAAGCGAGCTGGGTGTCGAGGTCCTGACCCATCGCCTCCATGTATTCGAGCATCGACATCGACCCGCGGTAAACGGTGACCGGCCTGCCCACCGCTGTCGTCGTTCCGACAACGGCGACCGAGTCGACCGTGCGTAGCGACTCGAGTATCGCGGCGGGATCGACAACCTGGGAGCCCTGTCCAAGCTGTTGACTGATCGCTGCCGCATTCATGCCGTCGAGCTGCGCCATGTCGATGCTCACGGGACCATCGGCGAACACCGAGAGGCCCGGGTCGACCTGCGGATCGGTACCACCGATCGCCGATACGAAGCTCGACATATCGAGGGTCATGACCGAGCCATCGACCCATGCTTCGAAGCTCGCGCCCTCGGTCATGGCCGCGAGTTCGGGAACGGTTCCCGGATCGATTCCGAGGCTCGAGAACATCTCCTCGAACATGACGCCCATATCGGTCTGCATGTAGGACCTGTCGCCGTCGACCGCACCGGACATCATCGGCGCATCCGGAGAGATGTCGATGACGAACGAACCCATGGCCATCTCCATGGCGAAGCCCTGCTCGAACGTGAAGCTCAACGACTCGCTCGATTCGACCGCGACCGCGAGCACCTGGGCGTTGACCGCAGGATCGCCCGGGTCCGCGACGGCCTCGATCGGGTCGGCGGGGGCGGCGAAGACGCGACCGTTCTTCTCGGCGGCGTCGGCGACGGGGTCCTCGGAGTCTTCGGATGTCTGCGCGTCATCAATGCCCGTCGGGGCCGGTTCGCCCCACCCGGAAGGTTCGACGCCATTGGCAATGACCGTGGGGGCGGCGGGTTCGTCGCCCTGCCCGCAGGCGGTGGCGATGATTGCGAGGATCGACGCGACGGCCAAGGCTCGCAGGCGACGTGTCGTGGTCGAGGTGGGGTTGGTACCCATCGTGGGTCTCCGTTCGGGGATCAGGCTTCCGATCTCTCCGAATCTTCGGCTGTCACGACCCTCGGTCTTGAGCATTCGGCCATGGGCCGGATGGCCCGTTTGCGCGTCTCTTGTGACTTTGCGGCTCAGCCTTCTTCGGCCGGGGGCTCCTCCTCAGCCGGGGGCTCCTCCTCAGCCGGGGGTTCCTCCTCAGTCGGGGGTTCCTCCTCAGCCGGGGGCTCTTCCTCAGCGGGGGGTTCCGCCTCCTCGGCCGGAGGCTCCTCCTCGGGCGCTACTTCGTCGTCGCCCTCGTCCGACTTCTTCTCGTCCTTTTCCTCGACCTTGTCGGCCTTGTCTTCGGCCTTCTCCTCAACCTTGTCGATCTTGTCTTCGGCCTTCTCCTCGATCTTGTCGACCTTGACCTCGTCGTCGCCGGCCTTTTCGATCTTGGTGGCCGCTTTGTCCTCGATCTTGTCGATCTTGGCGGTCGCCTTGTCGTCGATCTTCCCGATCTTGTCTTCGGCGGTGTCATTTCCCGGAGCGTCCTTCTCGTCACCCTCCTCGACCTCGACGACCACGAGATCGCCGGGCTCGGGCGAAATGTCGGACTCGACCACCGAGAAGTCACCGGCGGTATCGGCCACGTTCTCGATGACATCCACCACGTCCTCGACATCGACGACGTCGGCACCGCCGGCAGCTGCAGTCAGCACGACCGCGCCCGCGACCAGCTTTCCGCCAGTCGTGCCCAAGGCGCTCAACAATCCGTGCAACATCGCTGTACCTCCAGGGTGCGTGCGTCGGTGGACCGCACCTCCCAGATAACGGCCAAAACGCGTGCAAGCTTGAGACACAAAACAGATCGTTCGGCCCAGTGCATGAATCATTCGGCCCACCCCCGATGTCGATGGTCGTGTAGAACGGGCGCCATGACGACCGACCCCGCCGACATCGAGTTCTTCTGGGACCCGGTCTGTCCGTTCGCCTGGATCACGAGTCGCTGGATCGTGAAGGTTCAGGAACAGACCGACTACGACGTCGATTGGCGGTTCATCTCCCTCCGACTCCTCAACAAGGACAAGGACTACGACACCGAGTTCCCGCCCGAGTACGAACACGGACACACGGCCGGGCTCCGCATGCTTCGTGTGGCAGCGGCTGTGCGAGCGGAGCTCGGCCGGTCTCCGATCGGGGCTCTCTACACCGCGTTCGGAAGCTCGGTGTTCGACCGAGACCCCGACCCGTCTTACCGCATCACCCTCGGCACGATCGAGGTGATCGGGGCGGCCCTCACCGAAGCCGGCCTCTCCGCGTCCTATGCGACGGCAGCCGACGACCCCTCGTGGGACGAGATCATCGACGCCGAAACCGAGCTCGGTCTCGGCCGAACAGGTCGAGACGTCGGCACGCCGATCATCACGTTCCGTCCACCCGACGGTCTCTCGTTCTTCGGGCCCGTGATCAGTCGGATACCCGAAGACGCCGATGCCGTGCCGTTGTGGAACGCCGTCACCACACTCGCCGCGTATCCCGGCTTCGCCGAGATGAAACGGTCACTTCGGGAGCGACCTCAGCTCCGGGTGTTCGGAGAGGTGACCGAGAATCCCGACTTCGAGGACTGGCGCGGAGGCGCCCGCTCCGCCCACCTGCCCGATATCACGGAGGCCGGCTCGTGACCGACAAACCCTCCGAGACGCCCGACCCGACCGTGCCGATCGACGTCACTCAACCATTCGACCTGATGGCGTGGGTCGCCGAACACCGGCACGAACTCGTGCCGCCGGTCGCCAACAAGCAGGTGTGGGCCGATGAGAGAATGATCGTGATGATCGTGGGCGGTGGAAACGTACGATCCGACTATCACGACGACCCTCGCGAAGAGTTTTTCCTGCAGCTCCGTGGCGACATGATCCTCAAGGTGCGCGACCCCGACGGTGGGGCTGCGACCGATCTCATCATCGCGGAAGGCAACGTCCACCTCCTGCCGCCTCATGTGCGGCATTCTCCCCAACGGCCCGACCTCGACAGTGTGGGCCTCGTGGTCGAGTATCAGCGCGAGCCCGGCGAGCTCGACGGGTTCGAGTGGTACTGCGCGAACTGCAACTCTCTCGTTCATCGTGTCGAGGTGCAGCTCGAACACATCGACCGCGACCTGCCACCGCTGTTCGAGGCGTTTCACGCCAGCGAGGCCGCCCGCACCTGCGACGTGTGCGGCACGTTGCATCCGTGACCCCCGACGCCGAGACCGCGGCCGCCCTCGATGCCGCCGACCCCCTCGCTCACCTGCGAGCCGAATTCGAGATCCCCACGCACCACGACGGGTCCGACGAGACCTATCTCGTGGGCAATTCACTCGGCGCACTCCCCCGTCGGGCACGTTCGCACGTCGCCACTGAAATCGATCGATGGGGCTCGAGTGGCGTACGAGGGCACTTCGAGGGGCCCACACCGTGGGCGGCATATCACAACGATCTGATCGATCCGATGGCGGACATCGTGGGGGCGCTGCCGGCCGAGGTCACCGTGATGAACGCCCTCACCGTGAACCTCCACCTTCTGCTCGTGAGCTTCTACCGCCCATCCGAAAATCGCCACAAGATTCTCATCGAAGGTCACGCCTTTCCCTCCGATCACTTCGCGGTCGAGAGCCAGATCCGCCAGCGCGGCTTTGACCCCGCCGAGTCTCTCGTACTCGTGGAGCCCCGCCACGGAGAAGAGACGCTCCACGTCGATGACATTCTGGCCGCCATCACCGAACACGGGTCGAGCCTGGCCGTGATTCTGCTTCCGGGAGTTCAGTACTACACGGGGCAGGTACTGCCGATCGCCGAGATCACTCGCGCCGGTCACGCCGTCGGTGCGGCGGTCGGGTTCGATCTCGCACACGCCGCCGGAAATATCCCGATGTCCCTACACGACGATGGCGTCGACTTCGCCGCCTGGTGCACCTACAAATACCTGAACAGCGGTCCGGGCTCGGTCGCAGGGGCGTACGTGCACGAACGCCACCTCACGAACAACGACCTGCCCAAGTTCACCGGCTGGTGGGGAACAAATCCCGACACGCGGTTCGAGATGGACACGGTGTTCGACCCCATCCCAACAGTCGATTCGTGGCAGCCGAGCAACAGCGCAATCCTCGGACTCGCAGCGGTTCGTGGCTCTCTCGAGGTGTTCGCCGGTGCGGGCGGCATGGCAGCGCTGCGGACGAAGTCAGAGCAACAGATCGCCTATTTCGACCTTCTCCTCGATGCTCATTTTTCGGATCGGATCGAGAACATCACGCCTCGGCGCATGTCGGAACGCGGCTGCCAGTTCGCGCTTCGCGTCCTGGGCGAGACACCGGGCCGCGACGTCTTCGACCGGCTCGAGGGCGCGGGCGTCGCGTGCGACTGGCGGCACCCGGACATCATCCGCGTGGCGCCGGTTCCGCTGTACAACACCTTTGTCGACATCTGGCGTTTCACCGAGATCCTCGACTCCATCCTCGTCGACCTCGCCGCCGCACCGGCGCCTTCATCCGATCGGTGACCGCCCCACCCATCAACATCGAGTCGCCCGAGTCGACCCACGGGCTCCGACGAGGCGAGTTCGTCGTCCTCATGTCCCTGGTGTCGGCGACGATCGCCATCTCGATCGACACGGTGCTCCCCGCTTTCGACGAGATCGAAGCCGAGTTCGGGCTCGATCCCGACGGTGGATTGATCTCACTCACGATCACCGTGTTCCTCGCCGCGATGGGTGTGGGAATGCTGATCTGGGGACCGCTGTCGGATCGATTCGGTCGCAAACCCGTGATGTTCGCCACCCTGGCGATGTTCATCGCCGGAGCGATGGTGTCGACTCTGGCATCGTCGTTCGCGATGTTCCTGGTGGGTCGAGTGATCTGGGGTGTGGCGGCCGCCGGGCCTCGGGCGGTCGGACTCGCAGTCATTCGCGACAGCTACACCGGCGACCTGATGTCCCGCATCATGTCGCTCACGTCAGCCGTGTTCCTTCTCGTGCCGGTCGTGGCCCCGGGCGTCGGAGAGATCATGCTCACTCTCGGGTCGTGGCGCCTCACCACCGCGGTGGGCGCAGGTCTCGGGGTCATCGTCCTGGTCTGGCTGATACGGATCAACGAAACGCTCCAACCCGACAACATGATCCCGCTCGAGTTCGGGCGACTGACGCGCGCGGGCCGGGAAGTGATCACGCACCGGCGCACCGTGCTCTTCACGATCGCGACGACGATGGCCTACGGCGCCTTCTTTCCCTGGCTCGGCAGCTCGATCCAGATGTTCGACGAGATCTACGACCGAGGAGGCCAGTTCGCACTTCTGTTCGGCGCCAATGCGGTGCTCATGGCGCTTGCGATCCTCGCGACCGAACGAATGGTCAATCGGTTCAGCACGTCGCCGGTCGTCCTGGTCACGTCCATCGCAACAGTGGCGATGGCCACCATCTACGTGCTCACGGCGCTTTCCAGCGACGGTGCCCCGTCGTTCTGGCTCTGGTTCACGTTGGCGAGCATCCTCACAGCGCTGAGCGCAGCCACGTCCCCGCTCACGCAAACCATGTCGATGGAGTCGATGGGACACATCGCGGGAATGGCCTCGTCGGTGACGGGTGCCTTCGTGTTCATCGTGGGTGCGGTCCTGGGCGGAGTGATCGACCGGTTCATCGTCGACACCGTGACCCCTTTCGGTGTCGGCTTCTTCATCTATGGCGTGATCGGCCTTGCGGCCATCGTCGCCGCTCGCGCACCCGAGTCATCGGGGCGAGCGACAGACGCGTAGCCGCCACAACTACATTGACCGGATGGGGGTTTGACCAGTGATCGAGTCGACGGGATTGCGAACACTCGTCGTGCTCGTGGGCATCGCGGGCGCCCTCTGGTTCGTCTCTTCCGCCGTGCGATCGCTGGTGATTCCTCGGCCAGAGCGGGTTTGGCTGACATCGGCCCTCTTTGCCGGCGCCCGCCGTGTCGCAATCGTCGTGGCGAATCGGTTCTCCGATCCCGACCGTCGACATCGTGCGTTGGGAGCGTTCGCACCCACCGTGTTGATCTCTCTTCCTCTCGTGTGGTCGCTCGGTCTGATCGCGTCCTTTGCCGCGATCTTCTGGGGCCTCGGTGGAGGCGAACTCAGCGATGCGATCGGGCTCTCGGGTTCGTCACTCACCACCCTCGGCTTCGTGCCCGCCACAACTTTCGTGCAGCGCATGGTCGCCATTGTCGAAGGTCTCCTCGGACTGGCGATCGTGGCATTGGTGATCAGCTTTCTACCGACGCTGTACGCCACATTCAGCCGTCGGGAGGTGGCGGTGGGGAGGCTCACCGTCCGCTCGGGGCAGCCTCCGTCTCCGGTTGAATTCATCGTTCGGCTCAATTTGATCAACGGACTTCACGACGTCGATCGACGATGGGAGCAATGGGAACAGTGGTTCACCGAGATCGCCGAAACCCACACGAGCTTTCCCGCACTCGTCCACTTCCGATCGGCGGAGCGACAACGCTCGTGGATCACCGCTGCGGAATCGGCGCTCGACACCGCCGCGCTCATGGAAGCGTTGCAGCTCGCCCCCGATTCGGTCCACGCACCCACCATGATCCGCGCCGGGTATCTGTCCTTGCGAGCGATCGCTGATCACTACGACATCGAACCCGAACTGGAGCCCGACGACCGCGAATCGCTCAGCATCGATCGTGAGATGTACGACCGACTCCACGATGCTCTTGTGGAACAAGGCGTGCCGATCTCGGTGTCGAAGGATGATGGTTGGCATCACTATTCGGGCTGGCGGATCAACTACGACCGGTCGGTCCTCGGGTTGTCCACGCTCGTCCACGAAGTCCCGAGCCATTGGTCGGAAGATCATGGGTGACATCGCCTTTCTTGCCTCGATCATCGCGGTCGTCTCGCTGGCGAGGGTTCGGTTGCGGGCCCTTCCCCTCACCGCTCCCATGTTGTTCGTCGCCATCGGCCTCGTCCTCGGACCGGACCTGTTGGGTGTTCTCGACTTCGGACTCGACGACGAAACCGTTGCGCTCGTCGCCGAACTGACCCTCGCGCTCGTTCTCTTCGCCGACGCTGCACGAATCGACGTGAAGGGAAGTTGTGCCAACTTCGATCTCCCGGTCCGTCTTCTTGGCATCGGCCTGCCGCTCGCGATCGGACTCGGCACGGTGATGACCGCTGCCGTCCTCACCGATCTCTCCTGGGCGGAAGCGGCGCTCGTGGCGGCCGTTCTCGCACCAACAGACGCAGCGCTCGGCGAGGCGGTCGTCTCGAACCCTGCCGTTCCGGTACGTATCCGACAGGCCCTCAATGTCGAGTCGGGACTGAACGACGGCTTGGTCGTACCGGTGATCGCAGTGTTCAGTGCGCTCGCCGTCGGCGACGAACTCGAGGGCGCCGGGTCGATCGTCGGCGAGGCACTCGGCGAGATCACGATCGCGGTTGCCGTCGGTGGCGCCGCCGCGTTTGCGTTGGCCCGCATCGTCCCGCTGATCGAGAACCGTGGATGGACCGACGAAGAGGGTTTTCGGCTCGTGGCACTCGGCGTCGGTGTCGGTGCGTTCGCCGGAAGTGTGGCCGCTGGCGGCAACGGTTTTCTCGCGGCGTTCGTCTGCGGCCTGGCCGCGCGCTTCCTGCTCGGACCCATGGTCACCGAGCACACCGAACTCGCGGAAGACCTCGGTCAGGTCGGCGCCGCCGCCACATTCACGATCTTTGGCGCTGTGATGGTGTGGCCTGCGCTCGAGGTGACGAGCCCGCTCATCGTTCTGTGCGCCATCGGCACCCTCACCGTCGGTCGCATGATTCCGGTGGCGATCTCGATGATCGGCACCGGACTCCGACGCCCCACCGTGGGATTCCTCGGCTGGTTCGGACCACGGGGGTTGGCGTCGATGCTCTTCGGGCTGCTGATCCTGGCCGAGGGTGAGGTCCGCAACTCCGATCAACTCTTCAGCGTGATCACCCTCGTTATCGTCGCCTCGGTCGTGCTGCACGGAATCACCGCCACCCCGCTCGCCGAGCGATACGCCGCGTGGTACGAGCACTCATCGCCCGACTCGATGATGGAGTCTGAACCCGTCGCGGAGTCACCGCTACGTTGGCGCCGATCGACCACCACCCAAACCACCCCTGCGGAGGACCGATGACCGGAATGAAGATCGCCACCTGGAGTGAGCTCCCCGACCGGGACCCGGTTGGTGTTCTCGTGGGCGAACTCGACATCGTGATCGTCCGCTTCGACGACAACCACTCGGTGCTCTACGGGCGCTGTCTGCACCGCGGCGCTCTCATGGCCGACGGGTCAGTGCGAGGCGACGATCTGATCTGTGGTGTACACGGCTGGGATTATCGCCTCCAGACCGGCATCTCGGCGTACAACAACGACGAACGCCTGCATCGGTTCTCCAGCTGGATCGAAGACGACGACCTGATGGTCGACGAGCAGGAGATCGCCGCGTGGCTGAAGGACAACCCCCAGCCTTTCGACCGCACCGCGTACCAGGGCGCCTACCAGGACCCCCACGGAACCGACGACGAGCCACACGTCGGGCTCATTCGACGCCTCGCCGACGAGGGTTTGAGCACGTTGGGTCATCATGGTCCGGTCGCTGCCATGGGCGTTCCGCGTCAGACGCTGCCCATGTGGGATGACATCCAGCTCGTCACTGCTCAGCTCGCCACCAAACCGTTGCTCGATGACGCGCCGGTGACAACCGCGACGGTGATCGGCCCGAATGCCGTCAAGCCATTGGAACTCGACATCCCACTCTTCGTCTCGGACATGAGTTTCGGGGCGCTGTCGGAGGAGGCGAAGATCTCGCTCGCGAAAGGGGCGGAGCTCGCAGGTACCGGAATCTGCTCGGGGGAGGGCGGCATGCTGCCCGAAGAACAGGCGGCCAACTCGCGGTACTTCTACGAACTCGCGTCAGGCCGCTTCGGGTGGTCGATCGACAAGGTCCGCGACGTCCAGGCGTTCCACTTCAAGTTTGGCCAAGGGGCCAAGACCGGCACCGGCGGCCATCTCCCCGGGCGCAAGGTCACCGGCCGGATTGCCGACGTTCGGGGGCTCGAGGAGGGACAGGACGCCATCTCGCCGGCCACATTCACCGATCTCTTCACACCAGCCGACTACGCCGACGTCGCCGCCGAGGTTCGAGAGGTGTCCGGAGGAATTCCGATCGGGGCCAAGCTCTCGGCTCAGCACATCGAGGCCGACATCGACGCTGCCCTCGAAATTGGCGTGGACTACATCATCCTCGACGGTCGTGGAGGGGGAACCGGGGCGGCTCCGGTGATCTTTCGCGATCACATCTCGGTGCCGACGATTCCGGCGTTGGCTCGGGCTCGTCGCCATCTCGATGCATGCGATGCAGCCGGCGTCACGCTGGTGGCGACCGGGGGCCTTCGCACCCACACGTGTTTCGTGAAGGCGCTCGCGCTCGGTGCCGATGCAATCGCATTGTCGAACGCGCCCATGCAGGCGATCGGCTGCATCGGCATGCGCGCCTGCAACACCGACAACTGCCCGGTGGGCATTGCCACGCAGAAGAAGGACCTGCGCGCTCGCCTCATCATCGACGAGGCCGCCGAGCGGCTGGCTCGCTTCTTCGGCGCCTCGGTCGAGCTCATGGAGGTGCTCGCCCGAGCTTGCGGCCATTCGAGCCTCGCCGATTTCACCATCGACGACCTCACCACCTACGACCGCGACCTGCATACGCTCGCCGGTATCCCCTATGGGGGGTTGGGTTAGACCGACCCGCGCGCCAGTCGTTCGTCGACATCGGGACGGTGGTGGTCTTCGCGGAGGCGGCGGAGGCGGGAGTGGAACTGGTCGCGATCGATCGTGCACAACCGGAGGTGTCGGCGGCCGGCATCGCTGGAGAAGGCAGTCCGTCCGTGGAGTACCCGCTGGTTGTCGTACACGATCGCCTGGCCGGGTTCGAGACGAAAGACGATCGCATTCGCCGGATCGTTGATCCGTTTCGAAAAGTCGATCAGCGCTCGGTAGTAGTCGCCCATCAGGTTGGGATCGATGTCGAACGGGGCCATCGACCGTTCGTGATAGCGGATTCCTGCCACCTCCCGATCGCGGTCGAGGGTGATCACCGGTGCGTGTGCGAGCAGGTGCACGTCTTCGCCCTGATCGACGGCCTCGGAGCGGTGCCGCACGAACGGCACGCTGATTTCGGCGAGAAGGTCGAAGGCAGCGGGGTCGTCGTCGAGCATGGACTCCGCCACCGCGAATCCGTCGACGAGAATTGACTCGCCGCCACTCATGTTCGCCTCGACGCAATGCAGGATCGAGGTGCCCGACGGGGTGTAGCGATACGGGTCGTCAGTATGGGGATCGAGCGCCAGACCGGTCTGGCTGAACTCCCACACCTCGGGTTCGACCACGATGTCGAAGATTCGGCCGAAGTCGGTCTCGCGAATCCGCCCAACAAGGGCAGCGAGGGCCTCGGTCCCGTCGATCCCGGTAGGAACGGCATTCACGATCGTCACTCCCCACCTCGCCACTGCGTCCAGCAACTCGCTGTGTTCTTCGGAGCCGGCGGCCGGGAGGTCGTATTCGGGAAGTTGGGATCCGGCGGCGAAATGCGAGACCGTCCGGCGTTTGCGGAAGCGACTGTGCGGTTCGGGACAGTGCGCGTGCAACCAGTCGAGATCGAATACTGACTCGTGACCATCGGAGAACTCGATCATCAGGTCACCGTCGGCGTTCTGCTCCGCATCCAGCATGAACAGTTCAGGATTCAGATCGACCATGGAGAAGGTGCGAAACGCCTTGCGCTTGTCGCCTCCGCTGGGGCAGTTGTCGCGCAGCCAGAGTGCGTGAAAGCGACTTCGACTCCCATCGGACCAGCGCACGAGAAGTCCCTCCGCCGTGACCTCCACGCTCGTCATTGCGGTATCCAACTCCATCGCCGGACACGGTACTCATCGGCGGGTCGGTCGGCCGAGCCCGCCGCGGTGGCGTGGGGTGCGGCTTAGTCGCCCTGCTTTTTGCCGTAGAGGCCGAAGGCTTCCGCCTGATCGTCGGCGAGGTGATAGCTCTCGCTGTCGTCGGGAAATGCCCCACTCCGCACATCGGCGGCATACGCCGTGAGCGCGTCGATCGTGGCGGTCTTCATATCGGCGTAACGGCGTACGAACTTGGGCACGAACCGATCTTCGATACCGAGCAGATCGTGATACACGAGCACCTGTCCGTCGCAGTGAGGTCCGGCGCCGATGCCGATGGTGGGGATACTCACCGCTTCGGTGATTGCTTCGGCGACCTTCACCGGAATTCCCTCCAGAACAATCGAGAAGCAGCCTGCGTGTTCCAACGCCTTGGCGTCGGCGATGAGCTCCACCGCGGCCTCAGCCTGACGGGCCTGAACCTTGAAACCGCCCATGGCATGCATCGACTGCGGGGTGAGGCCGATGTGACCCATGACAGGCATCTCAGCATCGATCAGGGCATCGATCATCGGCAGTCGCTTCCGGCCGCCTTCGAGCTTCACGCAGTGGGCGCCTGCTCGAATCAGCACGGCGGCATTACGAACAGTCTCTTCGACCGATACGTGGAAACTCATCCACGGCAGGTCGCCGACGATCAGGCAATCGGGATCGGCCCGAGCGACGGCCCGGGTGTGGTGGGCGATGTCGTCGACGGTCACCTGGAGCGTGTCGTCGTACCCGAGCACGACCATCGCTACCGAGTCGCCGACGAGGATGATGTCGATTCCTGCTTCGCTGGCGGCGCGTGCGCCGGGCGCGTCGTAGGCCGTGATCATCGCGAGCGCGGGATCGCCGTTCGACACTTTGTGGGCCGCAACGCGCGGCGCCGTCATCTTGGTGGGAGCCATGTTTTTCTCCTTCCCGTCCAGCGCTCGAAGGCTGCCGGCGGTACGTCACATCCTACGGATGGCGGTGGCGGAACACCAGATCGCTCATGTCACAGGGTTCGTGCGCAGAAGATGATTCCACTTGCACGCCGGACACACCTCGACGTCATAGGCGGTGAATGATCCCTTTCGACGCCGAATTCGCTCGAAATCGCCGGTGGTGACGATGCACCTTCCGGCAGCGGGGAGGCGGGGGCCGAACACGTATGTGACCTCCACGACCTGCGCCTCGGCACAGATCGGGCAGTCGGCGTCGGTTTGGCGACCGCACTCCCTCGCATTGCGCATGAGCTCGCTTTGTGCATCGCACACCTCTGATCGCAGAGCCTCACCGGTGCGAAAGGCGCGGATCGAACGCTCGCGCGCGAGCCGATAGTCGACCGATCCACCAGCGCTGTTCGCCGCGGCCTGAGCCATGCGAGGATTCACGCCGCCCACGGTACCGCAGGTCAGACGGCGCGCCAGTCGCCCCGATTACCATGCCGCCATGGACAGATGGACCCGCTACACGACGGCCGGCGTGCGAGGCGAGGACCGACCCACCGACTCTCTCGAGCTCGGCCCCGGTGATGTGGCCGGTCTCGATCGCCGATTGCTGGGCGATGTGTCGGGTCTGCGCGTTCTCGATCTCGGGTGTGGCTCAGGCCATGGAGCCATCGCGCTGGCACGGGCCGGCGCTCGGGTTGTGGCGATCGATCCCGACGCTGCGCAGATCACCCGCGCCCGACGCAACGCCGAGGAGGCCGAGACTCACGTCGAGCTGCACAACGCCGATCTGGCCGAGCTCGCTTTCCTCCATGCCGACGTCTTCGATGCTGTCGTGTCGGTGCATGCGCTCTCTGGCGTGTCCAACCTTGGCCGCGTCTTTCGCCAGGTGCATCGGGTGCTCAAGCCCGAACGCCCCCTCGTGTTCACGCTGCCGCATCCGGCCAGCCTCACGCTGCATTTCGACCATCCCGACACACTGGTGGCCGACTACGGCGACGACACCCCCCTCGGCGAGGGGCCGATGCTCACCCACCGCCACGGCATCGCGCACGTTTTCACCACGCTCATGCGCAGCAATTACCGGGTCGACACGCTGGTCGAACCGGCAGGGGAGGGCCGGTTCCCGGCGTCCGTTGTCTTCCGGGCTCGCAAACTCGGCACCTGACCTCGCGGGCACTCACGCATCAGGCCGGCGGATTGGCCGCCAGCCAGTCGAGTTCCTCGGCTTCTGTCGCCGGACCATTGTCGAGTCGACGTTCGAGAAGACGCGAAAGCGTCGCTCCGACCTCGGGGCCGGGGTCAAGACCGAGAGCACGCATGACCGCCTCACCGGTGAGCGCCGGCGTGAGTGCGCCGAGATCCTCCTCAGCGCCCAGCTCCTGGTGGCGGGTACTGAAGCCGCTGGCGTCGACACCGCGCGCGGCCGCTACCTCCGCGAGGGCGTCGATCCGATCGTCGCCGACGCGCAAGACCAGACGTCGTATGTCGGCGTCGGTCCAGTCGCCCACGTGTGCGCGGATCGTGTCGAGCCCCGCGAGCAGGGCATCGATGAAGCGGATGTCGCTGTTCGAGAGCCGGAGTTGACGAGCCCGGTCGGTCGCGGCGTGCGCCCCCAGTGGATCGAGCGCCACGGTTCGACGAACGCCGACGTCGCGATCGCAGCGATCGAGGTCGTCGGCGAGCTTCGAGGCCTCAGCACGATCTAGCGGGCCGAGCGTTCTCGACAGCGCGCCGATGTCGAACAGAAAGCGAATTCCCGAGCCAGGTCGCTCCGCGAGAAGAAGTTTGTCGAACTCGTCACGTATCCGCTCGGTGCTCACGATGTCGAGGCGATCGACGAGCGCGCTCGCTGCCTCCGTGACTCGCGCTTGAGGCTGGAGCCCATGACGGGCAACGAATCGGGCGGCGCGCAGGATGCGAAGCGGGTCGTCCCGAAACGAGATCGAGGGATCGATCGGCGTGTCGAGGATGTGGGCGTCCAACGCGGCCCGACCGCCGAAAGGATCGACGAGTGCGCCGTCGTCGAGGTCGATCGCCATGGCATTCACGGTGAAGTCTCGGCGCGACAGATCACCATGGATGTCGTCGCCGAATTCAACCGTGGGATTCCGTGAATCGCCGTCGGGGTAGTACTCGGCCCGATGTGTCGTGATCTCGTAGTCGCGGCCGTCGATTCGGCATCCGATCGTGCCGAAGCGTTCCCCCTGAGTCCACAACACCGAGGCGATCGGTTCGACCAGCTCGCGGATGCGCGCCGGTCGCGCATCGGTGGTGAGGTCGAAGTCGAGTGCGTCGAGATCGACACCGAGATAGAGATCGCGCACGATTCCGCCCACGAGATACAGGCGGTGTCCCCCCTCTTCGAACCGTTGGGCGAGAGGAGCGACCTCGGCCAACGCCTCGTCTCTGGTATCGGTCACGCCAGCTGAGGCTAGGTGAAGGGCAGTAACCTCACCATCATGTTGCTGGAGCGCAGATCGCGTCCAGTGCGCGGGATTCGCCTGATCACTCGCGACACTGCACCGTTCAGTATCCAGATCGTCCCCCTACGCCGAGTGACCGTCGACGATGTCCTCCGCACGCTCGACGGGCTCACCGATCACGACGGGCCCATCGTCACGAGCGCACTCAGCACCATCGAACAACGCCCTTTCATCGAGGCCGGATTCGCCGAGAGGGAATCGCTCCATCTGCTGCGCCACAACTTTCGGGATCTTCCGAGGACCCGACGGCCACTTCAGACACGGAAAGCTCGCCGCGCGGATCTCGACACCGTGCTGCGGATCGACGCCGACGGCTTCGATGCGTTCTGGCGGATGGACGAGCGCGGACTCGTAGCCGCACGCCGAGCCACGCCCACGCACCGTTATCGGGTGGCCACGAACGACGACGACGCAGTGATCGGATACACGGTCGCAGGCTTGGCCGGCGCGACGAGTTACCTCCAACGACTCAGCGTTGATCGCGATCATCGCCACGTTGGTACCGGAACTGGTCTCGTGCTCGACGCCATCGATTGGGCGATGCGCCGCGGAGCGCTGGCGATGATGGTCAACACCCAAGAGTCGAATCTCGGCGCGATCTCTCTCTACGAGTCGCTCGGATTCCTGGCCGACGCCGAGAAGCTTCGGGTGCTCGAATGGCCACGCTGACTCGATCGATTCACCGACCGCACAGCCGCACGGCGATTGCCCTCGCTCTCGTCATCGCCGTGTCCGGCGCGGTTTCGGTCCCCACCAGTGCCGCGGCCCAGGGGTCATCGACGCTCGAGCTGGTCGCGCAGAGCAGCTGGGTCGACGACGGCGGAATCTTCAGCCTGCAGGTACGGATCGCCGGCGCCGATCCCGACTCCACGATCGCGGTCGAGGTCTTTCCTGCGTATCCGTCGGCAGCGGCATTCGTCGTGGACGACCTCACCAACACCGAGCCAATTCTACGTATCGGGCCCCAGCCGCTCGCCGAGCTCCAGGACACGAGCAACGAGGTGATCTCCTGGCAGATCGCAGTGGCCGGTCCGACCACCGACCAGCTCGACGACGACGATTCGATTCCGGTCCTCCGGACCGAGGGCGAGTCGGCGGTGTACCCGCTCCAGGTCACGTTGAGCGATTCCGACGGGAACGCCACCAACCACATCCGAACCTCACTCATCGAACTTCCCCGCGATCGGAGCTTCAGTCCGCTCCAGGTCGTGGTGCTCCTCGGCACCGACGTCCCACTGGGGACGGCACCCGATGGAACCCACGCGTTGCCCGCCGAGGCCGGCGCCGGGCTCGTGCCGATCGTCGAGGCCCTCGAACTCCACCCCGATGCCGAAGTGGGCCTCTCGCTCTCTCCTGAGTCGATCGTTGCCCTCCAAACCGGTACGTCCGAACAGATCGCTCTCATCGAGCGATTGGCCGAGGCGTTGGCGCCGTCGGCGATACTGGCCGGGCCCTACGTCGAGGTCGACGAACAGGCCTGGGTCGACGCCGAACTCGAAGACGAATTGGGCTCGTTGTACGACAGCGGTCTCGAGGCCGTGCGCATCGGAACCGGGAGCGAGGCGACCGAGTCCATCGCCGTCCTCGACCCATCGATCGACAGTTCTGGTCTCGACTGGTTGGCGACGCGCGGAGTCCAGGGAGTGATCGCCCGCTCTGCGCAGCTCGAACGGCTCGACGCCGACATGTTCGCCGGGTCGACAACCCGACGCTTCCTCGTCCCCACCTCGACCAGCGCAACCGTGCCGGCGCTTCAGGCCGACTCCAGCCTGGCCCGGCACTTCCGAAACGAGCGACCCATTCACAGCGCGAATCGACTCCTCGCCCACCTCACGCTGCTCGCACTCGAGAGCAGCGACAGTCGCCGCAGCGCTGTGGTCATCACGCCCGAGGAGTGGCAGCCCGACCTGAAGTTCCTCAACGTCATGCTGAGCGGGCTCGAACGTATACCGGTGCTCCGCGCCACCGCAGCCGGCGATGCGCTGGCGAACACCGACTTCCTGCCCGCCTCGGGAGTTGGGACGATCAGCCCTCCGTTGCGACGTTCGCTCGAGCCGGGAGTGGTCGCTCGAGCACTGGGTTCCTATCGAACCGACCTCAACCAGGCCTCGTCGGTGATCGAGAGTTGGCGAAGCGTCGTTGCGACCGAGCCCGAGGCAACCCACATCATGACCGAACTCCTGCGGGTCTCGGCCGCGAAGGATCTCGATCCGCTTGTTCGCACTGCATACATCGACACGATCTATCGACTCATCGACGAACAGAAGGACGACGCGATAGCGACGGCCGAGGCCGAGACGATCACCCTTACCGGCCGGGAGGCGACCGTTCCGATCGTGCTCGAGAATCAGCTCGATGTCCGCGCATCGGTCCTGCTCGTGGTCGACAGCGAGAAACTCTCGTTCCCCGAGGGACGCGAGATCCACGTCGTGCTCGAACCCGGCTCCAACCGGGTCGAAATACCGATCGAGGCGCTGGCGTCAGGAGACTCACCGATTCGCGTCCAGATCCTCAGCCCCGACCGATCGGTGCTCCTCGGCACATCGGAGGTGTTGGTCCGGACCTTCGCCTTCAGCGGTGTGGGCATCGTCGTCGGAGTGGCCGCAATCCTCGTTCTGCTCGCCTGGTGGCTTCGCCATCGCCGATCGGCGCGGGGTACTCTGCCACCAGTCGATACCCCACCGCGGGTGTCCGCGCCGCCACGTTCTGGAGTTGCCACGCCATGACCACGAGAATCGTCACCGACAGTGCCTGCGATCTCTCCGACGCCGAGCTCGAGGAATGGGGCATCGGCCTCGTTCCGCTGTCGATTCGCTTCGGTGAAGACGAATTCACCGACCGAACCGAGCTGAGCGTCGAGGACTTCTATCGTCGCCTTGCCGACTCCGAGCACCTGCCGGAAACCGCCGCGCCGTCGCCGGGCGCGTTCATACAGATGTTCAACGGCCTGGCTGCCGACGGCGCCACCGCCGTCGTCTGCATCAACCTGTCTGAGGCACTGTCGGCCACGATCCAATCGGCCCGAACCGCGGCCGGATCCGACGACGTCGAGATCGATGTTCGCGTCGTGAACTCGAAGTCGGTCACCGGCGGACTCGGTTCGATGGTTCTGGCGGCCGCTGAGGCTGCACGCGAGGGCGCCAGCGCCGACGACGTCGTCGCGCTCGTCGAGGACATGCGCGAGCGAACCCGGATTTACGCGACGCTCGACACGCTCGAGAACCTGAAGAAGGGCGGCCGCATCGGTGGTGCGCAGGCGGCACTGGGCGCCATGCTGGCGGTGAAGCCGCTGCTCGATCTGAGCACCGGCGAGGTCGTCGCGGCCGGCAAACAACGAACTCGCAAACGGTCGCTTGGCTGGGTCCGCGACAAATTGGCCGAAGCCGGCGAGGTCGAAAATCTGGCGATCCTGCACTCGATGGCCGACGACATCGACGATTTTCTGCAGTCGATTGCCGACATTCCGGGGAGCGCAAACGCTCGTGTGAACCGCATCGGTGCAGTGATCGGTACCCACGGCGGCCCCGGAGTGATCGGAATCACTTACCAAGTCCCCGAGTGAGGAGCAGGGCATGACGCCCAACTCTCCCCTGCGACCGCTAGCTTCGGCCTGTTGTGACCAGGTCGCGATTGGGTAGCTCCGCTATGGCTGGACGGCGCCTCGGCGACCGATACGAGCTCGTGAAGCGTGTCGGTACCGGAGGGATGGCTGAGGTCTGGGAGGCGGTCGACACCAGCCTCGGCCGAAACGTCGCGATCAAACTCCTGCACCGTCATCTGGCCGAGGACCCCGCCGTTCTCACACGCTTTCGAACCGAGGCCCAGGCGGCTGCCCGACTCACCCACCCCGGAATTGTGGCGATCTACGACACGGTGAGCGACGAGGACGGCACCGACGCCATCGTGATGGAGCTGGTCGACGGCCAGGACCTTCGCACGATCCTCGACGCACGGCGCAGCCTCGCTGTCAACGACGTCATCGAGGTTGCCATGCAGTTGGCGAACGCGCTCGCACAAGCGCACGAGAGCGGCATCGTGCACCGCGACATCAAGCCGGCGAACGTTCTCGTCCGACCCGATCGACGAGTCAAGCTGAGCGACTTCGGGATCGCCAAGGCGCTCGGCTCCACCACCCACACCGAGACCGGCTCGGTCGTCGGAACGATGAAGTATCTGGCGCCCGAACAGATCGACGGATCTCCGGTCGACGGTCGAACCGATTTGTATGCGCTCACCACCGTGATGTTCGAGATGTTGTGTGGGCAGGTCCCATTCGATGCCCAGGATCTGGCCGCGGCGATGAGCAGAGTGAGTCGGGATGCACCTCGTGCTCGGTCGGTTCGCCCCGATCTCTCCCCGGCGCTCGACGAATTCCTCGCCCGAGGGCTTGCCCGCGACCCGAACGACCGGCCGGCCGACGCCACGACGTTCGCCGCCGAACTCGCGGCCGTACGT
>JBPCTR010000051.1:0-4013 GCA_051011575.1 Acidimicrobiales bacterium | reverse complement strand
GGCGGGCTGTCGATCGCTGGGCCCGACAGCCGAGAACTGCTCCAACTCCTCACCGACGACGACGTCTCCAACGAGGACTTCCGTTTCATGGCTTTCCGAGAGCTCGACCTCGGATGGGCACGGGTGTTGTGCGGACGGGTCACCTTCACTGGCGACCTCGGCTACGAGTTCTGGATGCCCGCCAGCTACCAGCGCTACGTTTTCGACCTGCTCATGGACTCCGGCGCCGACCTGGGCATTCGGTTGTTCGGCCTCAAGGCCCTCGACTCGCTTCGACTCGAGAAGAGCTTCGGATCATGGGCCCGCGAATACCGGCCGATCTACGACCCGTTCGAGGCCAACCTCGAGCGCTTCCTCAAACTCGACTCAGACGTGGACTTCATTGGCAAGGACGCCCTGCTCGCCGTACGCGACGAGGGCCCCAAGCTCAAGTTGTGCACCTGGACCGTCGACGTTCCTCGCGACCGGGAGTCCGCCGACGTCATGGGCGACGAGCCGAGCTGGCACGACGGCGAGGTGGTGGGTTGGGTCACCTCCGGCGGCTATGCCCATGCATCCGAGGCCTCCGTCGCGCTTGGGTATGTGCCGGCCAGCCTCGCGAACGCGACCGCCGGATGGGGGATCGAGATCCTGGGCGTCATGCGCGATGCGACCCTCCAGACCGATCCGATCTGGGATCCAAATGGCGAACGAATGCGAAGCTGATTCGCGTTATCCGTCGAAAAGGGTGAACGGCCCGACTGTGATCAGCGCGTCCTTCGACGTGAGCGTTTCTGGCGCCCAATACTCGAGCACCAGCCGGGCTTCGTCGGGCGGGCTGTCGCCGTCGGGAACATCGCTGACCACGAGTGCGTAGCTGGCACAGCATTGTTCGGCCCGCAGAACGCGCCCGGCCGGCCAGTTGGCCGACGCCGGCCCCGACAGGTCGATCCCACGCGCGTCGTTTTCGAGAGACAGAACCACCCACTCGGCGGCCTTGTGAAGCGGATCGGCGCTCGGCTCGGGCGGGGTGAATTCCACCACAGCCTCCAGGGTCTGATCGTCGTTCACGTCGGGGGTCCGAACGGTCCGTTCCGTGCGGGTCGGAAGCAACACGACGTCAGCCATCTCGACGATCACGCCGTCGGGCGCGTAGATGTGCACTCCCATCTGTTCACCGACGTAGATCCGATTGGTGTCGGCGCCGACCCAGACCTCGAACGTGCAACCGTCGGTGCACGACGGGGGCGCCACCCGGTGGGCCCGCGTCTCGACGGCGTAGTAGGCCCGATCGGCCGAGAGATCGAAGGTGTTCAATTCCGTGGCGGCGATTTGGACTACGTCGTCGCGGAAGGGGTCGGCGACGAGCAGGATCTCGGTGGAGTCGATTCCGGGAGGAACCGTCACCGCGAACGCGTGGGCGGAGACCGGGCGTTCGGATCCCTCGGTTGGCGCGATCGACCAGGTTGCGATCGGAACCGCTCTCGAGGCAGCCCCGGTGGCCTCCCGAGGCACATCCGCTTCGAACACCGGTAGGACCTCGTCATCTCCGCCGCCGAGGCAGAAGGGAAGGCAGATGTCGCCCTCGTCGCCGATGGCGATCATGTTCCACTCGACACGGGTTGGTGCGAGGGCTGGTTCGGCCAGGCGGAAGGTGATCGTGCCCATCTCGTCGTCGGGAATGACCTCGATCGCTGGCTCGTTTCCGCGTGCGGAGGACCCGGCGCCGAAGTGCACGGCCTCATACCTGGTTTGCACGCGGTCGACAGATGCCGATTCACCACCCATGGTCACCGAAACTCCGATCGAGACCTCGGGGTTGGCTTCGGTCAACACGAAGGAACCTTCGAAAGACTGCTCGGACACTGGTTCCGGACTGCTCGTCGCCAGACACGCGACCGCCCCAGCGGCAAAGACCGCTCTCCCCCACGCCGGGGCGATCGGCGCCGAGGCCTCGGCCCTGCGCCACAATTTCCACGGCAAAACGACGAGGGGCAGGACCAGGAGATCGGTGGGATCAACGGTGAGCTGCGCGGTGGACCAGATCACCTCAAAACCCCGTTCTGCCGCGTTCGACACGGCGTGACTCGTGTTGAGAACGGTCATCGTGACCACTGCTGCGGCCATCCCCACCTCGACTGCCCGGTCGGTCCACCGTTCGATCGTCGCGGCGACGAGTAGCGGGAACAGCACCATGCCGAACGCATCGCTCAGCTTTCCGGTGATCGGGTTCCCCAGGGTCGACTTCAGAAGATGGTCGTTCAGAATCCAGCCCGCGAGACACAGCACCGATGCGGGATGCGCGAGCGCAACGAGCGCAGTGCGGCGCCGGTCGTCTCCTCCATCAGGTCGGTTCATCACGTCCTATCGGCCGCTACTCACGCGAACGACAGCGCGAATCGCCGCTTCAGAATCTCCAGTTCGTCTCTGTGGCCCACGCTTCGGCGTGGCTCAGCGCATCGGAGATGAAGGGTTCCTTTTTCGCGCTGTAGTCATCGACGTGGCGGCCGAGCAGTTCCCGCTTCATCGCCTCGTACGAGTTTCGCCCGTCGGCGTTCATTCGTAGCCAGTCGCGAAACAGCAGCGCGTCGCGAGCGACTGGCAGCTCGGCCGATCGAATGTTGATGTTCACGGGCCGGCCCGGATCCGAATCGACAAGCACCTCTTCCCGATGCTGCCCGCCGTCGCGGTCGAGGCCGAACCAGTCGCCGGGCACGTGCGCGAAGCCCGCCGCGGTTCCTGCCAGGGCCACGGCAAGAGCATCAACGGCTGTGGGAGTGGTGATCTGGACATCGATGAGATCTTTGGCGGCCAGGCCTGGCACCGACGTTGAGCCGATGTGGTCGATTCGAAGAACGGGCAACCCCTCGGTCGCGACCCGAAGTCGTGCGATCAGACGTGAGGCGCCGCTTTTCCACTCAGGGTTGGATGCGGCGAGCTCCGCCACGAGCCGGCGCGGTGCGCGTCGACCGATGTGCCACTTGCTCGCCCAGGGAGCGAGGCGGTCCACCGCGAACATTGCCGCCTGCGTCCGCGATCCGATCACGACGTCAACCCATTCCGACGAGGTCGCACCGGTCGACATGACCAGATGATTCCCACCCGCCAGCTCCTCGTCTGGACGAGAACTCACGAGTGTCAGCTCCGGCACGGGAACCGACGGCTCACCGATCAGAGCCTCACGCACGCGATCTTCGATCGATTGCACGACCTGACGGCTGTGGTCGTCATCTCCCCACACGGCGATCCGCAGCGGCCGGCTGGCCGCGGTTCCGGCTTCGAGGTCCACCTTCAGGATCTCTCGACGAGAACGTGGCGACGTTCGCCGACCGATCGAGCGATGGCGTCACAGAGACGCATCGACCGCATGCCGTCTGTGCCATTTGCGCGAGGCTCGTCACCGGCGAGCACCGCCTGGGTGAAGTCGGAGACACACAGTTGATGCGCTCCCGCCGGGGTGAATGTCGTGCTGGTGTGCGTGTCGCTGGTCAGCAGGTGAAGGGTTCCTTCCTCGCGAGATCTCGTCATGTTGTCGCCGATGAGGCGACCTTCGGAACCGTGCACAGTGATCGTGTTGCGCGGGTACGCGGTGCGTTCATTGCAATTGGCGTACACGAGCGTGTCGTCATCGAATCTGATGAGCACCAGCGCCTGCATCTCGACGTTGCCCGACGACGGCGACCGATCGAACATCGCGCTCACCTCGACCGCCTCGGCACCGAGAATGACCGTGAGCACGTCGAGCATGTGCACGCCCACGTTGTAGACCGACCCGATGCCGGCCATGGCGGGGTCGGCCCGCCAGTTCGTGTAGTTCCGGGTCCCCGATCCCACATCGATCTCGATGGTCTCGATGTCGCCCAGCTCGCCATTGGCGATGATTCGGCGAACCTCTTCGACCCAGTGGAGATGGCGATAGTGGAAGTTGAGGCCGAGGGTCACCTCGGCGTCATCGCAGGCCTCGACCACCGCCTGGGCCTCCGCCACCGAGGTTGCCAACGGCTTGTCACAGAAGACGTGCTTCCCCGCCTTCG
>JBPCTR010000050.1:0-25947 GCA_051011575.1 Acidimicrobiales bacterium | reverse complement strand
CACGCACGATCGCCGAGTCATTTTCGTCGGTTCCGAGGCCACCCACGAAGCTCTTGTCGACCTTCAGAAAGCTGATCGGGAATCGCTTCAGATAGGCGAGCGACGAAAAGCCGGTTCCGAAGTCGTCGAGCCCGATTCGAACCCCGAGATCGCGCAGTTGGCGAAGGGAACGTTCGGTGGTCGGGTTCCCGTCGATGAGGGCGCTCTCGGTGAGTTCGAGCGAGAGCTGGTTCGGCGAGAGGCCGGCCGAGCTGAGTTCCTCGGCGAGAAGGTCGGGATATGCAGCGTCTGTGAGCTGACGCGCCGAGACGTTCACGGCGATCGACGGCGGATCCTGACCGGCGATGTTCGACTGGGTCCACAACGCGGTCTGGCGGATGGACTTGACCAGAACCTGATGTCCGAGCTGGCTGATGAGCCCCGAGTCTTCCGCGACGTCGATGAACTCGCCGGGCATCACGAGGGAGCCGTCCTCGTTCAGAATGCGCACCAGCGCTTCGGCGCCGGCGATCTTGCCGCTGCGCGTGTCGAGCACCGGTTGGTAGTGCACGACCAGGTCGTCGTTGTCGAGCGCCCGTCGCAGTTTGTTCTCGACCTCGAGCCGACGAACGGCCTGATCGCGGAGATGGTCGTCGAAGACCACCGCGACATCGCGGCCCTTGGTCTTTGCTCGGTGAAGCGCCGTGTCGGCGTCGCGGAGCAGGTTCTCTGGCTCGTCTACACCTTCGGAGATGGCGATCCCGATCGACGACGTGATCACCGCGCTCTCCGACCCCACGGAGATCGGTTGGGTGATCGCCTTCCGGAGTCGCCGAGCGGCGATCACGGCATCGCCGCGACGTAACATGTCGCCGATGACAACAGCGAACTCGTCGCCGCCGAGTCGGGCGACGGTGTCGCCGGGTCGGATCACACCTTCGATCCGGCTGGCGACCTCCGACAACAGTTCGTCGCCGGCGCGATGGCCGAGCGACTCGTTGACGACGTTGAATCGGTCGAGATCGAGAAATAGCACAGCCACGAGCAGACGCCGCTCGCGAGCTCGTCGTAATGACTCGTGCATGCGTTCGATGAGGAGTGTGCGGTTGGGAAGCCCGGTGAGGTCGTCGTGGTAGGTGCGCTCGGCGAGTTGCGCTGTCGCGTGGACCCGGTCGGTCACGTCGGTCGCGTTGAGAACGATGCCGTTCACGGCCGGATTCTCGAGGAGGTTGTTGGCCGTGACCTCCAGATGTCGATAGCTACCGTCGCCATGAGCGATGCGAAGCTCGGCCGCATGCGAGCGGCCAGCCTCGGCAGCGATGGCTGACGCCGTGGTGTATGCCAGCTCGAGATCGTCGGGGTGGACAAGCTCGAGCACGTCGACCCCGTCGAGTGTGCCGGGCGCATGCCCGAGAACCCTCTCGACCGCAGGCGACGCATAGACGACGGTGCCGGTGTCGTCGACGAGCACGGCCATGTCAGAGGCGTGTTCGACCAGCGCGGCCATGCGGGTCTCCGACGCCGCGATGCGCGCCTGAGCGTCCCGAAGGTCGCTCAAGTCGCGGGCGATCACGGAGATCGCGTCGATGTGGCCCGCGTCGTCGTAGTGGGCCACGAACATGGCGGTTACAGGGAAAGACTGTCCGTTCCGATCGGTGATGGCGAGATCACCACGCCAGGATCCGGTCGCCACAACCTCGGGTAGGGCTGTGTCGACGTACGTCGTCCGCGACGGCTCGTCGAGGTACGTGTTGAACGCGGCGCCCGACGCGGCCTCGCCGAGGAGTTCACCGAGAGAGTCGTTCAGCCACGCCAGCGTCTGCCCGTCGGCCGACAGGATTCCGACCATGTCCCTGGTCGCTTCGAGCACCCTCGACAGTTCGTCGGCGCGCCGAGCGGCATCCTGCCCCTCGGTCGAGTCCTCGAAGTTCAGGAGGACCGTCTGGGACATATCGAGGGGAGTGGTGCTCACCTCGATCCAGCGAATCTCGTCGGCGATCGTGCGGAGCCGCAGCCGCCCTCGAATGCCATCGCGACGACCCGTGGCGCTCTCGACGGCGACGAGGAAATCGTCTCTGCCATCCTCGTCGATTTGGTCGAGCCAGCCGACGCCACTCGCCTCGGCGATCGCCTGCCCGGTGATCTCGGTCCATCGGCTGTTCACGTCGGTCATCGACGTGCCGACCAGCCGTGCCATCCCGGTTGGGCTGCGATCGATCAGCGCACGAATGTGATGCAGCTGATCGTCGTCCGCGGCCGATTCGACGACCGCCATGACCATCGGTGTTCCCGACGCCGTGTTCTCGGACCAACACCGGAAGTTGATCACCCGAAGTACACCGGAAGCGGAAATCTGGAAGGACCGGCGAACCTGATCTCCGGCGAGTGCCGTGCGCAACATGTCGTCGAGCAGAGGACTTTCGCCTGAGTCGGCGAGGAGGTCGACGAGGAACGGCCCCGAGCGCTCGTTGATGGACAGCCCGAGATGTTCGGCTGCCGCCTCATTCATCGCAGTGATCTTGCCCTCGGGGCTGGCGACGAGAAGACCGAACGGCGCGCTGCCGAGAAGGCCGGGCACATCGCCGTCGGTGACCTGGGGGTTCGGTGTCAATTCGCTCATGCTGCTCGTGCGGACGGGGGGACTCGAACCCCCATGTCCTCTCGGACACCAGGACCTAAACCTGGCGCGTCTGCCAGTTTCGCCACGTCCGCATATGTTGTGTCGCACCATAGCCCTTGCGCCGCAGGCCGACCGGCACTGCGCTTCGGTTGTCGCGACCGTCGACGACGCCCGTACCTGACCTCACAAGGTGGTCGGTCGAGCCGATCGGAGCTGGCCGTGATCACGCTCACGGCGTCGGCACGGCGGTACCCTCGACACGACGTCGAAACAAACCGCGCATCGGCGTTGTTACGTGGGGTCACACACGACATACCCCACCCAGTCACAGGAGAACCATGGGCAACGAAATCCCCGGCACGGCGCAGGCGTCCACCCTCACCGAGGACGTCTCTCGGATGGACATCTACAACCGCCTGCTCAAGGACCGAATCGTCTTTCTCGGCACCGACGTGAATGACGAGATCGCCAACTTCATCACCGCGCAGATGCTGTATCTGGAGGGACAGGATCCCGAGAAGGACATCTGGCTCTACATCAACTCACCCGGCGGTTCGGTCACGGCCGGCATGGCGATCTACGACACGATGCAGTTCGTCGGACCCGACGTCGGCACCATCTGCATGGGCCTCGGTGCGTCGATGGGCCAGTTTCTGCTCGGCGCCGGTGCCAAGGGCAAGCGGTACTCGTTGCCGCACGCTCGCATCATGATGCATCAGCCACTGGGCGGTGTTCAGGGTCAGGCCACCGACATCGCGATCCAGGCCGATCAGATGGCGAAGACCAAGAAGATCCTGCAGGAGCTCATCGCCGAGCACACCGGACAGGACGTCGAGCAGATCGAGTCTGACTCCGATCGCGACCGGTGGTTCACCGCCGAAGAAGCCAAGGAATACGGCATCATCGACGAGGTCATCACCGGCCGCGGCGAGATGGGCTGAGACTCGCCGCAAGGCGAGATCCGTCGCTGCGCTCCTCGACTCGCGCTGCGGACTGCCAGAGGCCGCGAGCCGCTCTTCGTCCCTCATCGCTGGCTCCGGAGGAGCGAGGGACGAGCGACGGGCGTTGTGTCTCTGGCCGCAGAGCTAGGGCATCGCAGCGGTCGCCCGCGAGCGCAAGTCGGCAACACCTTCGGCCAACCCCGGATAGCGGAAGAGCGCGCTGCCCGAAATGAACACGTTCGCTCCCGCCGAGGCGGGTCCGGCGATGGTGTCGGCACCGATGCCGCCGTCGACCTCAATGTCCACGTCGAGGCCGCGCGCATCGAGGCGGGTCCGCAGCTGCTCGATCTTGGGTTCCATTGTCGAGATGTAGGCCTGGCCGCCGAAGCCAGGATTCACTGTCATCACGAGGACCATGTCGACGAGGTCGAGCACGTGCTCCACGGCTTCGACCGGTGTGGACGGGTTAACCGCCACAGCTGGCTGCGCTCCGAGCGCACGTACGTTGGCAAGGGTCCGGTGCAGATGATCGCTCGTCTCGGCGTGCACGATCAGCATCTGACAGCCAGCCGCTACGTATTCCGCGGCGAGCAGGTCGGGGTCGGTCACCATGAGGTGCGCCTCGAACATCACGTCCGTGTGTGGGCGACAGGCCTTGATCACGTCGGGACCGAATGTGAGGTTGGGTACGAAGTTGCCATCCATCACATCCCACTGGATGCGGTCGACCCCGGCCTCACCCAGTCGACGGCACTCGGCGCCGAGGTCGGAGAAGTCGGCGGGAAGGACGGATGGGACGATCTCGACTCGGCGGCTCATGAGCCGGAACTGTAACTTCTCGACACTGTTACAACTCGATACTGCCGATCGAGATCCGTGGATGTCGACATGGTCGCTACGCGAGGCTTCGCTCCACGAGAGCGCGTTCCGGTGACGAGTTCCGGAGCAACTCGCAAGCAACCCGGAGGGTAGCCGGTCGCTTCGCGCGGTTTCGTTCCACGAGAGCGCGTTCCGGTGACGAGTTGCGAAGCAAACTCGTAAGCAACCCGGAGGGTTGCCGCCGTACGCTGCCGAGCGTGACCACTCGCCTTGAACTTACGCTGACGGCGCCCGCTGGAGGTAACGCCTCGGTGGGGCGCGACGAATCGGGGCGAGCGGTATTCGCCGACGGTGGGCTCCCTGGTGAAACGGTCGTCGTTGAACTCAACACCGAAAAGAAGCGCTTCGCCCGTGGCACGGTGGTCGACGTGCTCGACGCAAGTCCGGCGCGGCGAGAGCCCGCGTGTGACACGGCCCGGCAGGGGTGTGGCGGGTGCGATCTGGCGCACGCCACGCTCGATCTGCAACAGAGCATGAAACGTCGGGTTGTGCGCGATGCGCTCACCCGCATCGCTCGAATCGAACACCCGCCCGAGATCGGTCTCGTCTCGACGGCCGACGCTCGTTACCGCACGACGCTGCGAGCGGCTGTCCGTGACGGGCGTGCCGGATATCGCCGCCGGGCGAGTCACGATGTGATTTTGGCCGACGAGTGCCTCGTCGCCCATCCTCTGGCCGAGGAGGTTCTGACCGGCGGTCGATGGGGAGATGCGTCCGAGGTTGTGATCCGCGTGAGCGCTTCGACCGGCGAGCGGCTCGCCATCGTCGATGGGAGCGGCGAAGGGGTGGAGGTACCCGAAGGCACGATCGTCGCCACGAGCGACGAGCTCGCCGCCGGCGCCGACGTGTATCTGACCGAGGATGCGGCCGGTCGCGCATGGCGGGTGTCCGCAGAGTCGTTCTTCCAGGCCGGCCCCGCCGCGGCCTCGGCGCTCGTGGCCTCGGTCTCCCGCCTGGTCGGGAACGTCGAGGGGCTCGATGTCGTCGATGCCTACTCCGGTATCGGTCTGTTCGCGGGCACGGTCGGCGTCGGCGCAAGATCGATCGTCGCGATCGAGAGCTCACCCACCTCGACGGCCGATGCCCGGGAAAACCTCGCCGGCATGAACGCGCTCGTCATGGAGGAGCGCGTCGAACACTGGACGCCGATACCGGCCGACATCGTGATCGCGGATCCGGCTCGGACGGGGCTCGGCGACGAAGGAGTCGACGTCCTGGCCGCGTGCGCTGCGTCCCGGTTCGTACTCGTCAGCTGCGACACCGGGTCACTCGGCCGCGATATCGGACTTCTGGTCGGACGCGGGTACCGCCTCGACGCCGTCGAGATCGTCGATGCCTTCCCTGACACCAGCCACGTGGAGACAGTGGTCGCGCTGTCCCGGTGACGGGGCCTCAGCTCTTCGAAAAACGTCGAAGGAACTCCCAGGCAAGTTCCGTCGTGTCGACTCTGGTCTGCTCGCCTTGGTAGAGCAGGTGGCCGGCACCCTCGATCGTCACCAGAATCGCCTCGGTGTCGCCGGCGCAGTCGGCGTGCGTAGTGATCGTGACTCCATCGGGCAACGTCTCGTCGGCAGGCGTGCCCACACATGAATTCAGCTCGGCCCATCGTGCGAGGTTGGCCGGGGCCGAGCCCCCCGGCGTGAACGCGTCTCCACCTTCATAGCGGACGACCCGATCGTCGGTTCCGTGGAGCTCCATCACTGGAACGGGCGAGTAGTCGGACTCGGGTTGGTCGATGAGGTAGAGCGCCATGCACGCGACCGCCGCCACGGCGTCGCTCGCATCGGCTGCGAAGCGTTGGGCCATGGCACAGCCGTTCGACAGTCCGGTCAGATACACCCGGTCCAGGTCCACGGCCACGTCTTCGCTGATCTCGTCGATCATCGTGCGGACGAAGCCGACGTCGTCGACGTCTTCCTGGACGGCGCGCCCGCAACATCCTCGCCCAGCGTTCCATGAGGCGTGTACGCCGGTGGGCCATACGACGTGGACCCCTTCACGCTCGCCGATCTCGGCGAACCCGGAGACAGACCGCTGACCCTCCGCGGTACCGGTGAAGCCGTGGAGATCAACGATGAGCGGGGTGGGTGAGCCGACGGTCGAGGCCGGTTGGAGCGTCCAGCAGCGCTCACGATCGTCGACCTCGATACATGTTGTGCCCAAATCGCTTCCATCGGCGGTGTCTGGGTTGCTCGAACTTGAACAACCGGCGGCAATGAGGGCGAGCGCAAGCATCGAGCTTCTGAGAGCCAGCGTGAATCTGTGCCGCGAGTCGTCGATTTCGACGAGCGTAGGCGTCGCGCGTCGCGTCGGCGTCCCATCTGGAGTTGTCGAGGCTCGCGTTCTACCCTCGAAAGGCATGCGCGCTCGCACCTGCGAGCGGCGGTGGAGACGGCATGCGGGTTCGGGTGGTGCACGAGGGCGGCGTGGAGATTCGCGAGCTCGAACATGTTTCAGATGGAGCCACCGTGGCCGATCTCGTCGCGGCGCTGGTCGATCCCGGGGTGACGAACACCGTGTCTCCTGGCGTCGTTCAGATCGACGGTCGCATCGCCGTACCGGAACTACCGCTCGCCGAGGTTGGTCTCGTCGACGGGTCGACGATCGTGCTGTCGGGAGGTGGCCTGTTCACGCCGGTCGCGGCCAACGGGTCGCGCACAGACGTTGCCGTGTTCGGTGGACCCGACGCCGGCCACCATCTGGCTGTTCCGAGCGACGGTCTCGTCGTCGGGCGCGGCCCCGACGCGACGCTTCGAATCGACAATCCCACCGTCTCGTACAATCACGCGACGGTCAGCACCGACCCCGCGGGGCAAGTCGCCATCGAGGACCACGGCGCATTAAACGGGACCTGGCTCGGCGACGCCTCGCTCCACGGGTGCAATTCGATCGAGCCCGGCAACACTCTTCGGATGGGCTCGTCGAGGCTCGTGGTGGGGCGATGGGCCCCGTCCGATCGCGCCGCGCTGGCACCTCGCCCGGACCGTAGCGGCCATCATGCGATCAATCGACCGCCGCGTCGAGCGCCGCTCGCGGCGCCCTCCCCGATCGAGTTGCCCTCCGAGGCGGAGGACCCGGACGCGCCGCGACTCGCCGTCGCCGCAATCATCGCGCCGCTGGTGATCGCCGCCATCCTCGTGCTTGCGCTCGGCTCGTGGAGGTTCGCGATATTCGCGCTGCTGTCGCCTGTGATGCTGCTTGCCAATCATCTCTCGGCGCGTCGTCGTCATGGTCGTGATCGAGCCAGGTCCTCCGGCGATTTCGCTCTCGAGCTCGAGCGCGTTCGAACCGAGGTCGCGATGGCGATCCTCGTCGAGCGACGAAGGCGGGAGGGTTGGGCACCCGACCTGAGTGAGATTCGGCGCCGAGTTCTTCTGCCATCGACGAGGCTGTGGGAGCGACGACCGTCGCACGCGGACGCCATGACGGTTCGCCTGGGTTTCGGCAGTCTTCGATGGTCGCCGAAGGTTGCGTCCACGGCTGGCACGTCCGCCCAATCTGCCGCCGCCGCGCAAGAGCTGCTCAGGGCTGCGGCCGATCTGGACGACGTGGTGCTCACCGCCGACCTTCGGCTCGGCCCCCTCGCGTTCGTTGGAGATGGCATCGTCGCCCGCCGAGCGGCGCGAAGTGTCGTACTCCAACTGTGCTCGCACCACGGCCCGGCCGACCTCAGAGTTGCCGTGCTCACCGAGGACTCCGTCCGATGCGGCTGGGATTGGGCGACGTGGCTTCCCCACGCTCGACCGTTCGGGACGTTCTCCGTCGTTACCGGCGATGAAGCGTCCGATCTCGCGTCCCGGCTCGAATCGGAGCTCGAGGAGCACGAGTCGCTCGATCTGCTTCTGGTTGTCGACAGCCCTTCGGTTCTCCAGCATTCCTCCGGCTGTGTACGTCGCCTGCTCGAGCGCACCGATCGACGCGTCTTCGGCCTGGTCATCACCGAGCGGGCCGAACAGCTCCCAGCCTCGGTTCGCCGCATCGTCGAGATCACGGATGGTGCCGGATCGTTTTCGAGCCGGGATCCGCGAGAAGAAGGTCGCCCCGAAACGGGAGTGATCGACGGCGTTCGTGCGGTCGTCGCCGAGGACATTGCGCGGTCGATGGCGAGACTTGCCGATCCCGAACGAGCTGGCGGTACCACCCTTCCAGATGCGGTCAGTGCCGATGCGTTCACTGCCTTCGCCGACCTCGATCGCTCGTCGATCCGCGCGCGATGGAGCGTGTCGCACATCGACGCGCTTCCGGCCACGGTCGGGCTCGGTTCGGCAGGTCCGGTTGAAATCGATCTGGTCGCCGACGGTCCGCACGCACTTGTGGGCGGGACGACCGGATCAGGTAAGTCCGAGTTTCTCCGCACCCTCATCGCCTCGCTCTCGATCCGGCATCCCCCTGAGAATCTCGTGTTCGTCCTGATCGACTACAAGGGCGGGTCCGCGTTCGACCGATGCGCATCGCTTCCACACGTGGTCGCTGTGGTCACCGATCTTGATGATCACCTCGCTGAGCGCGCGCTTCAGTCGCTCGAGGCCGAGCTCCGACACCGCGAGGAACGTTTGCGCATCGCCGATGTCGATCGGATCGGCGCGTTGACCCAGGCTGAGCGGATTCCGCGGTTGGTGGTGGTCGTCGACGAGTTCGCATCACTACGCAGCGAGCTGCCCGAGTTCGTCGACGCGCTCGTCGACATCGCCCGACGGGGACGGAGCCTCGGCGTTCACCTCGTACTCGCCACCCAGCGGCCCTCCGGCGTGGTCGACGCCAACATTCGCGCCAACACCAACCTTCGAGTCGCTCTTCGAGTCCAGGACGACGCCGACTCGCGCGACGTCGTGGACGATCCCTCGGCAGCCGGAATTCCTGCCGATTCGCCGGGTCGCGCCGTGCTTCGCATCGGTTCTGCTCCGCTGCTCGACATCCAGATGGCGCACGTGAGTGGAACTCCCGCGAGCGACCTGCCGCCCGTGGTTGCTGCAGGATGGATCCGGCGAACTCGAGCCGAGTCCGATGCCACACTTCTCGATCTCGTCGCCGGCCGGCTCGTCGAAGCTTTCGGGGTTCGAACGCGACCGCGGAGGCCGTGGCTCGATCCGCTACCCGACGACCTGAGTGGTTTCGACTGCGATTCGCTTGAGTCGCTCGACGATGCACCCACAGTCCTCGTCGTGGCCGATGACCCGGGGAGGCAGCGCTGGGTCACTGCGGGGTGGGATCCCGCCCGTGGTTCGCTGCTCGGCCTCGGCGCGCTGGGCTCCGGTGTGTCGACACTTCTCGAGCGTTGCGCAGGGGAGTTGTGCGGGTCGGCGTGGGTGTACGTGGTCGACCACGCCGGCGGAGGGCTGGCCGGACTGTCCGAGAATGTGACCACGGCCTACCTCCTACCCGGAGAGTCGGAACGCCATCGCCGGCTGTTGTCCTTCCTGGAGCAGGAACTCGATCGTCGATCCGGACCCGACGTCGAACGAACGCAGATCGTCGTCGTGGTCGACGGATGGGCGGGGTTCTCCGACGAAATCGACGGGACCGGTGCGGCGCGGGATCGATTGGAGCGGGTCGTCCGCGACGGGCCGGCGGTCGGGATCTCCTTCGCGATCGGGGCATCGCGACCGGGCGACGTGCCGTCGTGGATGCGATCAGGCGTTCGAAGGATGTTCGTGTTCGAGCTGGCGAATCCCGACGACTACGCCGTGGCGGGGGTACGACGGCGTGTTCTCCCGACATTCGTGCCAGGACGACTGATGATCGACCGTGGAGGCCTTGTCGGACACGTCGTTCGAGCCACTCCCAGCCGAAGGCAGCGACCGCTCGCCGACGCCCCGCGGATCGATGTGTTGCCGGAGGTGATCGATCTTCGGGAGTTCGACGCTGTTGTCCCCGTCCGCGTCGAAGACGGTCTGTACGTTCCCTTCGCCATCGACGAACGCACCCGCTGCGAACGAGCGCTCGAGCTGCGCCCCGGCGAGCACGCCCTCGTCGCCGGCCCGTCGGGCTCGGGTCGAACGACTGCGCTTCTGTCGATCGCGCGACAGCTCCGAAAGGCGAGTTCATCGATCGCGCTGGTCGGCGCAGGTATCGAGGGCGACGCCTTCGATGCTGTCGGCGAGCTCCATGCGCTGACGTCGGTGATCGACCACGCCGCAACCGCTGGTCGCCGAGTCGTCGTGTTCGTCGACGACGCCGAACGAACGCCTGCCGACGATCCGCTCATGTCGCGGCTCGTCCACCTTCCGCTCGGACTCACCGTGATCGCCTCGGCGCGACCGGGGGCATTGCGCACGATGCCCTCGCACTGGGTCCGGCACGTGAGATCGTCGGCGGTGGGCCTGCTTCTTCAACCCGACGTTGCGATCGACGGTGACCTGTTGATGGTTCGCATCCCGCGAGATGTGGTGGTCCGGCCAACACCTGGTCGGGGCGTGCTCGTGGCGTCGGGGGAGACCACGGTCGTGCAGGTCGCGATCTCCACCTGAATTCGCCGCTCGACACCCTTTCTTGACATTTCAATCTATTTCGGCCAACTTGGGGATCAGGTTGTGGATCGAAAGATATGGAAAGTCATCAACAAGGGCTTGATCGACGCTTCGGTGTCGAGGAAGGGGTGGTCATGGCAATCGTCGGAGGAAATCTGGCCGACATCGACGCGAGTGCGGTTCGGCTTCAGGAGGCCGGGGCATCCGCTCTCGGCACGGGCGACCACACGAGAACGGCCGTGGCCACACTTCATGATGCGATCGGGTCCGCGACCACCGAGATGCTCCGCCGCTTTGACTCGATCGCCTCAGACCTGCACGATCAGATCCAGCGAGCCGAGGCCCAACTCCAGTCGAGCGATTGGCATGGCAACGCCAAAGAGCAGGCGATCACGATCAAGGCCGAGCTCTCCGGTCGGGTCACGTCGGTTCTCGGAAGCGCAACCGCTGCATTCCAAAGCGAGTCTGCGGCATTCAGCGCTCGATCCGAAGCCCTCCTCGCCGAGATCGATGGTCAGTTTCGCTCGGTCATGGCTGCGATCGATGCCGAGTACGGCCGTCTTGCACAGGCGGCACAGGCGACACGTCAGAACTTCGAGTACGCCGATCAGACGATCCGCAGTCGCTGATCAGCAGAAGGGTTCGACGTCCGCCGCCCCTCGACCCGCCGGCCACTTTGCTGCCCGCTGCGGCCGGCGGGTCACGGGGTGAGCTCGACGACCAGCGGTTGTCACTTTCCATCATCCCCGTGGTACGTTGCGGCCTGTCCGCCAGCTGTCCGCGGGCCTGATTATGAGGGGACCTGCCTTGGCTGTTGTCGAACAACGCACCTCACCGGCATCTTCGGGTACCGGAGCACAATCCGTGGCATCGCTCGCGCGCGATTGGGCCCTCTCTGATCCCAACCACATCGCGCTGCGCGAGAAGGACTTCGGCATCTGGCAGCAGTACTCGTGGGCGGACACGTGGGAACTGATCGAGTTGGCTGCTCACGGCCTGCTCTCGCTCGGCATCGACGTGGGCGACCGGGTGACCATTCACGCCGAGGACCGGCCCGAGTGGGTCATCCTCGACCTGGCAACTGTCGCGGTTCGCGGAACGACCGTGGGCCTGTATCCCACGAATCCGGCGGCCGAGGTCGAGTACATGCTCATCGACTCGGGAGCCTCGGTCCACCTGGTCGAAGACCAGGAGCAGGTCGACAAGGTCTTCGAGGTCGACCGCGACAAGATCCCGAATGTCCGCTCGCTCATCTACCTCGAGCCCCGGGGCTTCTCTGGGTTCGACGACGATCGGCTGATCTTCTGGGACAACTTTCTCGAACTGGGGCGGAAACACCGCGACGAAAACCCTGGAGCTGTCGCCGCGCGAATGGCCGAGGCCACCGACGACGACGTGATGACGCTCGTGTACACCTCGGGCACCACCGGGCCGCCCAAGGGCGCCATGCTCACGAATGCGAACTCGATGTACGCCATCGACAAGATCGTGAACTCGACCGATCTGTACCCGAACGGCGATGGCCCGAACAAGAACGATCAGATCGTCACCTACCTGCCGTTGTGTCACGTGGCCGAGCGCATCTTCAGCACGTGGACGATGCTCGGGGGCGGGCCCACGCTCAACTTCGCCGAGTCGATCGAAACCGTCGTCCAGAACCTGCGTGAAGTGCAGCCCACGCTGTTCTTCGCAGTGCCTCGCATCTGGGAGCGGCTCCATGCGGGAGTGATGATCCGCGGTGGCGACGCCACCCGGTTCAAGAAGCTCTGGCTCAGCTCCGGGATGAAGGCGGCGGCATCGATCGGCCGGGCCAAGGCCGCCAACGGCGGCGACCACACGATGAGCAGCCGGCTGCTGCACATGATCTTCTACCCCCTCGTGTTCCGGGCACTACAGGAGCGGGTGGGCCTTCGTCATTGCCGCCGAGCGTCGAGTGGTGCGGCGGCGGTGGGCTCGGAGGTACTGGAGTTCTTCATGGGAATCGGCGTTCCCGTATACGAGCTGTACGGCATGACCGAGAACTCAGCGGTCGCGACGTGCAACGTGCCGGGCCGCGTAAAGCTGGGCACGGTGGGCGAACCCTACAGCGACATCGGGCTGCGGATCGATGAGCAGACCGGCGAGATCCAGACCAAACACCCGGGTGTGTTCGCTGGCTACTGGAACAAGCCCGACAAGACCGCAGAAACGTTCACCGACGACGGCTGGCTCCGCACCGGCGACGTGGGGGAGTGGGTCGATGGGACGCACGTCAAGATCGTCGACCGCATGAAGGACATCATCATCACATCCGGCGGCAAGAACATCAGCCCGTCGGAGATCGAGAACACGATGAAGGCCTCGCCCTACATCAAGGAAGCCATGGTCGTGGGCGACGGCCGCAAGTACCTCACCGCCCTCGTCGGCATCGAGCTCGAGACGGTGGGCGATTGGGCGTTGCGCAAGAACATTCCCTACACCACGTACCGCGACCTCACGGAGAAACCCGAGGTACTCGAGCTCGTGCAGAAGATCGTCGACGAGACGCACTCCAAGTTCGCTCGCGTGGAAGGCATCAAGAAGTTTCGGATGATCCCCAAGGAACTCGATCACGAAGACGGTGAACTCACCGCAACCCAGAAGCTGAAGCGGTCGGCAATGGTCGACATGTTCGGCGAGCTCGTGGAGTCCATGTACTGATGGACGTCACGACATTCGGATCGATGCTCGCGCAGGACGCTGCGAACGCTGGCTTTATCGCCACGTTCATCAACACCACTGCGAAGGGTCTCGCGATCGGTGGCGTATACGCGATCATCGCCCTCGGCTTTGTGATCACGTTCAAGGCGACGCAGGTGGTCAATTTCGCCCAGGGAGCGCTCGCGGCGTCGGGCGGCCTCTTCCTGTCGTTCCTCGTTTTCGATCGGCCCGATCAGAACTCTCCCCCGGGGCAGACACCATTCACCACCTGGCGAGCTCCTTTTGCTGGCGACGGGCTCCCGGACGTGGGCGAGCAGTGGGCGTCCGTCATTCTCATCAGCGTTCTCATGGCCATCGCTGTGGGGGCGCTGTCGGGCTGGAAGTCGTACGTTACGGCGGCGGCAGGCGCAGCTGGGGCGTTTGTGTTCATGCTCGTCGTCGCCGCGCTCAACGTTGGCTGGATCGAGTGGGTCGGGTACCTGTTCATCGCCCTTCTGTTCGGCGCCCTCCTGGGCATGATTCTCGAGCGGCTGGCGATTCGCCCGATGATCGGCGAACCGCTCTTCTCGATGGCGGTGATCACCCTCGGGCTGGAGATCGCTGTCCGCGTATTCACCAACGACTCGACGAAGATCCTGAATCGGCCTATCCAAGCCCCGTGGCGCGGCGACCCCGCTGTCGACGAGACGCCCGGTGGCTTCGTGGCGGGCGGTCTCTTCTACAACTGGAGCTACTTCGCGATCTACCTCGCGGTGGCGCTCTCGTTCATCGCCGTGTACTTCTTCTATCGATCGAAGCTCGGCGTCGCCATGCGAGCGGTGAGCTTCGACCAGGAAGCCGCGATGGCCCAAGGCATCAAGGTGGGTCAGGTTTTCGCAATTGCCTGGGCCGCGGGAGCTGCGCTTGCGGTCCTCGGCGGTGTCTTTGCTACACAGCCTCCAATCGACCAGGCGGGCGCCGTCGGCCTCACGACCGTGTTCGTCGCATTCCGCGCCCTTCCAGCGGTGATTCTCGGGGGCCTCGACTCGGTCCAGGGTGCGCTGGCCGGCGGTCTCCTGATCGGGCTTGCCGAGATCTACGCCGGCCAGTATCTCTCGCACTGGACCGGAACGCTCGGCCCGGGCTACCAGCAGATCGTGCCCTACATCGTGATGATGGCGGTACTGCTGGTGCGACCATTCGGGCTCTTTGGTACACCCGAGATCAGGAGGGTCTGACATGAGAGGACGACCGAAACTCTTCACCTCTTACGAGGCCGACGCGGCGATTTTTCCGACGATGACGCAGAAGGTGCTCGTGGGTATGGGCATCGTCATCCTGTTCCTCATGCCCTTCGAGATCCCATTTATCTCCGCAGCGGTTCCCCGGGCATTTCCTGACGATTGGCCGCTGCTCGGTGGCCGTTTCACGATTTTGGGGCAGATCCCCATCCTTCAGGACGGCATCCCGCTCGTCCGATTTCTCGGAGATGGCGCCTGGCTGAGGCCGATGACCGAGGTGTTCATCATCGCGATCGCCGCGCTCGGGTTGAATATCCTCTCGGGAGTTGCCGGTCAGGTGAGCTTGGGTCACGCCTTTTTCATGGGCGTCGGTGCATCCACCGCTGCGGTCGTGGGTGGCGAGGGATCCGAGCGTTTGTGGGGTTGGGGGCTCCCGATCTGGGTCTGGCTGCCAGCGGCGGGCATCGTTGCGGCGTTGGTGGGCATCATCGTTTCCCCGACAGCGGTCAGACTCCGCGGTCTCTACCTCGGCATCGTCACACTCGGGCTGGTGTTCATCGGGATCCACCTCAGCCGTGTTTTCTCGCAGATCTCGGGCGACACCGAAGCCGGTCGTCGGTATCCGGAATTCGACATTCGGTTCTGGAAAGAGGAGAGCCCGCTCATCAATGTTTCCTCCGAGGACACGACCACCGGCATTCTCGGCCTCAATACCTTCGATGTCAGTGATCGCCAGAAGACCTACTTCTTCTGCCTGATCGTGTTGATCGTGATGGCGTTCCTCGCCAAGAATCTGATCCGGACCCGTACCGGTCGAGCGCTGCAGGCGATCCGCGACCGCGACATCGCCGCCGAGGTCATGGGCGTGAACGAGGCGAAGTACAAGCTGATCGCCTTCGCTGTCTCGAGCTTCTATGCCGGAATCGCAGGCGCCATGTTCGCGAGCTTCGTCGGCAAGATCGCCGGCAACCAGTTCAACCTCTTCTTATCGGTCGAATTCATCGCGATCCTGCTCATCGGCGGGGCCGGTACGGTCTCTGGCACGTTGATGGGCACGTTCTTCGTGATCATCCTCCCCGACATCGTCGAGAACCTGACGGAGTGGCTGGGAGAACAGGAAGAGGGAATCGCAGGCTTTTTCGCCGACATTCTGCTCACCGAGGGCCCGGGCGATTTCGGACCGATCTCGACGGCAAACGTCAGTCCGGGGTGGGCACTCAACGTGTTCGACTGGAATGTGGTCATCTACGGCGTTCTGATCGTCGTGTTCCTGATCTTCGAACCACTTGGGCTGTTCGGCATCTGGATCAAGATTCGCAACTACTGGAAGGGCTGGCCCTTCACGTACTAGCGAGGGGCGACCGCAATCCGCGCGGTTCGTCCACAACACTGTTCTCGGGGCAAAGGCCCTATGAGTGAAAGAACCGAGGTCACGCTGGCCTCGAAACCCCAGGAGGGAAATCATGAAGCGAATGCGATGGCTGGCAGCGATGCTCGCCGTGCTGAGTCTGTTCGCCGTGGCGTGCTCGGCGTCCGACGACGAAGAGACGTCTACCGACGAGACAACGGCAACAACTGCCGCACCGGCCGACGATTCTGACGACGGTGACGCCGAAACCACAACCGCGGCTCCTGCCGACGATTCCGAAGACGACGAAGCGATGGCCGACGAGCTCGCAACCGACTTCGGTGTAACCGAGGATTCGATCCGAGTCGGCCTCTCCGCCGATCTCTCCGGAGTCTTCGCTGCGCTCACCTCGGTGATCGTGGACGCGCAGGTTGCCTATTTCGATCGTGTGAACGAGAACGGTGGCATCGCCGGCCGCGAGGTCGAGCTCGTTGTGCTCGACAGTGGCTACGACGTACCGACACACCTCGACAACTACGCCGAACTCTCGGAGGAGAGCGATGAGGGCGTAGTCATGATCAGCCAGTCGACCGGTTCCCCGCACACCTCCGCAATCGCCGCCGACCTCGTCGACGACGATCTGTTCGCGATTCCGCTCAGCTGGTACTCCGGCTGGGCCGACGCCGACTTCGGCGGGAACGTGTTCGAGCTCTACACGAACTACTGCTTCGAGGGCATGAACGGCGTGGAGTTCCTCGCCGAGCAGTCCGGTGTGGCCAACCCAACCCTCGCGGTTGTTACCCGCCCGGGTGAGTACGGCCAGGACGGTGCCGCTGGTGCGAAGATCGCCGCCGAGGCCCTCGGCCTCGAGATCGTGTACGACGGCGAAGGTGTGGTCGAAGGCGACGACTTCACCCCGATCATCACCGAGTTGGCTGCCGCGCAGCCCGATCTCGTGTGGATCACCACCGCTCCGAGCCAGACTGCCCAGATCCTGGGCGGTGCCTTCCAGGCCGGCCTGACCGGTGCGATCTGGTCGGGTAGCGGGCCGAGCTACAACGTGGCCCTGCTCGACACGCCGGTTGGTCCAATCCTGGACGCTGCGTACTTCCACAGCACGTACGCCGCCCTCTGGGGTGCGAACGACTCGGCGGGCATGCAGGACATGATGGCCGAGATCACCGCTCGTATCCCGACCGGTAACTACGCCCAGGCCGACACGTATGTGATCGGTTGGACCGAGGCCATGATGGCCGAGGCGGTGCTCCGTGCAGCCGCCGATAGCGGCGACATGACCCGTGCGGGCGTGCTCGCAGCGGCGAACAACGTGAGCGTCGACTTCCAGGGTCTGGCTCCCGACCAGTCCTGGAGTGGCGATCCGAACGACTTCGCGATTCGCGAGAGCTATATCTACGACGTCGTTCTGGCCGATGCCACAACCACCACGCCCATCACCGAAGCCGGCTCGAGTGGTCTGAGCCTGCTGCAAGGCCCGTTCGCGGGCAGTGTGGCTCAGGGCTACAACTTCACCGAGCCCTGCTTCGTTAGCGAGGGCTGATCCCATCCTGGTGATTTCCGGGGGAGGGGCGTTCGCTCCTCCCCCGGGGTCGCTCGTAAATACGTTCGTGCTGGAGAGAATTCGTGCTTGAAGTTGCAAACCTCGAGGTCGTCTACAACGACGTGATCCTCGTCTTGCGCGGCCTGTCGATCGAGGTGCCCGAGGGCAAGATCGTCGCGCTCCTCGGTGCAAATGGCGCCGGAAAGACGACCACGCTTCGAGCGATCAGCGGTTTGCTCAGTGTGCACGAAGGGGATGTCACAAAAGGATCGATTTCTTGGAACGGTGACGAGATCACCGAAAATGACCCGGCCGACATCGTGAAGGCCGGCATCACGCAGGTGATGGAAGGGCGGCGCGTGTTCGCGGAGCTCACGGTGGAAGAGAACCTCCAGACGGGCGCTTTCACGAACAAGGACAAGGTGGCGGTCCAAGAAGCCTACGAGCGCACAATGGAGCTGTTTCCCGTTCTCGGCGACCGTCGACACTCGACGGCTGGCTACCTGAGCGGTGGCGAGCAGCAGATGCTCGCCATTGGGCGGGCGATGATGGCCAACCCCAAGCTTCTCATCCTCGATGAGCCCAGCCTCGGGCTCGCCCCACTGCTCGTGGAACAGATCCGCGACATCGTCGTCGACATCAACAAGTCCGGGGTGAGCGTGCTGCTCATCGAGCAGAACGCTGCGATGGCACTCTCGATCGCTGACTATGGCTACATCATGGAGACCGGCAAGATCGTGCTCGATGGCGATGCCGAGAAGCTCCGCGCCGACGAAGACGTCCAGGAGTTCTACCTCGGGCTACACGCGGGTGAAGACGGAGAACGCAAAAGCTTCCGGGACGTGAAGCACTACAAGCGCCGCAAGCGCTGGCTGTCGTAGGAGAGGAAAATGGCTGATCATCTGATCGACGTCGACAACATCACGCTCCGATTCGGTGGCGTCACCGCGATCAACGACGTGTCGTTCCATGTCGACGACGGCGAACTCTTCTCGATCATCGGCCCGAACGGCGCTGGCAAGACATCGATCTTCAACACGATCTCCCAGGTGTACCGCCCCCAAGAGGGCGACATCTTGTGGCAGGGCAAGTCGATCATGGGCGAACGGCCCGATCGCGTTGCGGAGATGGGCATCGCCCGTACGTTCCAGAACATCGAACTTTTCGCGAACATGACGGTCGTCGACAACCTGCTCACGGGCCGTCACGTACGTATGAAGAACTCGTGGCTCGCGGGATCGCTCTGGTTCGGCGCGGCCAAGAAGGAGGAGATGCAGAATCGCCTCAAGGTCGAGGACATCATCGACTTCCTCGAAATCGAGCAATATCGAAAGAGCCCCGTGGCACTGTTGCCCTACGGCATCCAAAAGCGGGTCGAGCTCGGTCGAGCCCTCGCGATGGATCCCGTACTCCTGCTCCTCGACGAGCCAGTCGCCGGCATGAACCTCGAAGAGACCGAGGACATGGCCCGATTCATCCTCGACATCCGCCGCGAACTCGGCATCGCCATGATCATGGTCGAACACGACATGGGTCTGGTGATGGACATCGCCGATCGAATCCTCGTACTGGACTTTGGTCAGAAGATCGCCGAGGGGCTTCCCGAGGACATCCAGAAGAACCCGGACGTGATCGCCGCTTACCTTGGCGGCGAACTCAGCACCTGAGCACACTCGCCGAAAGGGATTAGAGCTGATGATCGAACGGCTTCATATCGCCCGGATGGCGCTCCTCGAAAATCGGCGCATGTTGTCGGCCGATGAATTGACCGGGCTCGCCGAACTCCCTTCAGAGCACCTCGGCGCGCTCGCCGAGCTCGCCCACGAGGTGCGTCTGGCGTGGGCGGGCGACTCGGTCGAGGTCGAGGGGATCCTCTCGGTGAAGACCGGCGGCTGCCCCGAGGATTGCCATTTCTGTTCACAGTCATCGGCTTTCGACACAGAGGTGAAGTCGACGCCGTTTCTCGAAACCGACGAAGTGCTCGCAGCCGCTCGTGAAACGAAGGCCACAGGTGCCACCGAATTCTGCATCGTGCTCGCGATCAAGGGGCCCGACGAGAAGACGATGGACCGAATCCTCGAGCTCGTGCCGGTCATCGAAGGCGAGACCGGCATGAACGTCGCTGTCAGCGCCGGAATCCTGACCGAGGACCAGGCCGACCGGCTCGCAGAGGGGGGCGTGCACCGCTACAACCACAATCTTGAGACCGCGAAATCATTCTTCCCGAACATTGTCACCACCCACTCGTGGGAGGAGCGACTGGAGACGTGCCTCGACGTGAAGCGCGTAGGGATGGAGCTGTGCTGTGGTGTGTTGCTCGGCATGGGCGAGACCGATGCTCAGCGCATCGAGCTGCTCGTCCAGCTCCAGGAGCTCCAGCCCGAGGAGGTTCCGCTCAACTTCCTGAATCCACGACCGGGAACACCGCTCCAGATTCGTAAGCCGATCACCGCGCAGGAAGCGCTCAAGTGGATTTCGCTGTTCCGCCTCGGACTACCACCGGTGATCCTGCGCTATGCGGGCGGACGCGAGATCACGCTCGGCGACCTGCAGGCGGTCGGGCTCACGTCGGGGATCAACGCCCTGATCGTGGGCAACTACCTCACCACGCTCGGTCGAACCGCCGACCAGGACCTGGCGATGCTCGACGATCTCTCGATGCCGGTGGGGGCGCTCAGCGTTGCCTGGTAGGACCCACCCGCACTGCCCGGGCTGCGGCTCGGCCGAATGCGATGGATGTCTGCCGGAACTCGACCCGCCGCGACACTGCCCGGTCTGCGGAGCCTGGGTGGCCGTGCGCGTCACGCCGGCGGGTTGGGCCGGGTCCTGCCGCACTCATGGTGCACTCGACACATTGCTGTCATTCGGGAGTGCGTAGGTCACCGTCGCATGCGCAACGGGTTTGTCCGGAGCTCCGTCGACGTACATCGTCACGTCGCCGTAGATGAGTGACCGGCCTCGCTTGAGCTGTTTCGCGCGGGCCACGACGTCGCGGCCGATGGCCGGCCGCATGAAGGTGATGTGGAGGTCCCACGTGACCGCCATCGGGAGGATGCCTTCCGTCGCGAAAACAAGCACCCAGCCGGCCAGATCGGCAATCGTGAACAGGGTTGGTCCGGCGATATATCCGCCGGGCCGTGTCTTCGAGTCGTCGTAGGTCCAGCGGACGAGCACGTCGTCGGGATCGGCCCGTTCGACGACGATGGGACCCGAACTCATGAAGTCGCCCTGAGCGGAGAGATATTCGTTGATCTCGTCGACGGATACGACCGCCTTCACGATCCGCTCCCGCGACCGGCCCGACGGGTGCGTCCGCGGAAATGGGCGATGGTCCGGCCCGCGGTCTCGTTGACGATCTCGGCGTCGAGGAGGGCGCTTCGCCCCCAGCGATGTCGGATCGTGCCCGTTGCCACCAGGTGATCGCCCTCGTGGGCGGGGAGGAGGAAGTCGATCTCGGCATGGACGGCAAATGAGGTGCCGTCGCCGGACGCGTTGGTCGCGTAGTCCATGGTGGTGTCGGCGAGGAGGAACAGATATCCGCCGTGGCACACACCGTGGCCGTTGAGCATGTCGGCCCCGACCGTCATCGAGGCGACCGCCGTGTCGTCTTGTGCACGACTCACGTCGATCGCCAGACGCTCGATAGCCGGATCGATGAATTCCATTCGGGGATCGTAGTGTGACGCCATGTTCATCAACGGCGAATGGGTCGATGCCCGTTCTGCGGCGACGTTCTCCGTCACCAATCCAGCCACCGGCGAGCGGCTCGGCGAGGTACCCGATGGCGGAGCCGAGGATGCACGGGCTGCGGTATCGGCTGCCCACGATGCCTTCCCGTCGTGGAGCTCGACCACTCCCTACGAACGCGCCGACCTGTTGATGGCGGCGTGGCGAGTAATGCTCGACCGCGCCGGCTCACTCGCCGAGCTGATGACCGCCGAGCAGGGGAAACCGTTGAAGGCATCCAGGGCCGAGGTCACGTACGGCGCCGACTTCATCCGATGGTTCGCTGAGGAAGCACGCCGGATAACGGGGGAGTGGTTGCCCTCGGCCCGGGCGAACCAGCGGTTCCTGTCGATCCAGGCACCTGTGGGAGTTGTTGCGGCGATCACGCCCTGGAATTACCCGATGTCAATGCTGACCCGGAAGATGGCGCCCGCGCTGGCCGCGGGCTGCACGATCGTGCTCAAGGCCGCCGAGGCCACGCCGCTGAACGCTCGAGCGATCTTCGAGGTGTTCGACGAAGCCGGGGTGCCGCCGGGTGTGATCAACCTGGTGACGGCCGCGGACCCGCGCCCCATCGGCGAGGTCTTCACCTCCGATCCGAGAGTCGCGAAGCTCACGTTCACCGGATCGACGGCCGTCGGTCGCACATTGGCGGCCGCTGCCGGCGGGAACCTGAAACGCATCTCGGTCGAGCTGGGTGGCCATGCACCCTTCATCGTCATGCCCGATGCCGATCCCGTACATGCGGCGAAGGGCGCGGCGGCCTTGAAATTTCTCAACGCCGGCCAGGCGTGCATCAGCCCAAATCGCATTTACGTGCCTCGAGAGGTCGAGCAGACGTTCCTCGACACGATGGCGCCACGGGTCGAGCGCGTCGTCGCTGGCAACGGCATGCACGATGGTGTTGGCTGTGGCCCCCTCGTGAACGAGGAGGCCGTGGACAAGGTCGAGGCGCAGGTCGACGACGCCGTCGAGAAGGGTGCCGCAGCCGTCGTCGGCGGCACCCGGCTGGTCGAGGGCGATCACGCTCGAGGACATTTCTTTGCACCGACCGTCCTTGCTGGTGTCACCCCCGACATGACCATCTACCGCGAAGAGACCTTCGGCCCGGTCGCGCCCGTAATCGCTTACGACGACCCCGAGAGTGTGTTCGAGCTCGCCAACGACACCAACTACGGACTCGCGTCGTACGTGTACACCAACAATCTGTCGACGGCGCTGACGTCGGTCGATCGGCTTCGCTTTGGCATCATCGGGGTGAACGACGTGAACCCCACGTCGGCATCGGTCCCTTTCGGGGGCATGAATGACTCCGGGATCGGACGTGAGGGTGGCCGTGAGGGGCTTTTTGAGTATCTCGAGACGAAGACGGCAGGGTTTGCCCTCTAGGTGCGCGTTAGGATCGAGTGATGTCCGGGGTCTCATGGAGCGAACGTCAGCCCGATATGTGGCTTGCGTCCAACGGTAGGTGGTACGCAGCAAATACGTATCCGCGCGGTTGGCGTCGTACTGCGCTTCCACCTGCGCCGGACCAGGACGAGCGTCACGGCGGCCTGGAGCTCATCACGAAGCGGGCAGAGGAGATCGCCGCGCGAGCCTCCGACGCAATGTCGGACATGAACGCATCGGCGGGATCGCGCTCGGCCGGCGACTCCTCCGGCTCGACACGTCCATCGTCTGGTTCGTCCGAGTGGACCTCGTCTCCTCCCGCAGCGCCATCGACGATGCGCGGAAGCGCTCCGGCAACCGTGTCCTCGCAGCGGACCTACGCGCCGCCCGTGGCGGCGGCGCCTCCCCCTCCAGCAGCTATCGGGCGTCCCACACCCGGTCTCCCACCGGCTCCCGGCCGGGTTCGCGACGACGCACCCGACGCATCGTCGCCGCCGCGACCGGCTCGTAGCCCCGCCGAAATTTCCGACAGCGTGAGCCGCGACATCGGCCGGATGGTCGGCTCCGCGAGGGCACAGGTGTCCAAGGCGATCAACGACTCCGCCAAGGGGAACTGACGCACCAGCGATCGTCGAGGGGGAATCGTGAGTACCGCGGAATATTCGCTGGCCGATCGTCTGTCGGCCACCGAAGGAATGGTGTCCCTGTCGGGGTCCCAGGCGCTGCTGCGCGTACCCGTCGATCAGCAACGGGCCGACAATGCGCGAGGCCTGCGTACGGCCACCCTCATCTCGGGATACCGGGGAAGTCCCCTCGGCAACCTGGAGTCGGTGATCTCCCAACATCACGACGTGCTTGCGGAGAACGAGGTCCGATTCATCAGTGGTGTCAACGAAGAGCTCGCCGCCACCGCGATCTGGGGAAGCCAGATGGCAACGCTCGAGGCCGATACCGACTTCGATGGTGTGAAGGGCATGTGGTACGGCAAGGGACCCGGAGTCGATCGGTCTGGTGACGCGTTCCGTCACGCGAACTTCGCGGGCGTCGGGCCTGCGGGTGGGGTGCTCGCGCTGGCGGGCGACGACCCCGAGTGCAAGTCATCGACCATCCCATCGGCATCGGAGTTTGCACTCGCCGATGTGGGCATGCCCGTTCTGTATCCGGGGTCCGTCGCCGACATCCTTCGCTTGGGCCGCTTTGGTTTCGAGCTGTCGCGTACGAGCGGCTTATGGGTCGGTGTGAAGATCCACACCGACGTGGCCGATGGTTTCGCCACCGTTCCTGCGGTTACCGGCGATGTCGACCTCGTCGACTACGTGCACGAGGTGAATGGTGAGCCATGGTCGGCGACCGTCGACAATGCGCTCATTGCCCCTCTGTCGGTGATGCTCGAGGAGGAGATGTTCGGCAACCGAATGGACGCTGCCCATGGGTTCGTGCGCGAGAACCCGATAGACCGCTCGTTCGGCGCCGCTGACGGCTGGCTCGGAATCGTCGTGGCGGGCAAGCCGCTCGGCGACCTTCACGATGCACTGGCGCGTCTTGGCGTGTCGATCGACGAACTCGCCGAACTCGGCGTGCGGGTCTACGTGCCGGGTCTCATGTCTCCGCTCGAACCGCAGGGACTGCGGGCGTTCGCCGAGGGACTCGACACGTTGTTCGTGATCGAAGCGAAGCGGGGCTTCATCGAGAGCCAGATCCGCAACCTGCTCTATGGCACGGCGAATGCGCCCGCCGTTCTCGGAAAGCTCGATGCCGATCGAAACCCGCTCGTGCCGCTGGGAGGAGTTCTCTCGAGCGATGTTCTCGTCGAGCCACTGCGTCGCGTACTCGAGCAACGCATCGACCCCTCGAGGTTTGCCCGCGAGCGGGAACGAATCCCGCTGATCGGTCAGTCGAACGACCTGCCGGCCCGCACGCCGTTCTATTGCTCCGGCTGCCCGCACAACCGCTCGACCGTCGTACCCGAGGGCTCAACAGCACTCGGCGGAATCGGCTGCCACTCGATGGTGCTGTGGATGGATCGATCCACCGAGGGATTGACACAGATGGGAGGGGAGGGGGCGCAGTGGGTCGGAGCCGGCCCGTTCGTCGGCGATCAGCATCGCTTCCAAAATCTCGGCGACGGCACCTTCTTCCACTCCGGGTCTCTGGCGATCCGCCAAGCCGTCGCGGCCGGGACGAACATCACGTACAAGATCCTCTACAACGGCGTCGTCGCAATGACCGGAGGTCAACAGGCGGCGGGGGAGATGCCGGTTCCCGAGTTGACGCGCTGGCTCGACGCCGAAGGCGTGAGGAAGACGTACGTGGTCACCGATGACCCCGGCAAATACGGTCGCTCCGAGGCGTGGGCGCCCGATTGTCACGTGGTGCACCGCGACCGTCTCGACGAGGTGCAGCGCGAGCTGCGCGAGATCGACGGCGTCACCGCGCTGGTCTACGACCAGGGCTGCGCTGCCGATCTTCGTCGAACTCGAAAACGCGGCACGGTCACGACCCCCACCACGCGTGTGATGATCAACGAAGCGATCTGCGAGGGATGTGGGCACTGCGGCGAGGTGTCGAATTGCATGAGCGTTCACCCGGTGGATACTCCTTTGGGTCGCAAGACGCAGATCCACCAAGAGTCGTGCAATTTCGATCTGTCCTGTCTCGGGGGGAACTGTCCGGCGTTCGTCACCGTGGAGATCGACCCCGACGACACGGTGGTGCAAACCGCGGTGGGGAGCGACCACGCCATCGGCGAGCTTCCGCCCGAGGCCCAACTTCCCGACGAGGCGACCCTACTGATCGTGGGAATCGGCGGGACCGGCGTGGTGACCGTGAGCCAGGTGCTCTCGACCGCGGCCATGCTCGACGATCGGGTCGCGACGAGTCTCGACCAGACCGGATTGGCACAGAAAGGTGGACAGGTCGTCTCGAACCTCCACATCGCCGCCGCTTCCCACGAAGGCGCTGCGAAGGTGGGCTCGGCTGCGGCCGACACGATGTTGCTCTTCGACGTGATCGGCGGTTCGTCCAAGGCGATTCTCGATCGCGGTAGCGCCGAATCGACGGTGGCGATCGTCTCGACCAGCCGCGTTCCCACGGGGGCCATGGTCACCAAGGTGGCCAACGAAACCTTTCCCGGCGTCGATC
>JBPCTR010000049.1:0-13866 GCA_051011575.1 Acidimicrobiales bacterium | reverse complement strand
TCGGGTCCAGTGTCACTCAACGTAGCGAAGACGCCGATAAACCTTCCGTGAAAGTGGTGTTGCGGTCGCGTGACGGGAGCAGGCCCGACGCCCTATGAACGTCCTCGGTACTGGGTTGCGCCACCGTGCACATTCTTGTTCAGCCGTTTGCCCAGGTGCAGGCCCTCGAGAATGAGCTCGATGGCACTTGCGACAACGGCCGGATGTTCCGCATCGATCTCGTCGCGGGACAGCAGAGCATCGACCGCAGCCCGAATCGGGGGCACCTGTTCGAGCAGCCGCTGATAGTGCTCGGTCGCCATGTCGGCTCCGACGTCGACGGCGACCCCCTGTTCGAACGCCTCGACGATAGGGCCGTGCAGCGTCGGCTCGACCGTGTCGATGAACACGGTGTGTACCGCCGATCGAACGAGTGCGTCGATGACCCGACCTTCGCCGCCGTCCTCGAACGCCTCGACCTCGATCTTGCCCGACGTCGTTGCCGCGATCGCCGAAAGGTCGCTCACCCTCGGCACCGCCACGTGATCGCCGGCAACGAGCGTGCGGCGAACGGCATTGGCCACGATCGCTTCGTAGTTCGACACGCTCAGCCGCACCGAGACACCCGATCGTTGATTGATCTGGTTCGATTCGCGAGCCTGCTGCGACAGCTCGCTCACGATCTCGAGCATGAACTCGGGAACCCGCACGTCGACCAGTTCGGAAGGGGGGAGCACCGCTTCCTGGGACACGATCGACATCTCGGTCTCGACGTCGAGGGGGTAGTGCGTGCGGATCTGCGACCCGAATCGATCCTTCAGCGGCGTGATGATGCGGCCGCGGTTTGTGTAGTCCTCGGGGTTCGCTGACGCGAACAACATCACATCGAGAGGAAGTCGAACCTTGTAGCCACGGATCTGCACATCGCGTTCCTCCAGCACATTCAGCAGCCCTACCTGGATGCGCTCGGCGAGATCGGGAAGCTCGTTCATGGCGAAGATGCCGCGATTGGTTCGCGGGACGAGGCCGTAGTGGAGCGTGAGTTCGTCGCTCAGATACCGACCCTCGGCCACCTTGATGGGATCGACTTCACCGATCAGGTCGGCGATCGACGTGTCGGGAGTTGCCAGCTTCTCGCCGTAGCGCTGGTCACGGTGCACCCAGCCGATCGGCGTGGCATCGCCGTGCTCGGCCACGGTGTTTCGCCCATGTGCGGAGACGGGGGCATAGGGGTCGTCGTTGATCTCGGAGCCGGCCACGATCGGCATCCACTCGTCGAGCAGCTGGGTGAGGCTGCGGATTATTCGGGTCTTGGCCTGACCCCGCTCGCCCAGGAAGATCACGTCGTGGCCCGCGAGCAACGCGTTCTCGAGCTGCGGAAGAACAGTGTCCTCGTAGCCAAGCACCGATTCCACCAGCGATTCGCCAGCGCGGATGCGCTCAACCGCGTTGCGGCGGACCTCCTGGGCGACGGGAACGGACTCCCATCCCGATGATCGAAGCTCTCCGAGGGTCGTGGGGCGGCTCATGGCGAGTGCTTACCACAGCAATCTCGGATTGTGCGGTCTGTGACAGTCACGGAGTGCCCGGTGCGAACGGCCAGTTCCCAACCTGTCCGACCCATCCGGGGCGGCATGAACGAGAGGAGCTTGCCATGACCATGGTCAGTGGTTTGTCCGTGCCGATCGATCGATCGGCGACCCCCTTCACCGAGGTTCGTGAGTGACGAATCGGTTCACTCATCGCCGTTGTCGGCGTGACGATCGTGGCGGTCACGGCGATCGCCAACTGGATCAGCATCGACAGCGTCGAGTCCGACGATGCGCTGGTCAGCGAGGTCACGTTGTGGGCAGGAGGCTTCGGAATTCTCGGCTTGGGAACGATCAAGGTCGCCATTGCCGTCGTGCTGATCGGCATCATCAAGCGTCTCTGGGTTCGCGTCGACAGCATGCGCGACGCCGTGCCGCGGCTGCACCCCCGACCGGGTGCCGCCGACGTAAGTCCGGTGCGACGGGCGCTCGTGACGAGCGCCGACATTCCTAGGCCGCTCCCCATCCACGCGATGGCCACTCGCATGTGGCGCCCGATGCTTTTGATGGGCGCGATGGCCGTGGTGATCGGCGCGATCGTTCGAGCGATCGCCGCCGGTGAAGGAGCCGGAACCGAGAGCTTCCGCGAGACCGCTGCGTGGGGAATCGGCCTCGAGTTCCTGGGCGAGGCAATGCTCCTCTCGGGCATCGCGTTCCTGCTCGGCACGATCCTGGCCAGTCTGCGCCAAGGTGGAGCCGAAGTGCAGAAGGCGGCGGGAGGAGAGATCCGGGTCCTGAGAATGCCCGCCACCGGCAAGGCGTTCGTGGCGCTGACGATGACGGGCCTGATGGTCGGCGTGGCCCAGTTCATCGCATCGGTCGTGCTCTCGGGCCGAGCCGACGACGTGGTCGGGTACGGCGAACTCACCGCCTTCATCGGCCCCCTACGCGAGTTCTCGCTCGGCCTCATTCTGGCCGGCATCGTGCTCGCTCTGGTCACCATCGGAAACGTGCTCAGTTTCCAGTTCGACCGTGTTCGCCAACTCATCCGCAACAACTGATTCACACCTGTTCGAAAGGAGTCTGAAATGAGTACTGTTTCTCAACCAGTTCCCGGGGGCGTCACCGCCCCGAAACATCGCACGCCCGCCATCGAGACCACCACCGGCCCGGTAGCGATGAACACCCCCCAGAAGATGGGCACCCGACTGTGGGCACCCACGTTTTTGATGGCGCTGATCGGATTCGGTATCGCCATCGTCCTGGCGGCCATACGAGCGGGCGAGGTCGACGGCGGCAGCGTGGCCGACCTCGAGACCCTGCGCCATCTCGTGCCGGGGTTCATGTTCCTGGGCTTCACGGCCGTGTTCGCCTCGGTGTCGTTTGCGATCGCCCGCATCCTCGGTGTGTTCCGAGTCGGTGGGGGAAAGATCCAGGACGACATCGGCAAGGGCGTGCACACGTTGAAGATGCCCGCGACCGCAAAGGCGATGCTCGGGCTGATGATGATCGGCATGATCGCGGTTGCCCTCGGGGCGATCGCACACCTGGTCGTCGGTTTCAGGATCGGCGACGGTTCCGAAAGCGAACTGGCCACATCCGAGCGCTGGTTCCTGTTCAGCGAAGGCATCCGACGTCTCGGCGTGGGTATGTATCTGCTCGGAATCACCTTCGGGCTCGTCACGATCGTCCAGGTCGTGAAGTTCCAGAGCGCCAGGATTCGCGAACTCGTATAGCGCCGCGATCGGAATGGTGATCGTCGGGTTGGGTGTTCATGCCCGCAGATGACAGAACCCGACGGCACCATTCCGCTGGTCGACGAAGGAAGACATCAGAGCTGGCTGGCACATTGCCTGGCCAGCTCTTCGTCGACTCCGCTCTCGACCACCGACGCCGAGCTCCTGCTGTGCGCAATGCAGGTGATCGAGGTGGCCGCCGGTGCCGAACTAATGAGCAGGTACGAACCCAGCGACCGGGTGTTCGTTCTCGAGCGAGGCCGGGTGGCGCTGTCCCGCCCGAACAGTGATCGATCTCGGATGCTCCAGATCCATCACCCCGGCGACACGTTCGGCGATGTCGGGTTGTTTCTCAACCGACCGATTCCCGTCGATGCGGTCGCACTCGAAGATGCCGAGCTACTGGTGATCGACGGAAAGGCGTTGCTCGATCTGATCGGTACCCGTCCCGGAATCGCGATGCGGTGGATGGTGTCGTTGGCTCAACGCGTGGCCGATGCGCAGGATCGGCTCGAAGACCTGCTGGCCGGGCCTCTCGACTACCAACTCGCGTCGTTGCTCATACACGCCGCCGGTCCCGACGGCGTCGTATCGACCAGTCAGGAGACACTCGCCCACCTGCTCGGAGCCCGTCGCCCAAGCGTGGCCCGCAGTCTCGCCAATCTCGAACGCCAGGGGCTGGTTGAGAAGCACTACCGCCAGGTTCGAATCGTCGACCTCGATCGGCTCGCAGCACTCACGGATTGACGCTCACCGACCCGGCTGCGTGCGGTGAGTAGGTTGCGGGTCATGAGCCCCTCGGCCGGCGCGCACTGATTCGCCATGCGTTTCGCGGTGGTTGTCGCCGTGGCCCTACTGGCTGTTGATCCGTTTGGCTGGGACCGATTCGGGCCCCTCCGATGGGCTCTCGTTCCCGCCCTCGGCTTTGCCGCCATCGCCGCCACGCTCGGGGAGGCCTCGTTCCGCGAGCGCCCCCTTCCGCGGTGGCTCGTCCTTGGTTGGACTCTCCTTCTGTCCGGGCTCGCCCTCTCGACCCTGCTGTCCGACGACCGCTGGCACGCGCTGATCGGCACGCCCGACCGGCACCTCGGACTCGTGACGTGGGTTCTCTTCCTCGGCCTCATGGTCGCCGCCGCCCAGCATGCGCGGAGCGCGACGACGCGCGTGCTCCGTGCGTTGTCGATTGGCGGAATCGCGATCGGCTGCTGGGCTTTGGCAGAGGTGATCGGGCTCGAGTGGTTCGACCTCGGCTTCCCCGACGATCGGGCGGGCGGACCGTTCGGCCAGCCCGCCTACCTCGGCGCCGCGGCCACACTCCTCTCCCCCACCGCGGTCGCCTTGTCTCTCGATCACACCAGCCCACGACGATGGCGGGTGGTCGCGCTCATCGGTTCCATGGGGGCGCTTTTCGCACTCGGAGCGTCCGGATCTCGTGCGGCATGGGTTGGATTCGGGCTCGCGACCCTCGTGGTGGCCGTGGTCAACAAGCGACGCGTCGTGTCGAGGTTCGGTCCGTTGCGAGCCATCGTCCTTTTCGTGACGGCGCTCAGCGTTGTTGTGGCTGTTGCCGTGACCACGCCCGTCGGTGAGCGGGCTCGTACGCTGACCGACCCCGATTCGTCGGCGATCGCAGGCCGCGTCGACGAATGGCGGGTCGGGTTCCGGTCGATCGACGATGCCCCGTTTCGCGGTGTGCTCGGTCACGGACCAGAGGGGTATCGACTGGTATTCGGGGCCAACGTCGATACGCAGTACGTGCTCGAGCACGGAAGAACGACCATCACCGATCGGGCGCACAGTGGTCCGATCGACGTGCTGCTCACGGGCGGAGTGATCGCGTCGGTCGGCCACCTTCTACTGCTCGTGGGGGTCGGTGCGATGGCCGTTCGACGTATGCGTCGCCCGGTGTGCGATGTCGGTATTGGGGCGGCGGTGCTCGGATACCTCGTCCAGCAACTGTTCCTTTTCCCCCTCGCCGAGGTCGATCCGATCCTGTGGATCCTGGTCGGCCTGATGATCGGGCGCTCGACATCCGAACGGGCGTCCGCGCGCGGTCCGGTGCTTCCGGTCGTGGGCCGCTCCCGCCAGCTTCTGATGCTCGGGGCCGGCATAGCGGCAGCGGTTGCGGCCGTGGGCGGAGCGTCCGACATCGCGGCCGACCATCGAATCGACACCGCGACGGGCGTCGACGACGGCGAGCTCGCGCTGGAATCGGCCGACAGCGCCCGCAACCTAAGGGCCGACTCGATCCGCTACGACTTCATCGCCGCTCGGATCGCCGGAGACTCCGGCGGGTTGCAGGGAGCGCGAGCGGCTCTCGATCGAATACGGGACGGTCTCGCCACGTCCCCTCTCGACCCTGCGCTGCTCCACGAGGAGGCGGGCAGGCTGCTCGACGTCGCCCGCTTCACCGACGATCCGATCGACGTGGCCTCCGCGCTCAGCGCACTGCGAGACCTGGACGAGCGGGATCCGCTCCACCCGGAGGGCCAGCAGCGATTCGGGATCGCCCTGGCACTTGCCGGTCGCCCGGATGAAGCCATCCCACAGCTCGAAACCGCGGCGTCCCTCGTGCCGTTCAACCCGGAGCCACTGATCAACCTGGCGATCGTGCATCTCGAGTCCGGTGATCTTGTGGCTGGGGCAGCCACACTCGATCGAGCGGCGGCGATCGCACCGGCGAACGCGATCGTCGAGAGTTTGCGGCGAGAATTTCTTCGAGAATGACCGAACCAAACCAACCCCCCGAACGTTTGGAAGACATGGAAGCAGTGCTCCATGCTCCTCCTCCCTCGGCGGTGTCGGCCCCGGCCGGCACCGTCGACGCGTTCGTGGTGCAATCTGCCGACACCGGCATCGGGTCGTTCGAGACCTTCTACTCCGGGCACTATCCCGATGTCGTCCGCGCACTCAGCCTCACGCTCGGCGATGCCCAGTGGGGGCGGGAAGCGGCCGACGAGGCCATGACTCGGTGCTACGACCGCTGGGCCGATGTGTCGACCTACGACAATCCAGCGGGCTGGGCCTACCGCGTTGGCCTGAACTGGGCCCGCAGCTGGCGCCGCAAGCTGGCGCGCCGCCTCCCCTGGACCGACGACGGCATCACCCTTCCGAGCACGCCCGACCCCGCCCTCGCCGATGCGCTCGCCACCCTCGACCTGAAGTATCGCTCGGTCGTCGTGTGCCGCTACCTGCTCGACTGGTCGACCGAGGAGACCGCAAGTGCGCTCGGCATCGCCGGTGGCACAGTGAAGAGTCGACTCTCCACCGGCCTCGAGCAACTTCGTACACAACTCGACTCCCCCGAGGACACCTGAGATGGACTTCGACGACCGCCTCCGCGGCCACATGGAACACCAGAGCGCTCAGCTCGAGATCCAACCCGAGGGTGTCGATGCCATCGCCCGCCGCGCGCGTACCCGCCACCAGCGTCGCGCCGCCGTCATGGTCACCGCCGCCCTCGTGGTCGTGGCCGGCCTGGGTGGCTGGCTCTACGGCTCGACCGGCCAGAACACCGTCGACCAGGTCGCCACCGAGGGCGACGGAACCGCCACCACGACCATCGCCGCCGCCTCTTCGTCCGAAGAGGGAGCCTCGGCCGACAATGACCAGGCTCTCAGTAGCGCAGCTGCGCCCAGCATCGACGCGCCGGTTGCCGAGTCTGAGTCGGGCCGGGCACTCGAATTCTCCCTCATAGACAATGTCGACGCTCCGGGCGGCTTCAACGTGTGGCAGAACGGCCAGGCCGGCGGCCTCTACTACGTGCTGTCCACGGCGCCGGGCGCCACGTTCGAGTCGCTTGGATCCGAAGAGGAGTGGTTCCGAAACGACACCCTCTACACGTGGGACGGCGGCGACTGGTCGCAGAGCTCGTTCGGAGATCGCTTCGTGAGCGACATCGGCGCCGGGCAGAACGGGCTGCTCTACACCCTGAGCACCGGCCGGCGCGAGGGCACCGCGGGGCTCGAACTCGGTACGTCGGCCGACGGAGGAGCGAATTGGGCCTGGACGCCGATCGACCTATCGACACAATTCGGCGCCGACTCCTCCACCTGGCCGGGCTACAACGTTCGTTCGGTCGGTGTGGGCGACGATCGGCTCGTCGTCGTGAACAAGGCACCCGGACCCGACTGGCAAGAGGGGATCGCTCTCGCCCAGGGAGCCGGCCTCGACATCGATCTCGACACCACACCGATCTACAACCTCACGACCGAGGGCATCACCTACAGCCTCGATCCCTACCCCGAACCAACGCCGTGCCAGCAGGAGTTCTCGGTGTACATCGACGCCGCGTTCCGGCGCTTCGAGGAGGAAACGCTGGGTGAGGAACCGACTGAGGAGGACTACTTCGCCTTCGAGCAGAATTACGAGGAGATCGAAGCCGAAGCGATTGCACATATGGCAACGATCCAAGGCTGTGAGCTGTTCGTCGATTGCCAGACCGCCTATTCGGCCGACAACCGGCGGATCGGCGACGCCGAGAACGCCATTGTCGAGGCGATGGGGTTCGACCCCGACACCGACTACTGGGAGGGTCTCACCGAGGCGCAGTTCGATGAGCTCAACGCCGCGATGGAGACGCTCTGGAGCGAGCAACAGACCGCGTTCGAAGAATCTGGTTGCCAAGAGATCCTGTGGGGTCCGATCGGCGACTTCGAGGAGGGCGAAGGCGAATTCGTGTCGTGGGCCAGCCTCGGCGTCACGCCTCCGGCTCATTGGTCAGGTTCCGCCCACGGCTACCTCGTGAGCGACGACACGGTTACGAACCTCGGCGCCGTGTTCGGCGACGGCGGTTTCCTGGTCGAACTGACCGGCGACGAGAACGGGGTCACCGTCCGATTCGATGCCACGGCGTACGACGGAGCGTCGGAGCCCACCGGGCCCACATTCATCGAGTGGTCGTCGGCGGACGGCCGCACCTGGACGAGCCAGCAGATCGCGAACGACGAGTGGACCTTCTACCCGGCCGGCACCGTGGGCGACGCCACCCTGTCGATCAACTGGGAGGAGCCCACTCGATTCGGAACCGAGTTCCCCGGGGCTTCGATTCTGCGCACCATTGACGGGACGACCGAGAAGCTGGTCTTCGATGATCTTGCTGCCGAGCTCGACATCGACCTCATCGGGTATTCGCTCGACAGTCTGAAGACCGGCGAGTACGGCGCGGTTGCGTGGGCCGTGAACTGGGACGTCCCCGACGAACGCAACACGATCGTGCTCTACAGCCCCGATGGTGTTGCCTGGGGGGCCACGCTGCTCGAGGGAATCGAAGTCGTCGACATGATCGTCGGAGCCGACGGGGTGATGGCCTTCGGTCAGAACCCGGAACTCGTGAACACCGGAACCCCGCAACCGGTTTTCTTCGGGGACTGAGGAGGTCAGCCGGTAGCGCCCGATTCCTAGTCGATCGACGCTGCGGCCTCGCGAATTGCAGTGAGGCCGGCGTCGATCTCATCGGCGGTCACGTTCAACATCGGGGCCATTCGGATCACATTTCCGTAGAGACCACCCTTGCCCACGAGCAAGCCGCCGGCCTTGGTCGCTTCGAGCATCAGACCGGCGCGCTCAGGCGACGGCTCGATGCTGTCGGGCTGAACCGTCTCGAACGCCTGCATCAGTCCCCGGCCACGAACCTCGGCGATCCAGGGAGTGTCGGCTGCGAGCGCATCGAGGCCGGTGCGGAACCGCTCGCCCATCACCAATGCGTTGCCCTGCATGTCGTGCTCGAGCACCTGGTTGATCGTGGCCATACCGCCGGCTGCCGACAGCGGGTTCCCGCCGAAGGTCGAGAAATTGAGGACATCGATCGTGTCGAAAATGTCGGCTCGGGCCACGATCCCGGCCAGCGTGATGCCATTGCCCACGCCCTTGGCGAACGTGAGCATGTCGGGGACGATGCCGTGGGCCTGGTATCCCCAGAAATTGTCGCCGGTGCGACCCCAACCGGTCTGCACCTCGTCGGAGATGTACAGAATCCCGCGGTTGTCGAGTTCCTTCTTCATCGCCCCGAAGAACCCGTCGGGGGGCGTGGCGAAGCCACCCACACCCTGAATCGGCTCGGCGATCAGCCCGGCGACGTCTCCGGCCGACGTCATGTCCACGAGCTGGACAAGGTCATCGACGCAGGCGGCGGTGAAGTCGTCGCCGTCGAGGTGACCGAAGGGGCTGCGGAGCTTGTACGGGCCCTGCACAAACGTGACCTGGAGGCCCGAGAGGCTGGTCGAGCTCCACGAGCTGTGCGACGTGATCGCCTGGGCCGTGAACGACCGGCCGTGGTAGCTGTTGCGCATCGCCAGGATCTGGTTGCTCTTGCGATATGAGGTGGCGAGCAGGATGGCGGTGTCGTTGGCTTCGGTGCCCGAGGGCGTGAAGAACACGCGGGCATCGGGGATGCCCGAGAGCGCCGCGATCTTCTCGGCGAGTTCGATCATGGGTTCGCTCAGGTACAGAGTCGACGTGTGCATCACCTTGGCGGCCTGTGCCTGAACGGCGGCGGTGACCGCGGGGTTGCTGTGCCCGATCATCGTGGTGAGAACACCGCCGAAGAAGTCGAGGTAACGGTTGTCGTCGGCGTCGAAGACCCAACTTCCCTCGCCCCGCTCGATCTGGATCGGCTCGGCGTAATACGGGCTCACGAACGACGGTAGGGAGGCGCGGTAGCGCTGGAGAAGTTCCTTGCTCATTCTGGATCTCCGGTGATCTCGAGGTGGGCCAGAGCCTATTGCCTGGCGCCGAATTTCGACGGCTGAATGTCGTACCCGAGGCAGCTATACGATCGTTCAGTTTTCTTGGCAGACTGCCCGGATGAATCGCATCACGCTCAGCCCCCGGATCCGCATGACGCCGTTCCACGAGTCCACCGTTGCGGCGGGGCTCTCAGACATCTCCGTCTACAACAAGATGGTCATGGCCACGTCGTACGGAGACCTCAAGGCCGAATACGACCGGCTCCTCGACGCGGTCGCCATCTGGGACGTGTCATGTGAGCGCCAGGTCGAGATCTCAGGTTCCGATGCCCACGAATGTGCGCAGTATCTGACAGCCCGCGATCTGTCGAAGATGGTGGAGGGGCAGGGCAAATACGTCGCCATGTGCGATCACGACGGCCGGATCCTCAACGACCCGGTACTCATGAAGTTGTCAGGGAACCGGTACTGGTTCTCACTCGCGGACAACGACATGCTCCTGTGGTGCAAGGCCGTTGCGGCTGAACGCGGCTTCGACGTGCAGGTGACCGAACCCGACGTCTCACCGCTTGCGATCCAGGGACCCCTCGCCGAGGACCTCGTGGCCGAGCTCTTCGGCGAACAGATCCGCGACCTCAAGTACTTCTGGTTCAGCGAAACCGACCTCGATGGAATTCCTCTCGTCCTGTGTCGCTCGGGCTGGAGCAAACAAGGCGGGTTCGAGCTCTTCCTTCAGGACGGAAGCCGCGGCAACGATCTGTACGCGAAGGTGACCGGGGCCGGCGAGAAGTATGGCATCGGCCCGGGCGCTCCCAACCACGTGGAACGGGTCGAGAGCGGTCTGCTCTCATGGGGCGGAGACACCACCCCCGACTCCAATCCCTTCGAAGCGGGGATGGGTCGTTACGTCGACACCGACTGCGACTCCGACTACATCGGCAAGGCCGCACTCCAGGCGGTTGTCGCAGCCGGTGGGCCTGAGCGACTGTTCGTCGGTCTGCAGATCGAATCCGACATCAGCAGCGCGTGGCCGCTCCCCGAGCGCACTGCGGTTCGGCTCGACGGCGAACAGGTCGGCACGATGAGCGCCGTGGTGTACAGCCACCGGATGCAATCCACGATTGGCCTTGCACAGGTGAATCGGCTGGTGGTCGAGTCGGGTGCAACCGTCGAGGTCGAAGGACCGAACGGCACGAACTCGGCCACGATCACCACCCTCCCCTTCCTCTGACGCGACGCAACCGGGGGCTCGGCCCCGAGGAGAGGGAAAAGGAGCCGAACCCCGGTTGCTGGTTTGGGGGGACTACGGAAGGCCGACGTGGCCGTTCTTTGCCTTCCACATGAAGTACTTCTCGAACGCCAGCTTCATGGCGTGGGCCTGCGGGCCGGGGATCATCACGCTGTGCTTTCGGGGCGGCAACATGTGATCGGCGAGGATGATCACGCCGTTGTTACCGGCATCCATGACACACACGGCCGGAATCTCGCCGAATGTTTTGTGATCGGTCGGCTCCCCGCCCCGGATCTGTGAGGCAATGTTCTTGGCCGCAACATGGGCCTGCTGCTCGGTCGGGAATCCGGTCTTCGGGATACCGACGGGATTGGCGGTGTGCCACGGCACCTCGACGGCGGCGGCGATTCCTACGGCGTACACGTTGTCGTACGGAATCGTCTGATACGTGTCGCGGACAGGGACATACCCTTTCTCGTCGCTGATCTCCACCGCCTTCTTCACCACTTCCTGCCCCACGAAGGGCGGGATGATCATGGCGTACGTGAAGTCGATCGGGTCACCTTCGGTGAGCACGACCCGACCTTCGTCCACGTGGTCGATTGCGCTGTCGATTCGAGCGGTGATCTTCTCCTTCTTGAAGAACATGTTGAGCAGGGTCTCGCCGTGCTTCAGACCGTCGATGCCGAAGTGGCCGAGCATCGGCTCGGGCGAAAGGTAGGTCATGTTGACCTGCTTCTTGATGCCGGCCTTGCGGAGCTGGTGGCTGAAGTTGAACAGGTACTCGTACGCCGCACCAAAGCAGCCAGCGCCCTGGGTGGCACCGATGACAACGTCGCCGGGATCGTCGAGGAACTTCTTCCATCCCTCGCCCGCGTGAATTGCGTCCTCGAGGCTCGAGATGTTGTACGCGTTGCCTCCTGGGCCGAGGCCCGGAACGATCTCGTAGTCGTTCTGGTAGCCGGTCGCGATCACGAGGTAGTCGTAGCCGTACGAGCCGCCCGGCGTCAGCACTCGCTGTGCGGCGAGTTGGAGCTCGGTAGCGGGCGCATGGACGAAGTCGATGCCGTGTTCTGTGAATGTCGGTTCGACGTTGAACGAGATGTCGTCGGGGGTTCGCTTGCCGAATGGCAACCAGATCAGCGACGGGTTGAACAGGAACTTGTCGGACGGCGAGATCACGGTCACGTCCACATCGCCATCGAGCTCGTCACGCACGGCGATCGCAGCCGTGAGACCTCCGAAGTTGCTACCGAGGACGACTACCTTCTTGCGGGTCATGTCACGCACTCCTTCGCGTTGGTGAGGACCACCGCTCCCAACGTACGGAGATCCGGCTCTGGAGGTCAGGGGCGAAGGTCCCGAGCCCCCGCCCTGGAGGGTCGTGACCGAGGTGACGGCGGGCGCTCGGTCAGCGGGGTTCGAGAACCACGGTGTCGAAGACGACACCACTCTGATCAACCGCCCGCACCGTGAGTGAGTCCCGCTCCACGACCAGATCGAGGAAGTGTCGAGTCGACGTCGCCGCAGCCGTTCGGTCGTTCACGTCGGTGTTCCGGAGTTTCGCTCCCGCTCCCGAGATGATGTACGTCACCCCTCCCAGCGGCTCGAAGCGCTGATAGTCGTGCTCGTGCCCCGACAGAACGAGGTCGACACCATGTTGCTCGAATGCCGGCGTGAACGCCTTGCGCACCTCGTCGTCGGGTCCGTGGAAACCAGCCGAGAACGGCGGGTGGTGCATCGTGGCGATGACCCAGGTGGCGTCCGATTCTGAAAGCGTCGCCTCGAGGAAGGCCAGCTGGCTCGTGTCGTGGGGGCGGTTGGAGTCGAGGGATACGACGAGAACGTCGCCGATCCGGGTGGAGTACCACGCATTCGGCATTCCGATCGCCTCTGCATGTGCCGGCCCGTGACCGTCGCGAACGTCGTGGTTCCCGAGCACGGCGAGTAATTGGGTCTGCCCGTCGAGGATCGGACCGAACGGCTCGAAGATCGTGCGGTCGAGCTCGGCTGGGTCGCCGTCGTCGTACACGTTGTCGCCCAGGAGCAGAAGGGCGGCATAGTCCTCCCGCTCGTCGACATCATCAACTGCCGCGGCAGTGGCATAGGCCTCCTCGTCGCCGGTGCCGACGTCGCCGGCAGCCGCGATGCGGATCCTGAAGTCCTCGATGGGTGCGATCGTCTGGGAATCCGACGAAACGGTCGCGGCCGGACGGCGCGACGAGCTCGTGCTGTCAGGCTTCGTCGGCTGATCGACAACTGACAACGCAGCTCTGGAGTCATCGGGCAGACGCGTCGTGGAACCGAAACTGGGCGCCACGACGATGATCACGATCGCGATCACCGCCACGCCGAGCAGAACGCGGGTCGCCACGTTGGGCCTCAGTCCTGCCCGTTGTCCGGCAGTGCGAGGACGAATCGGGCGCCGCTCGAGACCGAGACGTCGACGTCAAGCGTCCCGCCGTGACGAACAGCGATATCGCGACTGATAGCCAGTCCGAGGCCTGCTCCGCCGCGAGCCCGATCTCTGGCATCGTCACTTCGGGTGAAGCGTTCGAAGATTCGATCCTGCTGTGCCGGCGCGACTCCGTCGCCATCGTCGGAAACGGACAGTTCGATCCACCCCGGCTCCGACGCCGCGCTCAGCACGACGGCGACACTCTTCTTTGCATGGCGCGTCGCGTTGTCGAGCAGGTTGCGGACGA
>JBPCTR010000048.1:0-4702 GCA_051011575.1 Acidimicrobiales bacterium | reverse complement strand
GAGTGGCCCCTCCGACCCGGCCGACACCGCCCACGCTCCCGCGGGCGACGGCAAGATCGTCGCCGACGAATCCTCCACGGTCGACGGTGCCGGTACGCCCGCCGGGCCAACCACCTATCACGCCGGTGACGACGACGAGTTCGACTTCGGCGAGGTCACCACGTCGGGCGAGGGCACGGAAGCCAGGACCAACGACAAGAAGGACGAGCCGAGGGACGGCGACAAAGGCGACGGCGGCCGCAATCGAAGTCGCAACAAGGGCAGCGACAGGGGCAAGGACGACCGCGACAAGGGTGGCGAGTCCCGCGATCGCGGAGACAAGTCCAACAAGGACGGCGGCAAGAACGATCGCAACGACAACAAGGGCGGTCGCGATCAACAGAAGAACCGAAACAACGACCGCAACAACAACGACCCCCAGCCCGAACGCGGCAATCGTCGCTCGCGGCGTCGTGGTCGGGGCGGCTCCGGCCAGCGTGAGCCTGAGGTCGAGCCGTGGGACGGAGAGCCGGTCGCGATCGAGGGATACCTCGACCTTCGCGACGACGGATACGGCTTCCTTCGCGTCGGTGGCTTCAAGTCGTCCAAGGACGATGCCTACGTGTCGGTCAAGCAGGTTCGCCAGTTCGGCATGCGAAAGGGCGACTACCTCACCGGGTCCAGCCGTCCAGCCAACCGAAATGAGAAGAACCCGGCGCTACTTTCGGTGGACACCGTCAATGGGGATGCTCCCGACAAGGCGAAGGGCCGACCTCGTTTCGAGAACCTGACGCCGTTGTTTCCCGATCAGATCCTCCGCCAGGAGATGCCCGACGATCCCGAGAACATGACCGCTCGGATCATCGATCTGCTGTCGCCGATCGGCAAGGGCCAGCGTGGCCTGATCGTTTCGCCGCCGAAGGCAGGCAAGACGACGATCATGAAGAACATCGCCCGGTCGATTGAGACGAACAACCCCGATGTACACCTCATAGTCCTGCTCGTCGACGAGCGCCCGGAAGAGGTCACCGACATGAAGCGGTGGCTGGCGAAGGGTGAGGTTGCAGCATCCACGTTCGATCGCCCGGCGGATGAGCACACCGCGGTCGCCGAGATAACGATCGAGCGCGCCAAACGGATGGTCGAGTCCGGGAAGGACGTCGTGATCATCCTCGACGGAATCACACGTCTCGCTCGCGCCTACAACCTGGCCGCACCAGCCACCGGCCGAATCATGTCTGGTGGTGTCGACTCGGGTGCGCTGTACCCGCCGAAGCGTTTCTTCGGTGCGGCCCGCAACGTCGAGGAGGGCGGATCGCTCACGATTCTCGCCACGGCGCTCGTCGAGACCGGTTCGAAGATGGACGAAGTGATCTTCGAGGAGTTCAAGGGCACCGGCAACATGGAGCTGCGTCTCGATCGCAAGACCGCCGAGCGCCGGATCTACCCGGCGATCGACGTCGATGCGTCGAGTACCCGCCATGAAGAGCTGCTCTTCGACGGCCGAACCCAGCTCCAGCAGGTCTGGAAGCTGCGCCGAGTGCTCTCGGGAATGGCCAGCGACAGCGATCGGGGCGGCGCCGCCGGCCTCGAACTACTGATGGATCGTCTCAAGACCTTCCGTACGAACGAGGAGTTCCTGCGCGAGGTTGCGAAGGGGCCGGTGGCCTGATCACCCGGCGTCGGTCACCGCCACTTCGGTGGCTTTCACCGACGCCCAGATCTCCACACCTGGCGCCAGACCCAGTGCTTCGGTTGCGCCCGGTGTCACGTCGACACCAAGCGGAACCGGTGCGCTCAGCATGATCCGAGTGATGTCTCCAAGCGGCTCGACCGTGGAGACCGTGGTCTTCCACGTGTTTCGCGGACTGCCGTGGGGTTCGTCCGGATGAAGGGCGATCGCGGTCGGGTGGATCGTGATGAGCACCGGACCCTCGGTGTGGGTGTCGCTCGTGCTCAGCCTGTGATCGTGGCGGTCGAGTGTGAGTGAGCCGGATCGGTTGGTACCAGTGAGCAGATTCGTGCCGGCAACCGCCGCGGCGTAGTGGGTCGCAGGTCGCCGTCGGATCTCGGCCGGAGTGCCTTCCTGCTTGATGCGACCGTCCTCGATGATGTGGATTCGATCGGCCAGAAGGAACGCATCGGTGGGGTCGTGGCTGATCAACAGTCGCGGACCTTCGAAGGCGGCAAGGTCGCGGCTGAGCGTTCGCCGCAAGGCCGAGCGCGACGCGACATCGAGCGCCGACAGGGGCTCGTCGAGGAGAAGGAGGTCGGGCTCGGTCGCCAGTGCTCGAGCGAGGGCTACGCGTTGGGCCTGACCGCCCGATAGCTCCCTCGGATGGCGCCCGCCGAAATCGGTCAGGTCGAATCGGTCGACCAGGCGCTCTGCGGTTTCCATCGCCTCTCGTCGCGTCCCGCCCACGCTGGGACCGAAGGCGATGTTCTCGAGCACCGTGAGGTGTTCGAACAGAAGGAGGTCCTGGAACACGACGCCGACGCGCCGATTTTCGGGGCGGACGAACGTGTCGGCGACAGGATCATCGAGCACCCGGCCGTTCAGTGTGATCGCCCCCGAGTCGATTGCGACCAGTCCGCTCAGCGCATCGACGGTTGTCGACTTTCCCGCGCCGTTCGGACCCAGCAGCGCGGCGGTCTGTCCGGGCGGGATCCGAATGGAAACGTCGGCCATGAACCCATCGCCGCGGTCGATCGTGAAGCTCGCATCGAGACCTGAGGTCGAACTCATGGGCGTGACCACCAGCGATCGCGGAGAACCACCAGCACCACCAGCGAGATGACGACGAGAACGAGGCTGATCGCAACCGCCGTGTCGCGATCGGACTCGAGCGCGACGAACACCGCCAGCGGGAGCGATTGTGTGCGGCCCTGGAGGTTCCCCGCGAAGGTCACGGTTGCACCGAACTCACCCAACGCTCGGGCCCACGCGAGCACGATCCCGGCTCGGAGCGAAGGAGCGATCGCGGGCAGCGTCACCCGGCGAAGAACGGTCAGTGGTGGTGCACCAAGGCTTGAGGCCGCGGCTTCGTGTCGCCGGTCCATGCCGAGCAGGGCACCCTCGACAGTGAGTACGAGAAACGGCATGGCGACGAACGTGTTCGCCAAAATCACTCCCCACACCGAGAAGGGGAGGATGAAGCCGGTCGCGTCGGCGAGGGGTTCTCCGACAAATCCGCGTCGCCCGAGTGCGAACAACAACGCGGCTCCTCCGACGACCGGCGGCAGGACCATGGGGAGCGTGACGACCGCCCGCACGACACTCCGCCCGGGAAAGTCGACGCGTGCGAGCAACCAGGCCAGTGGTACGCCCAGCACAACCGAGAGGATCGCCGCCGCAGCCGACGTGATCGCCGAGACGCGGAGGGCGTCGACCACGACGTCGCTGCTGATCAGCTCGACGAGGTTCGACCACGGAGCCCTTCCCGCGAGCCCCACGATGGGTAGCGCAAAAAAGGCGGCCCCGAGCGCTCCGAGCATGACAAGAATGGCCGGTCGCTTGGGCGGGATCCGGCGGGGGCCCTCGTCGGTCATGGCGCGTCGAATCCGTGGCCGGCGAGAACGTCCCGTCCACGGGCGGACAACACGAACTCGACGAATCGTGTCGCGTCCAAATCGTTCGGGGCCTCGGTGAGCGTCGCGATCGGGTAGATCGAGGAGCGGTTGACGTCGCTCGGAATCGCCAGGCCATCGACCTCGTTCGCTTGGGAGAGAACATCGGTGCGGTACACCAACCCCGCGTCGAGCTCGCCCGCTTCTATCTTCGTGAGCAGCGAACGGACGTCGGGCTCGTGGGTGTCGGCTGCGAGATCGACGCCCGCGTTGCCCAATACGATCCGGCTGAGGTCTCCGCAGGGCACACCCACGGCGCACACGCCGACGAGCAGGGTCTGGTCAGCGAAGTCGTTCAGCCCGGTCACGCCTTCGGGATTCCCCACGGGAACGGCGATCTCGAGGCGATTCGACGCGAAGTCGGCCGGGCGGCGAGCGGCCCCGGCTTCGACCAGTTCGGTCATCACCGCGATGTTCGCCGACGCGAACACGTCGGCGGGCGCTCCTTCGAGAACCTGTTCGCGAAGCGTTGAGCTCCCGGCGAAATTGAGCCGGACATCGACGTCGTTGTTGGCTGACTCGAACTCGATTTCCAGGTCGATGAACGCGTCTGTGAGCGACGCGGCGGCGTACACCAGCACGGTGTCGGATTCCCCTCCGTCACCATCAGCGCATGCGGCAATCAGGAGTCCCGCGAGCGCAAGGAGCAGCGCCGGTCGTCTTCGCCTGGAGCGACGGGGGAGCGAGCCTCGGGTCATCGCGTCCAAGTATGGGGGGCGGCCGCAGCGAAAGTTTGCTCGGGAGTTTGAAGTGGGCGCTTTAGGGGCGAGACTGGTGTCCCTATGAAGCCCGACATTCATCCCGAGTATCGCCCTGTGGTCTTCCAGGATCAGTCGTCGGGCGACAACATCATCGTCGGTTCGACGATGGAGACCAACGAGACCATCACGATCGACGGCGTCGAGTACCCCCTCGCCAAGGTCGAGCTCTCGAGCCGAAGCCATCCGTTCTTCACCGGTCAGATGAAGATCGTCGACACCGCCGGCCGCGTCGAGCGCTTCGAGCGTAGATACGGCTCCCGTCGCAAGAAGGCCGCGTCGGCCGACACAGACGCGGACTGACGCCCACACGCCCCGCCCAACCCGCCTCCGCCAAA
>JBPCTR010000047.1:0-35047 GCA_051011575.1 Acidimicrobiales bacterium | reverse complement strand
GAGCACGACACGCCGTACGTCGGGGCGGTCCTTCCACAACGACCACGCGAGCGTGAGGGCGCCGAGGAGCGCGCCCGCGAACCCCAGTGCGATCGCGAGCGAGCCGAGCGTGGCGTTCACGAGTGCGATCTAACTCGACGGCGCATCGATCGCATCGTCACCACAGGACGCGGCCTCCTCGATGCGATCGGTGCGGTACTCGTTGTCGTGTTTCACCAACATGCGATCGCTCTCGAAGTACCAGCCATCGTTGGCGCCGCGTGACCACTCGCCGAGTCCCGTCGGCCCGGCTGGCTCCCACCGGCCCTCGAGCACCACGGGCACGCCCATCTGGAACGACTCGGCCACGTTGCCGACGTGCACGATGTCGACCGCCACGCCATCACAGGCGATGCTGAAGCGGACCGCGGTGTCGCCCTCAAAGTCGATCTGTTCGTCGGTGATCGCGATTGGCGAGCCGAGCAAACGGAAGCGACGTTCGCCCAATTCGTCACGTTCATGGACAGCGGCGTCAGCCTGGCGGAGGAAGAGAGTTGCTCCCGACAGGCCTTGAAACAGGACGAACCCGATCACGACGGCGACGAGAACCAGTATCAGGGCCGGACCGCGTCGGCTTCCGCGCCGCACGTCGTCGCGTTTGCGTGGGGTGAGGTCGAGTTCGTCGGCCGAGTCGGGTGACGGCGGGTCGATGTCGACCATCAGCTCTCACCGATCCGGTCGGCGTCGTCGGTGGTCATCCATCTCGCCCGATCGGCCGGGACCCGGTCGAGGAGCCGGCGACTCCGGCGCAGCACCGCGATCGCGTAGAGCCCGCACACACCGAAGACGATCCCCCAACCGGCGATCAGATATCCCACATGTGTCATCACGAAGCTCCCTTCGACGAGGCGTCGACCGACGCGTTGACGGCGGCATGGTCGGATGCTTCGGCCCGACGACGTTCGATGGCGTCGTCGAGTCCGAATCGCTCGTATTGGCGCTCGAGCCATGCGAGCCGAAAGCGGTGGATCAGCATCCACGCGTAGGCAGCGGTGGCGAGAACGAGGGCGAAGAAGAGCGTGAAGAGGGTGAGATCCTCGATCGTGGCATCGGCGATCGTCGACTGCTGATGCAGTGTCTGGTTCTCCCACCACTCGACCGACCGATTCACGATGACGACGTTGACCGTGAGCAGGAGGCCCACGATCGCCGAGCGGCGGGCGCGCTCGTCGGCCGTGCCCTCAAGTCGACGAACGGCGAGGTAGCCGAGCGACAGCATGAACAGGACGAGTGTGGTGAGGAGACGGACATCGCCCCAGTCCCACCAGGTGTTCCAGATCGGCCGGCCCCAGATCGAGCCGGTTATGAGCGAGAGTGCCGCCGCGACCGCGCCGATTTCGGCCGAGGAACCGGCCACGAGGTCCCACCAGACAGAACGCTTCACCAAAACGACGATCGAGCCGATCGTTGTCACCGTGAAGGCCAGGTAGGCGATGAGCGAGGCGGGCACGTGCACGTAGATCAGACGGACGGCGTCGAACTGGCCGATCTCGTCGCCGGTCGTGGCGTCGACGCGTATGTCGGGGTCGGTCGCGAACAGGCCGAGCCAGAGCAGTACGACTGCGCCGACGAGCACGGACACGCCGAGGAGACGAGTCGTCCGTGAGCCTGAGCCCACCGATTGCATGGTGGTCATGAACGTTCCTCCAGGAGCAGACCGTGGCTGAGAGCGCCGATCACGAGGTATGCGATGGCGAAGGCGAAGAGGAGACTGAGCCAGGCCCAGCCGTCGGTGGCGACCGAGCCCATGGCGTCTCCGAAGGCGCGGCTGGCGCCGATGAGCACTGGGGCGAGAACGGGCAGCAGCAGGATCGGCAACACGGTCTCGCGGGCTCGTTGACCCGAGATGAGTGACCCGTACAACGTGCCTGCCGCGCCGACGCCGATCACGGCGGCGATCACGGTGGCCACGAGCAGGGGCGCGTCGTGGATCGGTGCTTCGTACAACACGACCACACCACCGACGAGCACCGCCGACAGCACGAGGAGCTCGACGATCAGCGCGATCGCTTTCCCGAGGAAAATCGCGGCGGGGTCGAGCCCCGTCATGAGGAGTCCCTGGTCGGCGGCGTCGCCCGCCTCGATCGCGACCGAGCGGTGAATCGCCAGGATTGCGGCGAGCAGCACGGCGACCCAGTACAGGCCCGGCGTGAAGGTCGTGAGCGTGGCGGTGTCGGCGTCGAGAGCGAAACCGAAGAGCACAAGGACGAGGAGCGCGAACGGGACGACCTGGTTGAGCGCAACGCGGGAACGCCATTCGACTCGAAGATCCTTTCGGGCGACGAGCGCGATGTCAGACAGCACCGGCGACCTCCTCGCTCGAGAGCGCAGGCGACGTGACGAAGCCACCAGCAACGGTGACCTGCCGATTGACGACGGGACGAACCCGATCGAGTTCGTGAGAGGCGACGATCACTGTCGCGCCCGCAGCAACCGCGTCGGCGATCAGACCGTCGACGATGTCGCGACCCGCCTGGTCGAGCCCGGCGTGCGGCTCGTCGAGCAGCCACAGCTCGGGGCGGCGGGCGGCAGCGACGGCGAGCGAGGTTCGGCGACGCTGACCGGCCGAGAGTATGCGGACTGGCACATCGAAGAGACGCGACTCGATATTCATGTGCGAAGCAGCCGCCTTCACCTGCGTCGCGTCGACCCCGGAAGCCGAACCCCAGAAGTCGAGGTTCTCCCAGACGGTGAGGTCTTCGTACAGCATGCTCTCGTGTCCGACGATGCCCACGCGCGGGCGAAGCGCCCGGCGATCCTCGAACAAGTCGTGACCGAGAACGGTGGCCTCACCCGACTGCGGACGGACCAAACCGGCACAGAGTCGGAGAAGGGTGGTTTTGCCAGCGCCGTTCGGACCCTGGAGCAGAACCGCTTCTCCGCTCCCCACCTCCAGGGCGGCGCCGGCGAGCGCGGGAAACCCGCCGAGCACGACGACGACGTTTCGCAGGGACACCACGGACACACCACGACGCTACCGGTACACCCCCACCCCGGTCCCGTCCGTCCGGGACTGGCGTTGGAATTCTTGGGCTTTTCTCACCGACACTTACCCAATTCTTCGGGCCGGGTGCTCGACGACCCCCCAGGTACGACCGATACGGTTTCATCATGACGTCTCGTCTGCTCGGCTCCATCGGCCGATTCCTCATCACCAGCGGCGTGGTGGTGCTCCTCTTCGTGGGATACCAGCTGTGGGGAACGGGACTTCAGGAGGCGTCTGCGCAGGACTCACTCGGGAGCGACTTCGACGAACTCCTGCTCGAAACGCCGGCAACGACGACGCCGACGACGGTTCCGCCGACCACAACGACCGGCGCACCGGTCACGACCGAGGCCGAGGTGCTTGAATCGACCACAACGACGTCGGCGGTTCCCTCCGCTGGTGGGACGATCCCCGTCTTCGACGAAGAGCTTGCCGAAGCGCTCTACCGCGACGGCGGCGACGCGATCGCGCGCATCACGATTCCCAGCCTCGACGTGCGCAAGGTGGTGGTGGAAGGAGTTCAGGTCGAAGACCTCCGCAACGGACCCGGCCACTACCGGTCGACGGTCTTCCCAGGACAGGAGGGCAACAGCGGTATCGCGGGTCATCGCACCACGTATGGCGCCCCGTTCAACCGCATCGACGAACTCGTACCCGGCGACGAGATCAATGTGCGAACAGTGCAGGGTTTCCACGAGTACCGAGTGCTCCCGGCGCGGGAGGCATTCGCCCCGGAGCTGCTCGGTCCGAACATCGATTTCGGGATGCCGGAGAACGCCGACAGCATCGGTCACATCATCGTGGGCCCCGAGGCCACGTGGGTCCTGAGCGACTTCGGCGACAACCGACTCACGCTCACAGCCTGTCACCCAAAATTCTCCGCCCGACAGCGGATCATCGTCGTCGCCGAACTGGTGAGTCAACCGGTGGACACCCCGCCGCCCCCGACCGACTTCATTGTCAACAACGCCTCCGACCTTGCAAGTGAGTTCGGAACCGCGATCGCCGCCGCCGACTCGGGCAGCGAGACTGCCGCGGCCGAGGACCTTCCAGTCGAGGACCGGCCGACCGCTCGCGACTTGTTCGCGAACGAGGTGAGTCTCGACGAGGGGCTCGACGGCGACGAGGGTGCGATCGTTCCCGCTCTCCTGTGGGGTGCTGCAACCATGGCCGCGTGGTTCGGGTTCAAGGAGCTGAGTCGCCGATGGAAGCGCTGGCCCTCCGTGGCGATGGGCGTGATCCCGGTCGTCGTGCTGCTCGCGCTCACCTTCGAGAAAATCGATCGTTTCCTGCCCGCCGGCTGACACCGCGCGAATTCCGACCGCCGCCCGATCTCGATACCGTTGGCTCGTGCGTTTGTCGGCCCGCTTCGTGTTCATCCTCGTGCTCGCGGTGGGTATCGCTGCGTGTAGTTCCGCTGACGAGACGAGCGACGGCCCCACCAACCCCGCCGACGATCAGGGTCGAGGCGCGAGTTCCGACGTCGACGTCGACGGTGAACCCGACTGGGAGGGCGCACCGCTCAACCCCTTCGACCTCCGAGCAGGTGCGTGCTTCAACGAGGTCAGTTGGACCGACCGAGAACAGAACCGACGCATCAACATCACGGCTGCCGTCGATTGCTCACGCCCGCATGACAAGGAGGTGTACCACGAGGCCGAATTCCCGGCCCCCAACGGTGCCCCCTTCCCGGGTGAGGACGCGTTGAGCGCCTGGAGTACCGAGGTCTGTTACGAGGCGTTCGAAGACTTCGTGGGAGCCGAATACGAATTGTCCGTGTACGACATCGATTTCCTCCAGCCGACCCAGGAGACGTTCGAACATCCGGTCGGCAGGCACCGCCGGGTGACCTGCTTCCTCTTCAACACTGAAGAAGACAAATCCTTCGGCACCGCCCGGGGAGCGCGAGCGTAGGAATTTCTGTTCGCGGGCCGGCCGTTGCTCTGGCACCTTCCCCGAAAAAGGGGTCAGAGCACTTTCGCCCGAATGGGGTCTGACCCCTTCGAGCGTGGAGGGGTCAGACCCGGTCTCGCGCGGTGCGCGCGAAGTGTCCCCACTCTCCGCGCGAGCAGGACTAACGTTGTCGCCGTGCTGCTCTCTCTGATCGCCATCGGGATCGGTTCCGCGATCGGCCGCCTCCGTGGCGGTGCGTGGTCGGGCGTCGTCCAGACCCGCCTACGCGGCAAGGGTTTCCTCGTCAGCGGAATCACGGCCACACTCGTTCTCGTCGTGATCGACCCGAGCCACTCGATGGTGTGGTTGGCGCTGAGCTTCGTCTCCTTCATTGCGTTCGCCGTCGCCAACCTGACGCTCACTGGCATGATCGTGATGCTGATCGGCATTTCCATGAACCTCCTTCCCGTTCTCGCGAACGGAGCGGTGCCGGTGTCCGAACTGGCGCTCACGTCGGCCGGCGTGGTGAACGAGGACGGAACGGCACAGATAGACGGTCCGCGCGAATCGACCGCAACGGCGAACCGATTCGATTCCTTCGGTGACGTGATCCCGGTGCCGGGATTCGGCAAAGTCATCAGCCTCGGCGACCTCGTGATCCTGGTCGCCCTCGCCGACATCGTGATGAACATGTACCTCAGCGCTCGACTCTCGGCGAACCCGGATGACACCGCCGAGGCGAAGCTGCCGGGGCGCGGCCCGGCACACGCAGCGCCGAGAAGCCGACTCCTCCTCGCCCCTCTCCCCCGCGTCCTTCGACCCGGTCTGAGCCCAACCCAGAATCCGCAGGAGCGACGTCACTTGCCGCGACCAGAGCGCGCTCCGGAACATCTCGCCCACAACAGCCCTCTCGGCACCGAGCGCGAGGGCCTTCGGATTCCGCCGCCGCCCACCGGTCCCCCGGTGCAGTTCGAACCCCACCTCGTGGCGCCACCGATGCCGGCCGACCCAGACGATCTGATCGAACTCGAGGAAGTCCTGGACGTCGAGGACATGGCGCCCAACGCAACGCCGCCGCCCGGCGATCAGCCGGTGATCAAGACAAGCGACGGGATCACGATCAGCGCCGATTCCCCTGATCCGACCCCCGCCCGGTCGAAGCGACCTTCGCCGACGCGCCCCGCAGAAGAAACGGTCATCGACCTCACCGATCGTCGGCCGATCATCGATCTCACCGTGTCGCCCAGCGACGAGCAACTCGCGGAGTTCCTCCGCCGCCGCAACGAGGCCGACCGCCGCCTGACGCAGCTCGCGCCGCCCTCTCCCGGACATCGTCGACGCCGCGGCCGCGGTCGTCGACGCAACAGCGAGCTTGCCGACAAGACACGCTGACCATCAGAGTGGACGCGTGAGCTCGTCCGATCCTCCGCCCACCACCGGCGACCCGATCCTCCAGCAGCGCGCTCGAATTCGACGTGGCTCGAATCAGGCGCAGCGCCTGGGCTTCCTTCTGTACGGCGTGGCGATGATCCTGTTCTTCGTCGGCCTCTTCACCTCGTTCGAAGGACCGATCGTCACGCTGATCATCGTCCTTCTGGTCGTGGCGAGCATCATCACGGCGGTCGCGATCCAGGTCGGATACGCGATCAAGGGTGCCGAACGCCACGAAGAGGACTCCGCGGCACAACGTCGACGGCGATAGTCGCCAGCAACGTCGGCACGTCCCGACCCGTGCGATACGGTTTGACCCGTGGCGACCGAAGGAACCACTACCCGACTCGGCGCCGACGAGCGCAAGCTCCAGCTCCTCGTCGCAGCGTTGCACACCTTCGGCGCGAACGGATTCACAGCAACCTCGATGAACGATGTCGCCGAGGCAGCCGGCGTCACGAAGCCGGTCGTGTACCAACACTTCGACTCAAAACACCACCTGTACCTCGAGCTGCTCAGCCAGACGAGATCGAGGCTGGTCGAGCTCTTGTCCGCGGCCGTCGAATCGGCAGGCGGGCCTCGCGAGCAACTCGAACGGGCCTTCAATGCCTATTTCCACTTCTTCGCCGACGAGCCGGCGAACTTCACCGTTCTCTACGGAGAGGGCGTTCGCAGCGACCCCCATTTCACCGAAGAGTTGCGCGCGGTCGAGGACACGTTCGTCTCGTTCACGGCTGAGTACATCGACATCGAAGGTGTCGAGCGAGACGACCGCCTCATGTACGCGCGCGCGGTGGCAGGGCTTCTCGAGGGCGCTGTGCGACGCTGGATTCAGGAGGGCGAGCGTCGGAACCCCGACGAACTCTCCTCGATGATCTTCGAGTTCGCATGGAAGGGTCTACGAGGCGTTCGCGCCCCCGACTGAGCCTCAGCGTTCGAGTCGAGCGATATCCTGATTCGTCATGGCAGGCCACGAGATCGAGATCACCTACTGCGTCCCTTGAAACTACGAGCCTGTCGCCGTGCGCGTCACTCATGAGCTTCTCGGTAGCTACCAACACGTCATCGGATCGCTGATACTGAAGATGGGCAGCAAGGGAGTGTTCGACGTGGTCGTCGACGGCGAGCTGTTGTATTCGAAGGAGCAGACCCGGCGTAAGCCCGAGACCGACGAGGTACTCGACCTGTTCCGCGAGGCCTACGCCGCCGACGTGCCCGTCTACGGCTCCTGATCGAGGATTTTCTCTCGGCCAAACACGGTTTACTGACGGGTAATAACAGCGTTTCCCGAGGAGCCTCCATGTCACACGTCGTCGTGGCCGATCTTCGCATCGGCGAGCCACTCCACGCTTTTCTCGTGAACGAGGCACTGCCGGGGAGCGGTGTCGCGCCCGACGTTTTCTTCGCCGGGCTGAGCCGCGTCGTACATGAGTTGGGTCCACGCAATCGTGAGCTGCTCGAGATTCGGGACTCCATGCAGGCCGCGATCGACGCATGGCACAGGGAACGGGACGGGGCTCCGCACGATCCTTCCGAGTACCGGGCGTTCCTCGAGGAGCTTGGTTATCTGGTCCCCGCGGGTCAGCCTTTCGAGGTCTCCACTCAATACGTCGACCCCGAGATCTCGCTTCTCCCCGGACCCCAGCTCGTGGTGCCGGTGATGAACGCCCGCTACGCGATCAACGCTGCGAACGCGCGGTGGGGAAGCCTCTACGACGCGCTGTACGGCACCGACGCCATGGGTGATTTGCCCGACCCCGGCCCATACGATCCGGTGCGAGGCGAGCGCGTGATCGCCTGGGCCCGCGACCACCTCGATCGTGTCACTCCCCTCGAAGCCGGATCCCACGCGGGGTCGACGCGCTATCGAGTCGTCGACGGTGCGCTCGTCGTGACCACGGCCGCGGGACACGACACGGGTCTGGCTGATCCGACGCACTTCATCGGGTACAACGGCCCGGCCGACGCGCCGACGGCCGTGCTGTTGCAGGTGAACGGACTCGGCGTCGACCTCCGCTTCGATTCGACCCACCCGGTCGGTGCCGCCGATTCGGCTGGCATGTCCGATATCGAGTTCGAATCGGCGATCACCGCGATCATGGACTGCGAAGACTCTGTCGCGGCCGTCGACGCCGAGGACAAAGCCCTCGCATATCGCAATTGGCTCGGGCTCATGGCCGGAACGCTCACGGTGGAGGTCACGAAGGGCGACGACACCTTCGTTCGGAGCCTCGCCTCTGGTCGGGTCTACACGGGCGCCGACGGTTCACAGGTGGCGGTGTCGGGTCGAGCGCTCATGCTCGTTCGCAACGTCGGGCACCTGATGACCACTCCCGCCGTGCTCGACCGCGACGGGAAGGAAGCGCCCGAGGGGTTGATCGATGCGATGATCACAACGCTCTGCGCACTACACGATCTTCGGAACACCACGGGGCCGAGGAACTCACGGGCCGGTTCGATCTACGTGGTCAAGCCGAAGATGCACGGCCCCGACGAGGTTCAGTTCACGGACGCGACGTTCTCGTTCGTGGAAGCGATCCTCGGGATACCGCAGAACACCGTGAAACTCGGGATCATGGACGAGGAGCGCCGAACCACGGTGAACCTCGCTGAGTGCATTCGAGCGGCGCGGTCCCGGGTGGCGTTCATCAACACCGGCTTCCTCGATCGCACCGGAGACGAGATCCACACGTCGATGGAAGCGGGCCCGATGGTTCGCAAAAGCGACATGAAGGCCCAGCCGTGGATCGGTGCCTACGAGGACTGGAATGTCGATACCGGCCTCGCGTGCGGCCTGCGCGGCCGGGCACAGATCGGCAAGGGCATGTGGGCAGCGCCCGACCTGATGGCCGACATGCTCGAGCAGAAGGTGGGCCACCCCAACGCCGGCGCGAACTGCGCCTGGGTGCCCTCGCCCACCGCCGCCACCCTCCACGCCACGCACTATCACCACGTGGACGTTCTCGAAAGGCAGGAAGAGCTCGCCGGACGATCTCGAGCGACGTTGGATGACATTCTCACCATCCCCGTCGCCGAATCGACCGACTGGTCTGTCGCCGACATCCAAGTCGAGCTCGACAACAACGCGCAGGGGATTCTCGGTTACGTCGTCAGATGGGTCGACCAAGGAGTGGGTTGCTCGAAGGTGCCCGACATCCACGACGTCGGGCTCATGGAGGATCGTGCCACCTGCCGCATCTCCAGCCAGCACATGGCCAACTGGCTTCATCATGGCGTTGTCGACCACGATCAGGTGATGGATACGATGCGCCGCATGGCGGTCACGGTCGATGGGCAGAACGCCTCCGACCCGACGTACACGCCGATGGCCCCGGACTTCGATGGCACGGCGTTCCGCGCCGCGTGCGATCTGGTGATGTCGGGAACCGAACAGCCCAGTGGGTACACCGAACCGATACTTCACGCCCGACGGCTGGAGTTGAAGTCGCGCCGATGACCTCACTTCTCGATCGGCTGACGCGTCGCTCGGAGAAACCTGGCGACCCCCTGGTCGACGATCTGCAATCTGCGCTCAGCCCCGACAGGGTGGCGTACGACGCGGCCCATCGTTCGTTGCACGCGAAGGATGCGTCCATGTTCACCGATGGCGTGTCGGGTCCGATCTGCTACCCGACATCGGCGTCGGAGGTGGCGGCGATCATGACGATTGCCGAACGACATGGCCGTGGCGTCGTGCCACGCGGTGCGGGGACCGGGCTGGCCGGTGGCGCGATTCCGCTCGGCGTCCCGATCGTTGTTGCCGTCACGAAGATGAACCGGATTCTCGAGGTCGACGAGGCGAACGGCATCGCGTGGGTCGAGCCGGGCGTGGTCAACCTGGACCTCACCCGGCACCTGCTTCCTCTCGGATACCACTACGCCCCCGATCCGTCGAGCCAGCAGGTGTGCACGATCGGCGGAAACGTGGCCAACAACTCGGGCGGCCCCCACTGTCTTGCGTACGGCGTGACCAACGCCCACGTGCTCGCGATCGAGGTGGTCACGTCGGCCGGCGACATCGTGATGCTCGGCGGCCTCGACGCGGAACCCGACGGTTACGACCTGCGCGGCGTCTTCGTGGGCAGCGAAGGAACGCTCGGGATCGCGACCAAGGTGGCGGTGCGCCTCACGCGCAATCGGCCCGCGGTGCGCACGCTGCTGTTGTCGTTCGCGAGCGTGAGGGATGCCGCGAACACGGTCAGCGGAGTTATCGGCGCCGGCGTGGTCCCAGCGGCGATGGAGGTGATGGACCAGCGCATGACCGAAGCGGTGGAGAACTACGTGGCCGCCGGTTATCCGCGCGACGCGGGCGCAGTGATGCTTGCCGAGGTCGACGGACCCGAAGCTGGCATCGACATCGACACGACGCGGATCCGCGAGATCGCCATCCAAAATGGTGCGACCAACGTTCGGCTCGCGGCCGACGAAACCGAACGGGCGCTCCTGTGGAAAGGACGTAAGACCGCCTTCGGTGCGGTCGCGCAGGTGGCGCCGAACTACTACCTGCACGACACGGTCGTTCCCCGCTCGAAACTCGCCGACGTTCTCGACGAGGTGTATGCGATCGCTGATCGTCACGACCTCCTGGTCATGAACGTGCTCCACGCGGGCGACGGCAACCTGCACCCGCTGCTTCTGTTCAATGCTCGTGACGAGGGTGTGTTCGATCGCGTCCTCGCCGCCGGCGCTGACATCGTGAATGCATCGCTCGATGCCGGTGGGGTGCTAACAGGAGAGCACGGCATCGGAGTCGAGAAACAGATACACATGGATCGTCTCTTCACCGACGATGATCTCGACCATCAGAATCGACTGCGCCGCGCCTTCGATCCGGACTGCCGCGCCAATCCCGGGAAGGTCCTGCCGATGGGGCACAGCTGCGCCGACATCCAGGCGCTTCGCTCCGTACCCGCAGGAGTGTGGGGATGACGGCCCACCTCGCCACCGATGATCCCGTGCTCGAACAGTTCGCCGAACGGGTGGGAGCGACCGGTCCGATAGCGGTCGAGGGTCATCGAACCCGTTGGGATGTGGGCGGACCCCTCGTAGACGGAACGCCCACCGTGATGGCCCCGGCCGGAATCGTCGAGTACGTCGCCGAGGAGATGACGGTGACCGTGCGGGCCGGGACGCCCGTCGCCGAGCTGGAGGCTGCACTGGCGGAGCAGGGCCAGTGGACTGCCCTTCCCGAGCGTGGCGGCACGGTGGGTGGCGCCATCGCAGTCGGCCAGAACGATCATCTACGTCCGCTCCGCGGCGATCTCCGCGCGACGGTATTGCAGGTGCGATACATCTCGGCCGAGGGTCGCATCGTCAGCGGTGGCGGTCCGACGGTCAAGAACGTCTCGGGCTTCGACATTCCCCGCCTCATCACCGGTTCGCTCGGCACGCTCGGATGCATCGCCGAAGTCATCCTCCGCACGAATCCGATTCCTGCCGCACGACGCTGGTTCGAGGCCGACGACGCCGACGCCTTCGCGGTTCATGCCGGGCTACTCGCTCCTGGAGCGGTGTTGTGGGACGGCGAGCGAACGCACGTCCTGTTGGCCGGCCATGAGCCCGACGTTTCGGCGGACGCGGCGATCCTCGACGGTCTCGGGACCTTCCGTGGGTGCGAACCACCAGAGCCGCCCAGCGGGCATCGGTGGTCGCTTCGACCCGCCGACCTCTCGAACCTCGAGGCGCTCGACGTGGGAACCTTTGTTGCGGAGGTGGGCGTGGGTGTGGTGCATGCCGAGAAACCGCCGCCCGACCGTCCGCTCGACCCGAAGGTGGCCCTGATCCACGATCGGATGAAGGTCGAGTTCGACCCGTCGAATCGTCTGAACCCCGGCCGCGTCGTCGGAGCGCGCTGATGGACCTCGGCCTCGACGAAGACGACCTCAACTCGTGTGTGCAGTGCGGCTTGTGCCTCCCCCACTGCCCCACGTTTCGGGTGAGCGGCGACGAGATGCTGTCGCCGCGGGGTCGCATTCACCTCATGCGCGAGGTGCACCACAACGATGCTCCACTGACCGACGAGGTGATCCGATCGTTCGAGTCGTGTGTGCAGTGCCGAGGGTGTGAACCGGCGTGCCCGTCCAAAGTTCCCTACGGTCACCTGATGGAACGCACCCGGGAGACCCTGGCCGATGCCGGCAAGATCACCCCGACCTGGCAGCGCGTCGCCTTCGCCCCGCTCTCACACCCGAAGCTGCTTCACGCTGGATCTTCGGCATTGGCCGTTGCCCAACGCCTCAAGCTCGTTCCGAAGCGACTCGGGATCAGCACCGACCTCCCGCTGCGCCAGGTTCCGCTCGCCGTGTCGGGCACGGATGTCTTCCTGTTCACCGGATGTGTGATGGATGCCTGGCAACGGGATGTCCACGCCGCCGGCCAACGTGTGATCGAAGCGGCCGGTTTCGGGGTGACCCCCACAAATGAGATGGCACCATGTTGTGGCGCGCTCCAGGCCCATGCAGGGCTCGCCGACGACACGAGATCGTTGGCCGAGCGAATGATGAACAACCTCTCTGGTGATGCGCCGATCCTCGTCGATTCCGCTGGTTGTGGGGCGGCGATGAAGGACTACGGCCACCTTCTCGGTACCACCGAGGCCGCGGCGTTCAGCGAACGAGTCTTCGACATTCAGGAATGGCTGGCGCCTCACGTCGCGGCACTTCCACGCGCCAACCCCCTCGATCTTCGGGTGGCGGTGCAGGATCCTTGCCACCTCCGCCACGTACAACGGGCACACGAGGCCACCCGGGTGGTGCTGAGCCCATTTGTGCGCGAGCTGGTGGAGTTGGAAGACGATGGTCTGTGTTGTGGCGCCGGGGGTGCCTACGCGGTGCTCGAGCCAAAGCTCGCCGGAGAGATTCGAGACCGGAAGATTGCGGCGATCGACCGCGTCACACCCGACGTGGTGGCGTCCGCGAACCCGGGCTGCTCAATGCACCTTGCGGCGGCAGGCGTGCCCACGGTTCATCCGATGGAACTGGTCGATCGAGCAGTTCGCTCGGCCTGAACGACTGGGCCGAGCAGACCTACCGCGACCACCGAGCCGACCAGTCCGCCCGTGCTCGACAGGAACAGATCCATCACGGTGTCTTCGTAGGTGAGCGAGAGGCCTCCAGCGCCGCCGAATCCGTCCTCGGAAACCGCCCACTCCATGATCTCCCACCACACGATTGCAAGGGCGCCGAACCCGTAACCGAGAAAGGTGGCGTCGTCACGGTGGTGGACGTTGCGAAAACGGAACGCGTGATACGCACCGACGAGCAAAATCCAGTTGACCGCATGCAGCACGTCGTCGGTCACGGGGTACTCGTCGTAGAACCCGAAGAGATTGCCGAATGTGTCGATGAGGAATGGCGCCGAGAGGAGCGCGTCGGCGGTGTGGGGGTACGGCTCCCAGTCCCGAGCCCGTGCCATAACCGGTACCAGCACCGCCGGAGCAAGGAACAGCGGCGCCCGAAAGCCCATCGCCTTTCCATCGACCGTCGACGGTTCGAACACGATGGCGACCACGAACGAGAGGAGCAGCGCTGCCTTGACCGCATAATTCGCGTTCGCCACCCACCGTTCTCGGTCGAGTCGCAGCACTCCGGTGGCGTACACGCTCATTCCTCGTTTCCTAGGCCGTTCGACCCGAGCGTAGGCAACCCCTAAAGCCGACGGGTCGACCTGTCGTTTTACGACGTAGCGGGGTTTCATCGAGGGCGACTTGGAGAACGAACGATGGCGAAGGTCAAATACAAGACGGTTGGATCGGGAACATTCTGGTCACCCGCGCTCGAGTCCGATGGCGAGTACGAACTACTCGACGTGTTGGAACATCGGGCCGTTACAGCGAAGGCCGTTCGCTGCGTGCGCTCGCAGGAGATCTACGACCTGTCGGTTCTGACCCGCCCCACCGACGCCCAGCTGATCGATCAGATCGCTGCCGGGTTCCGAGAGATCGGCGCGTGGCTCGTCGCGGCCTCGCCCGAGAATCAGGTTCGTCAACGCACCGCCCTTCGGGAGATTCGCCGCACGATCCGCGACAACTACGTGGCCGACGATCTCGACCGCGACATGGCGTGGATCGCATCGTCGGATTTCACCGAGCGGATCGCGTTCCTTCGCGATCACCTCATCGACGAGGGCAAGGAACAAATGGTCCGGATGGCAGGACACATCGCATCCGTTGGTTGCACGATGAGTCACGCCGACGCTGAGTTCATCGAGTCGCTCGGCGTGGGTCTCGGGCTCGACGTCGAGCGCGTGCTCGACCTGGTCGTGGCCGAGGTCAATGCCTCCGAAGAGCAGGCTGCGGCCTGAGCTAAAACCGGGGGGCGCTCCCCACTGACTGTCGCGGCGTCGATCCGTACGGTCGAAGCATGGCCTCCAATTCGCGGCCAACGCTCACATCCCTCGCCGTCGCATCACTCGTCTTCGCGGCCTGCACTCCTCCGGGTGCCACGGTTGTTGTCGAGTCGATCTCGACTCCGGCTTCGACGCCGGTCACAACCGTCGATCCGCTGACCTCGGTACCCGAGATCGGCTCGCACGCGAACGGCGCGTGCATCAAGCCATCGCCAGGCGACGTCTTCGACGGTCGATACATCGTCGAGCGCTTCGAGGACTGGCCTCGTCTCGCACTCTGCACCCCCGAGGGCGGACTGCTCGACGAAGTCGAAATCAACGCGGAAGGAACTGCTCGTCGGCGCACCGATCTGGACAGCAACGGCATCCCCGAGGTCTGGGTGGGCGGGACGTCGGCGTGGGGCGGCGGCGCTGATGGCTGGACCGTGGTCGACGATCGGATCGTGCCCATCATGACTTCCGATGGCCAGTTGTCGTGGTCCTTTGCATGGCTTGATCATCTCGACGCCCCATCGATCGAAGCATTCGGGTGCGACAACAACGTCCTCTCGAACGCCCGGGTCGAATGGGATCCGGTCGATCTCATCGCCAGCTGGAATGTCGTCTCGTGGGAGATCGACGGCGCCACCGCGACCGTGCATGAATCGCGTTCGGGCACGTTCGTGCTTCCGACCGGCGCTCGAGAGTTCCAGGGTGACGCGGCGATGGCGTTCGCGACCGATCTCGTCGGTCACTGCTGACATCGCGCCCACTCGGGCGCGAGACTGTCGCGATGGCGCTCGGACCATCCGACCTGGCGTATCGATGGCTGATCGATGCGTTCAACACCCATCGCCGGGTGCCGCGCGAGCCGCAAACGGTCCATCAGCTCGGCGCGGCGCGGGTCGAGCTCGACGAAGCGCGCGCCAACATGGCGATCGCGCGCGGCCCCATGCGCGCCGATCCTCCGACCCCCGACCTCGTCGATCCCCGCTTGCATGGTTCGACTGCGACCAGCGCTCGCTTCCTCGCGGGGTTCGGCGCCGTGGCGGCGCTCGGGGGAGTTGTCGCACTCATGTATGCGGTCAGCCTCATTGGACCCACGATTGTTCTCGTCGAGGATTCCGTGACCGAGTCGTTGATTGAACAGCCGGACGCGACGTGCGACTGGGTTGCTGAGTTCACGGTGCAGAACCAGACATCCGATGAGCTTCGTACGACCGCGATTCGGGCACGGGGACCGTTGCCTTTCGCAGCGAGTGGTAGAGCGTTGACGACGGACCTCGCGCCCAACGGAGTCGCCCGAATGGTGCTGAGCGTTCCTCTCGAGTCCTGCCCGTCGAGCGTCGAAGCCGTTGCGCATGGACCCCTCCGCATCCTGTTCGAGAACGGTTCGTCTTCGAGTTACGCGCAGGTACACCTTCCCTAGCGCCGGTCGGTTCAGCGAACGCCGGACTCGATCGTGAACGGCGCGTCGAGCAGTACGGAATACGGAATCAGTGTGCGGCGCAGACCCTCGCCCTCGACGACGACCGTGGTCGCATTGAGCTGCACGATGATTCCCTGGGTTCCAGCGGCCTCGAGGTGATCACCCACGTGAAGCTCGTTTCGAAGCGTCCGACTCACCGCGATCTGATCGGCCACCTTGCGGCCGCCGAGTCCTGCAAGCAGCGCGAAGGTGAGCGCAATGCCGAAGACCAGCCCGGCGATGACGATGGCGATGATGGTCGTCTCCACACCCAGTTGACCGAGCGCAAGAACCGCAGCCCCGCCGGTGATCGCCCATCGGATCGCTCGTTCGGCGGCCCGATTCTCCTCGCCTGTTGCGTGAGCGAGCGCGGCACCCACGGTCGACCCGAGGGTGAGACCGGCGGCGTACCCACCCAGTATGAGAAGCCCGGCGATGAGAGCGTCGGGCATCCACCCGATGATGTCGTTCGGGATCGGTCGCAGGCTGTCCGGCGTCGTGGAGCCGATCGCGAAGATGACGCCGGCAGCCACCAAGCCCCAGAAGAGAAACGCGCTCGCTGGTGAGGCGATCGCCCTCAACGCCGGTCGACGCGCTTCGCTGCTGAGCCATCGCCGAGCGACCAGGCCCAGGACGGCGCCCAGGACCACACCGGCGACCACGGCCCCGAGGGCCCAAATCCAGTTGTCAACCATCGTGCTCGTCTCCATCATCTCGTCCGTCGAGGATTGCGGTCGCGGTGCGCCAACCGAGTCCGAAGAGGTCGGCGAATGCCGAGATCGCCTGTCTGTCGGTGACCCGTTCGTTCGCTCGGCGAGCGATACGGGCTTCGAGCCCGGCGGGTGGCCTCCACAACTCGATAAGGCCTGCCGGCTCCGACCGTTCCAGCTCGTCGAGCGCAGCGTCGAGCTGGTCCTCACTGACACCAAGCTCCGCCAGGGCTTCGTCGACGTCGAGGTCATCGCCCACGGGAAGGTCGAAGCGGTCGAAGCCGTCAGCCATGGTCGACTCCCTTCACCTGTTCGGCGAGGCGCTTGCGGGTCCGGAACAGTCGGATCTTCACCTGGCCAACGGTGATGCCCAGCGTGTCGGCGATCTCGTCGTAACTCATCGCTTCCATGTTCCTCAGGGCGAGGATGCTTCGAGAGAGCGGATCGAGGTCGGCCAATGCGTCTCGAAGTGTGTCGATCTGATCGTGGGCGGCGGCGACCCGCTCCACACTTCCGGGCGCTTCGACCTCGGGAAGTGTCGACGGGTCCCAGGCTTCATCCCGGACCTTTCGGAGTGTCGATACTGCGGTGTTGTGAGTGATCCGAAGAATCCAGGCGCGAACAGGCGCGTCTCCGCGGTACCCGTCGAGGCCGTCCCACACCTTGATGATCGAATCCTGCACCACGTCCTCTGCCATTGCGCCGTCCTGAACGATGGAGACTGCGACTCGGTACATCGCCGCACCATGCTCGCTGAGCAGCGCGTGCAGTTCACCGCTGTCGGCACGCGTCGCGGGCTCGCGGAGCGTGCGATGCGTGTCCATTGAGTTCAAGTGTCGTTGGTTGCCTGGCAGGCGTGGTGGACCACGTCGCCACGGCGCCTGCCATCGGTGGACGCAGAGCACAACCAGAAGTTACGTCTGGACGCGGCTGGAAATATTTTTCCTTTGTTTCGTAACTTTCGAGTTCGCCATGCGTCCCTCGGCCACACCGCCAATTCCAAAAAGGGGAGTGCTACAGAAAATGGTGCTTGCAGAAATCAACTTCTCGGACAGCTTTCAGCGCACGTTCGACCAATTCGGAGATTTCCTTCCGCGCCTAGCCGGCGCGATTGCGATCTTCTTCGTGGGCTGGCTCATCGCCAAGTTCATCAGGGGTCTCGTCCACAAAGCGTTGACCCGCGCCGGAATCGACAACCTCGTCGACAAGAGCGGCCTCGGCCAGTACATCGAGCGAATGGGATATCCCGATTCCGGGCTGCTCCTCGCCAAGGTGGTCTACATCGGGATCATGTTGCTGGTGCTCCAGCTCACCGTCGACGCCCTCGAAATCGTTGCGATCAAGGATGTTCTCGACGACATCGTCGCCTTCATCCCGAAGGTGTTCGTTGCCATCATCATCCTGTTCCTAACGGGCGCGATCGCGAACTTCGTGAAGGACTTCGTCCGCTCTCTGTCCCAGGAGCAGGCGTGGGGCAACCTGGTCACGAACATCGCCACTGGTGCGGTGTGGGTGATCGGCGTCTTCGCTGCCCTCGATCAGATCGAGGTCGCCCAGGACATCGTCGACACGCTGTTCCAGGCGCTGATCGGCTCGCTCGCACTGATCGCCATCATCAAGTTCGGTGTCGGTGGTGTGTGGGCCGCCCGTGACCGCTTCTGGCCAGGCGTCTACGACAAGTTCTCGGCCGCAACCCGCGATACGAGCGCCGGTTAATCCGCCCACTCGGCGTCAGGGGCAACGTCGCCCTGAATGAAGGAGAGGGAGCGGCTGTCCGCTCCCTCTTCTTCGCGATCTGACCTCAGCTCCCGACAGGAGTGAAATCGAACTCGAATGCGTCGAGGATCGCCTGCTCGCCGCCCAGCTCCTCTATCCGGTCCGCCTGATCGGAGAAGGCGAGGGTGTTCGCTCGCTCGACGTCGACGATGTCGGCAAGCAGCTTCTCGCACTCGGCCCGGTCCCCGACGTGGTCCGGATGCGAGGCCAAGTCGACCTGTTCGTCGGGGTCATTGTCGAGGTCGTACAGCTCGGGTTCGTGTCCGGCATATGCGTTGTACTTCCAACGCGTGGTTCGGAGCGAGAACATTCCGGTCGGCGAGCCGCCATCGTGGTATTCGCTGAGCACCGCCCGGTCATGGTCGGGCGACGTCGCGATCTCCTGGAGGGCAACACCAGGACGAGTCCGGCCGTCGTCGGCCACGTTCATCCCGGAGAGGATCGTTGGCCGGATATCGACGAGCGAGGTGGGCGTGCCGACCTCCATTCCCGAGGGAACGTCGGGACCGGCGACGATCATGGGAATCCCGGCCGATTCCTCGAACAGCGTCATCTTGGTCCAGAGTCCGCGGTCACCGTTGTGATCGCCATGATCGCTCGTGTAGATCACGATCGTGTCCTCGGCATGGCCACTCGATTCGAGCGCGGCGAGTACCCGACCGATCTGGGCATCGAGGAAGGTGCAGAGCGCGAAGTACGACGCCCGTGCCATACGCCGCGTCTCGTCGGTGAAGTAACGGTCGAAGTCGAAGTTCCGCCGGAGCGTCTGCACGACCGGATGCTCGGTCGTGGGGTCGGCAGTGGCGAGTGGGTCGTCGAGGTCGTCGAGCGGATACAGGTCGTAGAGGTCGGGCGGGCAGTGCAGCGGGTAGTGCGGTCGGAGCCAGCTCACGAACAACGCCCAAGGCGCATCCGAGGTCGTGTTGTCAGAATCACGTAGCCAGTCGCAAGCCGCAGCGGTGACACCGAGGTCGTAATCGGTGTAGGTGCTGTCGCTCGGGCCGACCATCGTGGCGTACTCGGAACAATCGAGTGCCAGCTCGTGGTTGCGAAGGAGCCCCTTCACCCAGCCCTGCTCGCCGCGGATGTACATCGGAAGCAATTCCCGGTCGAAGCCGTTCTCGAATCGGCTCCCCCGGTAATGCAACTTTCCGATCGAGTCGACCCGATGGCCGGTCTTCTGGAGTCGATGCCCCCAACTCGTCGGGTTCCCGGCATAAGCCTGGGCGTTGCTCCAGCACCGGGTGGCGTGCACGTACTCCCCCGCTGCCAGGGCGGCGCGGGCGGGCACACAGATCGGCGAAGGTGTCATCGCGTTCGTGAAGCGAGTGCCTCGGTCGGCGAGTGCGTCGAGATGAGGCGTCCGCACGAGCGAGTGGCCAGCGCAGCCCATGGCATCTCGTCGGTGTTCATCGCTGAAGAGGAAGAGAACGTTCGTCACCGCTCCCCCATTGCGGCGGCAACCGCCGCTCGGTACTCGCCGATCCGGCGTTCCTTCAGATGTTCGTAGCCACGGATGTCGAGCGGAAGCGCCGCGATTCGGAGTGCGTCCTCGAGCGACAGGTCTCCAGCATCCCGTCGTTGAACGATCTCGGCCACGAGTTCCTCGAATTCGGTCGGGAGCGCACGTTCGGTTCGTCGGAGCGAGGTGCGACCGAAGGGATCGAGCGCTGAACCACGAAATCGCTTGGCTCGAGCGAGGGTCCGGAAAGCGGGCACGGTCCTCTGTCCGAAGGACAGCTTCTTCTTCATCCCCAACGCTCGCAACATGGGCGGATGCAGCTTCCACACGGCGTTCTTGCCGACGGTACGGGCTTCCGCCAGACCGTCGTCCGAGAGCATCAGCCGCGCCACCTCGTACTCGTCCTTGTACGCGAGAAGGTGATGCTGGGAGCGGGCGACGGTTTCGATGAGGGCGGTGTCGCTCGGGAGTCGCTCGAGGAGTTCGAGGAATCGGCTGGCGTAGGCCTCGTCCTGATACGCGACCAGGTCGCCGGCCAGCATCGAGATCAGTGATCGCGTGGCCTGAGCGTCGGTGAGCTTCTCGATTCGAGACATGATCGCGGTCGGCGGAGAATCGACCGCGACCGAAACCGTCGACCGGCTCTGGTCGGCCACCAGGTGAGCGAAGTCCTCGGGCGCGTCAGCGGCATGACGCCCCCAGTCGAACGCAGCCAAATTCGTATCGACCGCCACGCCGTTCAGCTCGATCGCGTCGCGGATCGCCTCGACCGGGATGGGGATGGCACCGATCTGAACTGCCGCTCCCAGGAGCATGATGTTTGCGGTCGCCGCGGTCCCGACGAGGGCCACCGAGGCCTCTTCAGCGTCGAAGGCAACGGTCGCGCCGCCGGACCGATCCTGGAGCGATGCGAGTAGTTCGCTCGAGGTCTCGGCTCGAATCTGTGGCGCACTTATCTGTCGCCCCGTGGGCTCCGACGACGTCGACGCAACGATCACCGTCGCTGCGGAAACAGCATCGATGGCTGGAGCTGCGCTGGCAACGAGCAGGTCGAACGCGATCAGCACATCGGCCTGGTTGGCACCGATGAGATTTGATCGACGTTCATCGGGCCGGGTCACCACAGTCACGTCGCTCACCACCGGACCGGCCTTTTGCGACAGGCCGGTCTGGTCGAGTCCTTCGACCGTGCGGCCGGCGAGAAGCGCTGCCGTTCCCAGAATCTGACCGGCGGTGACCACGCCGGTTCCACCGATTCCGGTCATGCGGATGGCCACGGCAGCGCGATCGGGGCCGACTTCGACCGCGGGAACGCGCGGCGGGGGAAGCAGCTCTTTCGCCGCCGGCTCGTGGACATCGACCGTCATGAATGCCGGGCAGTCGCCTTCGAGGCACGACAGATCGAGATTGCAGCTCGCCTGATCGATTCGGGTCTTGCGGCCGAGCTCCGTCTCGACCGGCTGCACGCTGAGGCAGTTGCTCTTGTCGCCGCAATCACCGCATCCCTCGCAGATCCGATGGTTGATGACGACTCGGGTCTTCGGCGTGGCGATCCGGCCCCGTCGCCGGTCTCGGCGGGTCTCGGCGGCACAGCCCTGATGGTGGATCAGCACCGTGACGCCTGGGATCTCGGCCAACTCGGTCTGAACGTCGACGATCTCGGTGCGGTCGCGCACATCGACGCCACGTGGCAGACCATGTTTCGAATAGGTCTTCACGTCGTCGGTGGTTATCACCACCTGTTTCACCCCCTGTAGGTGCAGGATGCTGGCCAGCTCGGGAACGCCCACGTTGAAGGTGGCGTCCTGTCCTCCGGTCATGGCGACGGTGTCGTTGTAGAGCAGCTTGAAAGTGATGTTCGTTCCGGCGCCGATGGCTGCCTGTACGGCGAGTTGGGCCGAATGGAAATAGGTGCCGTCGCCGAGGTTCTGGATGAGGTGGGTGGTGTCCACGAATGGCGCCATCCCGATCCAGTGCGCTCCCTCGTTGCCCATGGCCGTGATGCCCGCACTCTCCCCAACCCGATCGGCATCCATGAGCAGAGTCATCCCATGGCAGCCCGTGCCCATGCCCACAAGCGTCCCCTCGGGCGCCTTCGTGCCCCAGTTGTGCGGACAACCCGAACAAAAGAAGGGAGTGCGGCTCACCGTGAGAGGTATTCGCTCGCGAGCGGGAGCAGGCGCCGGGGCGAGTCGCTCGGCCACGCGTGCTGCCAGCCGTTGTCGGAGACCAGGGGCGATTGCGTCGGCATCGAGCCGGCCGTGTGACGGGAACAGCCGGTCGCCGTCCGTCGTGAACTTGCCCACCACGGGTGGGCGCATCGTCGTCGAGTAGAGCGCGTCGCGCACGAGGATCTCGAGGGTGGGATTCTTCTCTTCGACCACGATCACCTCGTCGAGACCCGAGGTGAACGTGCGGATCAAATCCTCGTCGAACGGGATCGGTAGCCGAAGGTGGAGGAGCCGGATCCCGGCCGCCGCAACTGCTTCGAGGGAGTCGAGTCCCATACGCCGCAGCGCCTCGACCACCTGGCCGTAGGTGTATCCCGTGGCGACGATCCCGATCCACGCATCGGAGGGGTCGGTGGTGAGACGGTTCAGAGAATTCGCCGAACCATAGAGCCGCGCGAGTTCGAGACGGACCTCGTGAAACTCCTTCTCTTTGGCAACCATTCGGGGCCCGAGGAACTGCGCAGAGGGGTAGGGCTCCCAGGTGCGGCCGTCGACTTCGACCTCTGGCAGTACCGGGCGCACGACGGGAATCTCGACCGTGCCGCTGCCGTCGGCAATCGGGGTGACGACCTTCAGCGAGGACCACAGACCGGTGTCGCGCGACATCGCTACACCATGAAGACCCAATTCGAGGCACTCCGCGATCGTGGCCGGGTACAGAACGGGCATGTGAAGGTCGACGAGCGCAGCGTCTGACGAAGATGGCATCGTCGACGACTTGGCCGCCGGGTCATCGCCGACCACGGCGAGGGCGCCACCCTTGGCGCTCGATCCGGCAAAAACGCCGTGGCGGAGTGCGTCGGTCGCACGATCGAGCCCGGGCGCCTTGCCATACCAGACGCCGATCACCCCGTCGTAGCGCACATCGGGGCGTGACGACGCCAATTGCGAACCCATGATCGCCGTGGCGGCGAGCTCCTCGTTGACCGCGGGCTGATGGATGAGGGGCAGGTCTACGGCCGCCGCGGCCCGTCGGAACTCGGTGTCGAGTCCGGCGAGGGGCGACCCGGGATACCCGGACGCGAGTGCGGCGGTGTTCAGTCCGTTGGCCCGATCTGTACGCATCTGGTCGATCGGGACGCGCGCGATCGCCTGGATGCCGGTGAGGTGCACGGTGCCGGCCGTGGCATTGAATCGATCATCGAGCTGATACGTGCGGCTGCTCATGTCACGATCGTAGGTTCGCCGGGTGCGCAACGGCGGCAGGCGCGTGACATCGGTCAATCTCGCTTGACCGCCGCACATGCCGTCGAGAAGGATCTCGTGCACAACCAGATCGCGCTCATCAAGAGCGGTGGAGGGACAGGCCCTACGAAGCCGCGGCAACCGAACAACTCGGTGCCAATGCCTGATCGATGAGGCAGCCAACAGCGGAGCTTCCGCTCGCGGCGCTCGTTTCGAGCGCGTAATCGCGACAAGAGAGGAAGCTATTGCCATGAGCAACCACCGTTTTGAGACCCTGCAACTCCATGCTGGCCAGAACGCCGACCCCACCACGGGGTCGCGGGCGGTCCCGATCTACCCGACGACCTCGTACGTGTTCGACGACTCGGCCCATGCGGCCCGCCTGTTCGGACTCGAGGAGTTCGGCAACATCTACACGCGGATCATGAACCCGACGACCGACGTGTTCGAGCAGCGGGTCGCGGCACTCGAGGGTGGTGTGGCAGCTGTGGCGACGTCGTCCGGTCAAGCCGCGCAGCTGCTCGCACTCACCACGCTCGCGCAGGCCGGCGATCACATCGTGTCGACGAGTTACCTCTACGGCGGTACGTACAACCAATTCAAGGTCACGTTCCCTCGTCTCGGAATCGACGTGACCCTGGTGGACGGCGATGACCCCGCTGACCTCGCCGCCGCGATTCAGGACAACACCAAGGCCATCTACGTCGAATCGATCGGCAACCCGCAGTACAACGTGCCCGACCTGCCGCGCATCGCCGAGGTGGCCCACGCCGCAGGCATCCCACTTGTCGTCGACAACACGTTCGGCGCCGGCGGATACCTCATCCGGCCGATTGAACACGGCGCCGACATCGTGGTCGCCTCGGCCACGAAGTGGATCGGCGGACACGGGAGTTCGATCGGTGGTGTGATCGTCGATTCGGGCAACTTCGACTGGCGGTCGCCGAAGTTTCCGCTGTTCACCGAACCTGCGCCCGGCTATCACGGCCTGGTGTTCAGCGAGGTGTTCGGTCCGGAGGGACCGTTCGGCAACATCGCATTCGCCATCCGCGCCCGGGTCGAGGGGTTGCGCGACTTCGGAGCCTCCCAATCGCCGTTCAACAGCTTCCTTCTCCTCCAGGGCCTCGAAACGCTCTCGTTGCGGGTGCAACGCCATGTCGACAACGCGCTCGATCTCGCCCGCTGGCTCGATGCCCATCCGGGCGTCGAGTGGGTCAGCTACCCCGGCTTGGAGTCGCACCCGAGCCACGAGATCGCTGGACGCCTGCTCGACAACGGCTTCGGCGCGGTACTCAGCTTCGGTGTGGCGGGCGGGTACGACGCTGCGCTCGAATTCATCAACTCGCTCGAGTTGGCCAGCCACCTCGCCAACGTGGGCGATGCGAAGACACTTGTGATCCACCCGGCATCGACCACACATCAGCAGCTCGATGCTGCAGAACAGAGTGCGGCAGGCGTGGGCCCCGATCTGATCCGGGTCTCGGTGGGCATCGAGCACATCGAGGACATACGAGAGGACTTAGACCAGGCGTTGAAGTCGGTCACCGCCGCTGCGGCTGCGTGACGAACTGACGGCCCGGGCCGGGTGGCTCCCTCCTCCCACCCGGCCTCGGCCGTCAACAACACCCATCAGGTGGCCGCATGGATCTCCCAGAGCTCGCGGAGTTCTTCGGGAAGGAGCTGGCGAACTGGCTCGCCACACTCGACGGTCGCAGTCGCCGCGGCGATCTCTTGCGACACAAGATCGGCGATCGCGCTCGCATCGTCGCTGCTGAGCACGTCAATCGATCGCTCTTCGAAAGCAACGAAGACGTGCGCTGGAGATGGGTGGTCGAAGCCCCGAGTCGACATACATATCGACCAGTCGACGTAGTGCTCGGCTACTCCTGGATCCGTGAGGAACTGGGATCGTCTGCTCCGCAGATCGTCGATTCCGACCACGATCTCGAATCCGACGGCGATCTGTTCAGCGTCGCCGGCCCATTGACACCCCTCTTCGTCCTCGACTCCGAGGAACGCCACGTCGAATGCCTCGATCTCGGCACTGGAAAGCCCGGTGTAGTTCCGAGGATCGGGTCGCTCCTGGCGAAACCCGCTTCGCTGCGCCTCGGATTCGAGCGCGGCGAGTCCGAATCCGAACTCGGTCGCGAAGTCGAGTTCGTCGTCGGTGAGCGCGTAGGCGCGGTACCGCACGTCGTCGGCACTGTTGGTCCACTCGACGTAGTCGAACCCTGCCCCGGCCATACATTCGCCGACCACGGTCTCCGCGCGGAGTCGAGCGTCGTTCCACGCAGTCCAGCTTTCCGCATTGCTGAACACGTTTTCGAAGCCGATCACGTCGGTCGGGCCGTCTCCGACACTGCTCGCCACCTCTGCGCACGCCGCCAACAGGATCATGAAACCTGCTGCAACGGCCGCTGTACGCATGACGCTCGACAGTACCGGTACATGGTGCGGCGGTCGGCGCGGAGGGATCGGTCACCGCCGACGGTCGGCGTGCTCAGTCGCTCGGGATGTAGCCAACCGCCGGGTCGTACGGATGGGTTGGAGGGCCCTTCAGCTCGATGAGGTTCCCGGCCGGGTCGTGGATGAAAATCGAGGGCCCTCGACCGTCACCGCCCCAGTTGTTGCGGAGGTCGCCCGCATCGACCTCGTGATGGGCGAGGTGCTGTCGGAGCGCCGGTTCATCGAACGGCTCGATACGCAAGCAGAAGTGGTCCATGTTCCGCCCGGTCCGGCCCGGCGGAGCACCGCCCGATCGGCCCAGCTGTCCGTCGACGTCGACGATGTCGATGATCGAATCGCCGGCTCGCAGCTGATAGAGACCAATCTCCGGGAGTCGTTGGTCGACCGTGCATCCAAGCACCTCGACGTAGAACGATATACAGCGCTCGATGTCCTCGACGCGAAGCACGATGTGATCGAGCGATCTCAGGCGGAACATGATTGCCCTCCAGCGGCCTTGACAGGCACCGTAGCTCTGGCGCACCGCTCTGTGCCGCCGAGCAACAACGCTCCTCCCGGAGGACCGGCGAAACCGACGGACCTCATCCCTCGGCGTTCAGACCACATGTTTGATCACCGCCACGTTCGCCCTTTGCGCGAGCAGTGGCGAGCAATACAATCGGCGCATCACGACGACAGGGGAAGGTGTCGGGTGAAGGCTGCGGTATACCACGGGACTCGCGACATTCGCCTCGAGGACGTGCCGGTTCCAGCACCCGCCGATGACGAAATCCTCGTCGCGATCGCTGCCGCCGGAATATGTGGAACCGACGTGTCGGAGTTCGCCCATGGCCCATCTCTGTTCCCGATCGACCGACGTCATGCCGTCACGGGCCATGAGGGTCCGATGGTGCCGGGTCACGAGTTCGCGGGGGTCGTCGCGGCCGTGGGCTCCGCGGTGGCCGGATTCGCCGAGGGCGACCTGATCACGTCGGGTGCCGGTGTCTCGTGCGGCCATTGCCTGCGATGCGACGAGGGTCGGACCAATCTGTGCACCACGTACAGCACGGTCGGTTTGGAACGCGATGGCGGTCTGGCCGAGTTCACGACAGTTCCGGCCGCGGCGTGCGCCAATCTTGCTGGCCGTGCTCTGTCCTCCGACGTCGCCGCGCTCGCCCAGCCGATGTCGATCGCTGTTCACGCCATGCGACGCGGACGATTGCGCGAGGACGAGTCGGCGGTGGTTCTGGGCGCGGGCGGGATCGGCTCGTTCGTCGTACATGCCGCGACCAGCGTCGGCGCCGACGTTACGGCGGTCGACCTCGACGCCGATCGTTTGCGGCGAGCGCAGGCGCTCGGCGCCGGACGAGCGGTGCTGACGGACCGCGATTCTCCAGTTCGGGAGCAGCTCGATTCTCTGTCCCCGCGACCGTCTGTCGTCTACGAGTGCACAGGAACCCCCTCGGCGCTTGAGGCCGCAGTCGACCTGGTTCAGCCTGGCGGGCGCGTCGTCGTCGTCGGGCTTCAGAAGACGCCGATCGCGGTCGATCTGTTGTCGGTCGCGCTTCAGGAGAAGGAGTTGATCGGAACGCTTGCTCACGCATTCGGAGCGGACTTCAACGACGCCGTCGACCTCCTCGAGAACGAGACCACGATGTGGGCCGAAGTCGCTCCCGAGGTCATCCCGCTCGAGGATCTCGTCGAGAAAGGCCTCGAGCCCATGGCCACAGGCCAGCCCACGCCGATAAAGACGCTCCTCGATCCTCGCATCGGAGCAACCCGCCCGTTTCGGGCCACAGCGGACCCCGTCGCCCAGAGGATTCGTTGACCACCGAAGTGCTCACCGTCGGCTTCATCGGCCTCGGCCGGATGGGAATGCCCATGGCCACCCAGCTCGCCGATCGCGGCTTCGATTTGCTTGTGTACAACCGGTCGGTCGAAAAGGCGAAAGATTTCGCGGCGACTTCCGGTGCGAGCGTGCCCCCGGGCCTGCGCGAGTTGGGTGAAGCGTCGGACGTCGTGGTGCTGATGTTGGCCGATGGTCCCGCAGTGATGGCGGTGCTCGAGGGGCCCGATGGTCTTGCGGCCGGCCTATCGGCCGGAGACGTGGTCGTCGACATGGGCACGACGGGAATCGAGTTGACGAACGCGGCGCGCCAAGCGGTTGAGGCGGCCGGCGCCGCGTTGGTGGAAGCGCCGGTATCGGGAAGTGTGGCCGCGGTCGAGTCGCGGGCACTCCTGGTCATGGCGGCGGGAGACGACACGCAGATCGATCGGGTGATGCCGGTTCTCGAAGGCATCACCGATCGGGTGGTTCGTGTCGGAGGGAACGGTACCGGCGCAGCGATCAAGCTGGCCGTCAACTCGGTGTTGTACGGGATCAACCAGGCCGTGGCCGAGTCGTTGGTCATGGCCGAACGAGCCGGCATCGACCGCTCGGTCGCGTACGACATCTTCAGCAACTCGGCAGTAGGAGCACCGGTTGTGCACTATCGCAAGGAGGTGTTCGAGAAGCCGGGTACCACGCCCATCACCTTCACCGCAGAGTTGGCGGCCAAGGACCTCGGCCTGATTCTCGAACTGGCGAGGAGTGTTGGCACGGGGATGCCTCAGGCCACAGCGAACCTGGCTGTCATCACGGACATGATCGAGGCCGGTGCAGGTCTTCGCGATATGGGTGACGTGGCCGTACATTTGCGTGGCGCCGAATAGCGAGTCGCCGCCAGGGGTGCGCGTAGAGTCCCGACATGATCGAGAGGCCGGAGGTCGACTTCACCCGTCAAGAGTTCGCCGACCGGCTGGCAAAGACTCGACGGGCGATGGACGTTGCCGGCATCGACGTGTTGGTCGTTCCGGATCCTTCGAACATGGCGTGGCTCACCGGCTACGACGGCTGGTCGTTCTACACGCCGCAGTGCGTGATCGTCGGGCCGGACGACGGACCAATCTGGTTCGGCCGGGGAATGGATGCACCGGGCGCTCTCCGCACGACCTACCTGCCCAAAGACGACATCGTGGGTTACGCCGACCACTACGTGATGTCCACTGAGCGGCACGCGTCGGAGCACCTCGCCAGCGTGATCGCCGATCGCGGCTGGGGTTCGATGCGAATCGGCGTCGAGTTGGACAACTACTACTACTCACCGCGGGCCCACGACGCGCTGGTCGCAGGGTTGCCCGAGGCCACGTTCAGCGATGCCACCGCGCTCGTGAACTGGCAGCGGCTCGTCAAGTCACCTCGCGAGATCGAGTACATGCGCATCGCCGGCACGATCGTCGAGAACATGCACGCCCACGTCCTCGATCGGATGGAAGCGGGAATGCGGAAGAACGATCTGATCGCCGAGATCTACCAGGTGGCGATCAGCGGGACCCCCGAACACGGCGGCGGCTATCCGGCGATCGCGCCGCTCGCCCCCACCGGGGTCGACGCGACTGCAGCCCACCTCACCTGGGACGACAAGCCGTTCGAGAAAGGGGTGGGTACCTTCTTCGAAATAGCCGGTGTGCACAAGCGGTATCACGTGCCCCTGTGTCGAACCGTATTTCTCGGAACACCGGAGCAGAAGTGGTTCGACGCCGAGGCCGCGCTCATCTCGTCGATCGACGCGGGCCTTGCCGCCGCCAAGCCGGGCAACACATGCGAAGACATGCACGCCGCGTTCATCACCGAGCTGCGAGCGCACGGCTTCGACAAGCAAAGCCGGGCAGGCTACTCGATCGGGTTGAGCTACCCGCCCGACTGGGGTGAGAGGAACATCAGCATCCGCCCCGGCGACACCACCGAGTTTCAACCGGGCATGACCTTCCATTTCATGCCGGCGCTCTGGCAGGACGACTGGGGTATGGAGATCACCGAATCGGTGTTGATCACCCCAGAGGGCTCCGAGCCTCTCGCCAACGTCCCCCGCATGCTGTTCGTCAAGGAGTGACATGACCGAATTGATGCCATCACCCGTCTCGCCCACCATCCCGTTCGACCTGGACGGCGCCCATCACGGGCACTTCAAGGTGCCGCACAGCCACGATGGGTCGGCGTACGGCGCGGTGATGGTGCCGATCGCCGTGATCAAGAACGGCGAAGGCCCAACCGTCCTCCTCACCGGCGGCAACCACGGTGACGAATACCAGGGTCCGCTGGCGCTGTTGCGGCTGATCAGCTCGATCGACGTGGCCGAAGTGACCGGTCGAGTGATCGCCGTCCCCACGATGAACCAGCCGGCGTTCGCCGCCGGAACCCGCACGTCACCGATCGACAAGGGCAACCTGAACCGGGCCTTCCCCGGACGTCCCGACGGCACGATCACCGAGAAGATCGCTGACTACATGGCACGCCACCTGCTCCCGCTCGCCGACCTCGTCGTCGACATCCACGACGGTGGGAAAACGCTCGAGTTCGTGCCGATGGCGTGCACCCATGTGCTCGACGATCCTGTCGCAGAAGAGAAGGGTTGGACGTTCGCGAAAGCGTTCGCGGCGCCCTACACGTGCAAGCTGGTCGAGATCGACACGATCGGCATGTGGGACACCCTCGTGGAGTCGTCGGGCACGTCGTTCATGACCACGGAGCTCGGTGGTACCGGCACGACCCGACCCGATTGGGCCGAGATCACCCTGCGGGGCGTTCGGAACGTGCTGAAGGAAGCCGGCGTGCTCACAGGCGAGACGGAGTCTTCCCCAACGACCTACATCGACGTGCCCCTCGAGGGTGCGTATGTGACCAGCGAGTCCGAGGGCCTCATCGAGTGGGTCGTCGCGCTGGGCGATCCCATCTCTGAGGGCCAGGTGATCGCTCGCGTGCACGACCCGGTGCATCTCGGGGGTGAACCGCGCGATTATCACGCGACGATCGACGGCATCCTCGCCATGCGCCATTTTCCCGGTCTCGTGCACCTTGGCGACGCCATCGCCATGCAGGCCCGGGTCGTCGACGCGATGTGAGCTCGCGGCGGCGGTTGCGTCAGGACCAGGCGGCGGCGGTGGCCTTGATCCCTTCCGCCCACGGCGTGGGGTCATGCCAGAACCTGGTCTCGAACTTCGTCGAATCGACGATGAACGGACGCTCCCACTGGTACATCATCTCCTTGAGCTCCCGAACGTCTGCATTCACGAAGCTGAGGATCGACATGAGTGGCTTCGGCATCGATTGCACCTTCAGCGGTTGACCCAGCTCGGCCGCCAACGCCTGGAGGATCTCGCGCATGGTCTTCTCGGGCGCGTTGGGAACGTTCCAGGCCTCCCCCATCGCATCGTCGGCCGCGCCGACGGTCTCGAGCGCCCGAGCGATATCGGGCACGTAGGCAAACGAATGGAGTTGATCGGGATCCCCCACGATCTGCGCCGGTTTACCCTCGGCCAAGCGGCCGATCGACCGTTCGCCCAGCGCGGCGTTGAGCACACCCGGGCCGTAGAAGTCGCTTGCCCGAACCGATGCCGACTCGACCCGGCCCGCCCCGTGCGCGTCCTGCCACAGTCTGGTGATCTTTGCGCGCGTCGCCGGTTTGCGACCATACGTCGTGAGCGGGAGATCTTCGGTCATCGGTACTGACACCGGTCCGTACATGTAGCAGTTGTCCATGAAAACGAAACGGGCCTGGGCGGCCGCGGCACCGTCGAGCATTCCGGCCATCATCGGAGGCCACAGCTCTGGCCAACCCTGATAGTTCATCCCTACACAGCTGTACACGATGTCGGCGTTCCTGCATGCCGCGACGGCGTCATCGGACTTGCTCACATCGGCAGCCACCACCTCGACGTCATCGGGCACGTCGGCATGGCCACTTCTCGTAACCACTCGAATCTGCGATCCGGATGCGTGCAGTCTGTCGACCAGCGCTCGTCCTACCGGGCCGGCTCCCAACACCACCGCTCGTCCATCGACCATCGTTCGCCTCCAGTGCGATTGTCGTCTTCTCCTGACGGCATCTTCCTCTCGGGCGAGACAGGATGCACGCGAATATTCAAGACGGTTGCGACTGGCCGTCGATGTCGTTCAGCGACGTGGCCGCGAGCTCTCCGAGGAACTGCGATCGGGCGAGGGTCCACGCGTCGTGAATCACGCAGTGTCCCGCGTCTTTGCACCGTCGTCCATCGAGTACGCAGTGTTCTGTCTCCGTGGGACCCTCGACCGCCTCGATCACATCGAGCACCGAGATGTCGTCGAGATCGACCGCCAACGCGTAGCCACCCGTTGGCCCGGGATCCGATCGCACCCACCGCTGTTGCACGAGCGGCGCGACCACCTGCGGAAGAAACGACGCCGTTGCCCCAATCCTCTCCGCGAGCTCCGACCCCTTCGTGCGGCCGCCGTCCTTAGCCAGGACCTGTAGTACCCGCACCGCAAGATCCGTCTTGCGGGTGATGTCGAGCTTCATCGCCGAGATCTCCGGCCACGAACCGCCATCAGGTTCAACGTGATCGTTCGAGCGGGCGATCCGATGTCGGGTGGTAGCCGGCCGGCGCCTGCCTCATGCGAACCACGCGTTGCCATGGGCGGGTGAGATAACCCAACGGAAGCGTGATGATGTGCACGAGTCGGCTGAACGGGAAGACGGCGAGGAACACCCAGAACATGAACGCGTGGAGTTGGAGTACGAGTGGCAACGGATCGACGAACTCGGGCTTTGGGTCCAACGTGAAAATCGACCGGACATAGGGAACGAAGACCGATGTCCCCCAAAACGAACCCCACCGATAGCCGACGGCGATCCAGATCCCGGTCACGATCTGCACCGCCAGGATTGTCAACACGACGTGATCCATCGGTGTACTCACGGCCCGCACTCGGCTGTTGGTGAACCGTCGGTACATCAAATTGAACAGGCCGAAAGCGGCCCACAGTCCGAGGGCCAGCCCGGTCGCCTCGAGGGCGTAGAGGCGCAACGGTGCGCCATTCCACACCTCGAAACCCCGCGGCACGAGCAACGCCCCGAGATGCGCGAGCAGCACGAGGGACAGACCCCAATGGAAAGGCACCGACCCCCAGTACAGCCGGCGGCTCTCCAGCAGCTGCGACGACAACGACGACACGGTGAAGGGGTGTCGTCGCCATCTGATGATGGTCACGACGACCATCAACGCGAGAGCAACGTACGGGAAGATGCCGAACAGGAGTTCATTCGTGGTCATCGTTCAGCTCCGATCGTGACCGGGTGCAGATCCTGGACGACCGCCATCGTCGCCGCGAGCAGATGGCGGTAGGGGTTCCGTTTGTCCGCCGCCTCGAGCGTCGACTGCATGTCGCGAACGGCCCCGGCCAAGACCTCGATCAGGTCGGGCCGCGGTGCGTGGGCCACGGCGACGTACCGCAGGATGGGTTCGATGTGATCGGGTAGCTCCCCGTACAGCTCGACGCCGATGTCGCGCATTTCTCGCGTGAGGTCGGCCATGAATTCCCCTCGCCGATAGTTCTCTCCCCATACGACATGACCCACATACGGAATGAATGCGGGCGACAAATCAAGTGTGCGGGTGTGCAGCTCTTCCCACTGGCCCAATTCGAGTTGGCGCACGGCGTCGACGAAGTCCTTCATGCGGCGGTGAGCGACGCCGCGCGAGGACGACGCAACGGCCGCCGACAGGGCGTCGATACTCCCCGGGTTCGGATAGCGGAATCCGAGGGCGACGACTTCTGCGGGGTGCATCTAGGCCCCTCGGACGGGTGCTTGGACATAGCCGAATCCGGTCGACCCCTTGTGGACGAGCGGATCGTTCAGCTCCTCGATCGACATCTCGCGGTGATACGGGGGGAAGACGAACCGATCTTCGAGTGTGGGAATCGTCGTGAGCTTGTAGATCTCCTCCGCCCGATCCTCTGTGAGTCCCGCGGCCTCGAGCATCTCGATGGTCGTCTCGTCGATCGACTGATCAACACTCTGTCGTCTCTTGTACGTGCGCACCGCGAGCATGATCCGAAGCACGTCACGGATCGGTTCCTCGTCGCCGACCGAGAACAGATTTGCGAGGTACTGGATCGGCATCCGCGCCTTGTCGAGTTCGTCGAGCAACTCGAAGTCGGCCCGCTCCTCGGGCAGATCGAGCTTCACCATGTTGCGCTCGATCGTGCTCATGACCGGCGAGAGCGGCGGGATGTAGAACATCATTGCTGCGGTTCGATATTCAGGATGGAGCGGGAGTGCCATGCCCCACTCCTTCACGAACTTGTACACCGGCGACTCACGGGCGGCATCGATCCAGCCATCATCGATGCCTTCAGCGTTGGCAGCGGCCACCACCCGTTCGTCGAAGGGATCGAGGATGGCGTCGAGTTGCGCGTCGAGAAGTTCGTCGTCGGGCAGCGCGACCATGTCGGCAATTCGGTCGGCGTCGTACAGGAGAACGCCCATGTACCGAATCCGACCCACACATGACTGGGCGCAGGCAGGCGCCTGCCCCGTCTCCATTCGGGGGAAGCAGAGAATACATTTCTCCGATTTTCCCGACGTCCAGTTGTAATAGACCTTCTTGTACGGGCAGGCCGAGACACACATGCGCCAACCGCGGCATTTGTCCTCATTGACGAGCACCACACCGTCCTCGCCGCGCTTGTAGATCGCACCGCTCGGGCAGGCCGCAACACACGCTGGATTCAGACAGTGGTTGCAGATGCGCGGCAGGTAGTTGAAGACGACGCGTTCGAGCTCCTCCATCTGTGCTCGAACCTCGTCGTCGACGCCCTCGAGGGCCGGATCGTTGCGAGCGTAGATCTCTGAGCCACCGAGATCATCGTCCCAGTTCGGACCGCTCGATATCTCCATCGACTTGCCGCTGATCTTGGAGATGGGTACGGCGGTCGGCTGCTGGTCCGAGTGTGGAGCGTCGAACAGGTCGCCGTACTTGAACGTGAACGGGTCGTAGTAGTCGTCGAGTTCCGGCAGGGACGGGTTGTAGAACAGCTTCCCGAGCCCACCCGCCTTCGAGTGAAGGATGAGCTTGAGTCTTCCTTTCTCGTCGCGGTGCCATCCGCCCTTGTAGTGGTCCTGATCCTCCCAGCCGGTTGGGTAGCCGGTTCCGGGCCGGGTCTCGACGTTGTTCCACCACATGTATTCCGCGCCTTCGCGATCGGTCCACAGGTTCTTGCAGGCGACCGAACAGGTG
>JBPCTR010000046.1:0-2886 GCA_051011575.1 Acidimicrobiales bacterium | reverse complement strand
GGCCCGCTCGGTGACGTCGTCGAACCCAGATCCGAGAGCGAGCGGAGTGCCATCGAACGTGAGGGTCAGGTCCACCGCTCCGCCCGTGAGATGCGGTGGTGGGGTCGAAGGATCGGACGACGGTGGTGCCATGAGGCCGGGGTACTCGGTCGCGGCGTCGAACAATTCCTGCTGAAGTTCGATCGGACGCCACCCGTCAAACACCGCGAGCCCCCAACGCGGCGGCAGTGACTCGGCCACGGCGACGAGCCGTTCGAACGTCGATCGTCGAAGCCAGGTGGATGAAATGGCGGCGCTCCATCCGGCGTGCCAGTAGTTGGAGAGCACCCGGATACGCGTGTGCGCTACCGGTATGAGGGGTTCATCGGATGGGTCGATCGGCGCCGATGGCTCGAGGTCGAGCAGGTGCGGAAGTGCCGCGCTGTGGCCGAAGTCCGCGGTGCCGTTGGGGAGCAGGTCGCCAGCGGGGATGGTGAAGGTTGGCTCACCGAGGAGCGGTCGTGGCGCGGTCACAACGACTCGAGGACCCCGGCGACGCGGGTGAGGTAGGCATCGGTGTCTGGCATGTCGAAGATCGGAAGGAGGAACTCCTCGAATCCGTGACGTTCGACGAGGTCAGCCAGTTTGTCGGCACACGCAGCGGGAGAGCCGGCGATCACGAACGGTTCGATCCAATCGTCGCGAACGTGTTCAGCCGCCGCCTGAAGCCCGCCACGTAATGCATCGCGAATTCGACCGCTGGCATCCTCGTCGATGCCCAGCGCGTCCTTGACCGGCTGTGGCGCGTCGACGAGGCGATACGTCATGTGCGGTCGGACGAACTCGAAATCATCGTCGGAGGTGACGATCGCCGTCGAGTAGCAGATGCGCGCCGGGCGACCCGCTTCCTCTGCGCCGGCTTCCACGAGGGCGGTGTAGTCAGCAATCGATGGCTGATGGATGAAGTCGAGCATCACGCCGTCGGCTCGGGCCCCGCCGAGGCGGAGCATCTTGGGCCCACGACCCGCCAGCCAGACTTCGATGTCGGAGCGGCCGTGTCCCAGACGGGCCGAACGAAGTTGAGCGTGGGTGCCGTCGAGATCGACCGAGTTGCCCGACCAGAGCCCGCGGCACACGTCGATCGTCTCACGAACTGCGGTGAGCGGGCGGGGACGTTCGATGCCGAGAGGATCGAGGGTCAAGCTGCCACCAGCACCGATTCCAAGAAACGCACGGCCTCCGCTCAGCTCGTCGATGCTCGCAATCGCCGCCGCGGTCTGTGCGGGATGGCGGGTGTAGGGGTTGGTGATCCCGGGGCCGACTTGCAATCGCGAGCTGGCATTGGCAATCGCGCTGAGAGTGACGTACAGATCGCGCGTCGCCAGGCCCTCGTCGTACACCCAGCACCGATCGAATCCGAGGGTTTCTGCACGAGTGGCGATATCGACCATGGACGTGATCGGGGCCTCCGGTATCACGTTGATGCTCTTGATGATCACTGCGGACGATCCCCCGAGCGCCGACGGGTGACGAGACACGACACGAAATCAGTCGACATGTCGATTGCCGATCACCTCCGCGAGGATGCTCACTGCGATCTCTTCGGGTGTCTCGGCGTGGATTTCTATGCCGATCGGAGCGTGTATGCGATCGAGGTCGGCCTCCGCGGCGCCAGACTCGACCAGCGCGGCGCGGGTGGTGACCCAACGTCGATTGCTTCCCATGAGGCCGACGTAGCCTGCCGACGTGGCGAGGAGGTGCGGAAGGATTTCGACATCGAGCGCGACGTTTCTCGTGACCATCACGATCGAGTCGGCCGAGGTGATCGTCTGCGAGTCGAGCACCTTCTCGATGGCACCGGTATGAACACCCTCAACGGTGTCGAGTTCGCCCAAGCCGTCGATGAGATCGGCCCGGTCGTCCCACAGCAAAACCCGAAGCCCGAGCCAGTGGCCCAGATCGACGACGGCCTTTCCGACGTGACCGGCACCGATGACGAACAGCGTTGGTGATGGCATGTACGGCTCCAGGTAGATCTCGACTTCGCCGCCGCAGACTCCGGGGTCACCGTCGGACGGGTCGACGAGAGCATAGGACAAGAGGCGCGGCGTCCCCTCTGACAGCGCGGTTGCGGCCTCGAGCTCGACGCGGTGTTCCATCAGCCCTCCACCGATCGTGCCGACCGTGCGGCCGTCGGCGAAGACCAACATCTTCGATCCGTGGCGTCGCGGGACGGATCGGTGTGTACGCACGACGGTGGCGAGAACAACTGCCTCTCCGTTCTGGATCGCGGCCGCCAGCTCGGGGATCATTGGCTGCTCCACAGTCGCGCCGCTTGTTCGTTTGTGCGGGCACGAAGAAGACCGAGGTCGGTGTTGAGCACCTCGCCTTTTCGGACGCGCCATTTGCCCGCCACCATCACGTCGGTGACGTGGGGATGGTCTCGCCACAGGACCAGTTGCTCAACGAGATTGTGGGAGGTGATCGGTGTCGGCAACGCGATGTCGACGAGCTGGAGGTCGGCCGCCCAGCCCGGATCGAGGCGGCCGACGCGTTCGAGGCCAAGCGCCCGGGCTCCGTCTTCGGTAGCCATACGAAGAACGAGAGAAGCGGGCATCGCGCCGGGGTCTTGAAGTCGAGCCTTGTGGATCAGGAACGCTCCGCGCATCACGGCAAAGAAGTCGTTGATGTAGCCGTCGCTTCCGAGCCCTACTGTCGCCCCGGCCTCGATGAGCTCCGGAATCGGGGCGATGCCACCCCCGACTTCACAGTTCGCGAGGGGCATATGGGTGATCTTGACCTGACGTTCGGCCAGCAGTTCCCGTTCCCGTTCGGACAGCTGCACACATTGGCTGGCAAGGAAGTCGGGGCCGGCGACACCGAGGTGGTCGTAGTGCTCCACGGTGC
>JBPCTR010000045.1:0-9010 GCA_051011575.1 Acidimicrobiales bacterium | reverse complement strand
GGTCGCAACAGCAGCGGCAAGCAGGGTAGCGCCCGTGCCCAGGTGCAACCGAAGGCACGGAAGCAGAAGAGAAGGTAGATATGGATTGGATCACGACGTCGGGGAAAACCCTCGACGAAGCAAAGAGCAACGCCCTCGACCAGCTTGGGATCGTCGCCGACGAAGCGGAGTTCGACATCATCAACGATGTCGAGAAGAACTTCCTCGGTCGAGTCAAGACTGAAGCGAAGGTCCGGACTCGCGTTCGTCCGAAGCAGCCAGCGGTGAAGGACGAGCGTCGCCGCCGGAACGGCAAGGGGCGCAGTAGCGGGTCGGGTGGTGGCCAGAACCGCGACCGCTCTGGTCGTGGGCGCGGGCGCGGCAATGGTGGTAACAAGGGCGGCGGGAATAGCCGACACGGCGGATCCGAGGCCAAGCAGGGGGGTCGCAACGACGGTCGCGGCGATGGGCAGAAGTCCAAGGACGGCACCGTGTCGTCTCGCGACGGTGACCAGCGTGACCGCAAACCCCGTAACGAAAATCGAGGCGGAGGCAACAACGCCAACCGCGATCAGCAGAAGAGCGAGTCAAACAAAAGCCAGAAGCGCGCCGAGCAGCCAGCTGCCGCGAGCGATAACGGCGCCAATGCAAAGAAGGAAAACGTGGACAACGAATTCAGCCGTGGGGAACAGGAGCAGGTCGCTGTCGACTTTCTCGAGGGCGTCCTGGACGTCTTCGGTATGTCGGGCTCGGTGGCCCTCGCCACTGAAGCAGCCGACGACAATGCGATCGAGTTGGGCGTTACGGGCGAAGAACTGGGATTGCTCGTGGGCCAGAAGGGCGCAACTCTCAACGCCCTGCAGGAACTCACTCGAACTGTGGTGCAGCGTGAGGCCGATGGCGCAAAGACAGAACGACTTCGCGTCGATGTGGGTGGTTATCGGGCGCGTCGCTCGGCAGCGCTCCAGGACTTCGCTCGCAAAATTGCCGCCGATGTCGTCGAGCAGAACAACGAGAAGGTGATGGAGCCGATGGGATCGGCCGATCGCAAGATCGTGCACGACGCACTTACAGACATTGACGGAGTGGAGACGGGGTCCGAGGGTGAAGAGCCTCGCCGCCGGGTCGTGATTCGTCCCGTCTGATCTCATGCGCCCAGTCGAAGAGCTCCTCCGCGAAGGCGTACGGGCGGGGCAATTCGGTGGAGAACTCGAACCCCATGGCGAACACGCCATGGGGTTCTTGTTGTTTTCGGGCGACTTGAGCGGGCATGTTGTCGATCTCGGGAGCGGCGCGGGCCTTCCCGCACTCGTGCTCGCCGAGGCATGCCCCGACACCTCATGGACGCTCATCGAGCGTCGCACGAGCCGCGCCGAACTTCTTCGGCGAGCCGTTCGGCGCCTTGGTTTCGCCGATCGAGTGATCGTGCTCGACGACGATGCGGGCGTGGTCGGCTGGGCCGACCTGCGAGGAAGTGCAGATTTTGTCACCGCCCGCTCCTTCGGGCCGCCAACCGACACTGCGGAAGTCGGCGCCCCTCTGCTCGCCATCGGTGGTTCGCTGATCGTGAGCGAACCTATGGACTCGACAATTGAGGAACGATGGCCCCCTGCGGGAGTCGCCCGTTGCGGGCTGACAGCCGCGGAAACGTGGCAAACACCCCGCGGCCGATACCTCAGACTCGAACGGCAAGCGGGCGACCTCGACCATCTCCCCCGTCGCGGCGCCCGCAAGTCCCCCCTGTTTTGAGCTGACGGGTCGAGCTGAAGGGTCAGACCCCCTCCGCGCTGATGGGCTCTGACCCCTTTCGGGGAAAAGGGGTCAGAGCAAGCTGCGGTCTGCCCGATTGTGTTTCACGTGGAACATCGGCGAATGATGGCGAGTTGGGGTCAGACCCGTTTGGCGTTGATGGGGTCTGACCCCTTTTTGGGAAAAGGGGTCAGAGCAGAGCTGACGCGTGGTGCAGATGTGTTTCACGTGGAACATTCCGTGAGGCCGATGAGCGTTGTGAGGATGAGGCACACGGTTGGGGCTGGTGGGGCCAAAGAAAGTTGTGGGGTGTCCAAACCTTCGCACCCGGTGGCAAGTATTGTTCAGCGGATATGACTGTCGAAGACACTTCAGGCGGCTCCGGACCTCGCGTCATCGCCATCGCCAACCAGAAGGGCGGTGTCGGGAAGACGACCACAACCGTCAACCTCGGGGCGGCAATCGCCGAGCAGGGTAAGCGGGTTCTGCTCATCGATCTTGACCCGCAGGCCAATGCAAGCACCGGCTTGGGGATCAATCCTCGAGCCATCGAGAAGTCGATGTACGACGTACTGCTCGGAGACACTCCCCTCGAGGACACGCTCGAGCCAGCCGCTGATGTGAAGGGCCTGTTCGTTGCACCGGCAAGCCTCGACCTCGCCGGTGCCGAGATCGAGCTGGTTCCCGGGTTCAATCGCGAGCGAAGACTCATCGACGCGCTCGCGCCGATCCGTGACGACTACGACTTTGTCTTCATCGACTGTCCCCCGTCGCTCGGATTGCTCACGATCAATGCCCTCGTTGCTGCGACCGAGGTCCTGGTGCCGATCCAGTGTGAGTACTACGCGCTCGAGGGTGTGGGTCAGCTGGTGCGAAACGTCGACCTGGTCAGGAAGAGTCTGAACCCGACGCTCGAGGTCTCCACGATCGTGTTGGTGATGTACGACGCGCGCACCAAGCTGGCCGGCCAGGTGGTTGACGAAGTGCGGGCTCACTTCGGCGACAAGGTCTGCAAGATCGTGATCCCTCGGGTCGTCCGGCTGTCGGAAGCGCCGTCCTACGGTCAGCCGATCACGGTGTTCGATCCCGAGAATCGCGGCGCGGTCGCCTATCGCGACCTCGCCAAGGAAGTCCTTGGGCAGGACCTGGGAATCGACGACAGCGATGTGGTCGGTGAGCTGAGTGAAGACGATCGGATCGACCAGATGAGCGACGCGCAACCGTCAGGAGACGCTGATGAGTAGACCGAGTGGACTTGGACGGGGCCTCGGTGCCCTGATCCCTTCAGATGCCACCGATGACCGCGAGTCGACCTATCAAATGGTCGCGGTCACGTCGATCGAACCGAACTCATATCAACCTCGAGAACAATTCGACGAGGGAACACTCGATTCGCTCACGAGCTCGGTGCGCGAGCTCGGCGTTCTACAACCATTGCTCGTCAGAAGGCGGGGCGACGGGTTCGAGTTGATCGCGGGCGAGCGCCGTCTGCGCGCGGCAAAACGAGCGGGCCTGCAGGACGTGCCGGTGATCATACGGGACGTCACCGACAACTCGTCCCTCGAGCAGGCCCTGGTCGAGAATCTGCATCGTCAGGATCTCAACCCGCTCGAGGAAGCAGCGGCCTTCCAGCAACTGGTCGACGAGTTCTCGATGACACAAGCACAGGTGGCGAAGCGTGTTGGTAGGTCCCGATCGGCGGTCGCCAACACCCTTCGGTTGCTCGGACTTCCGACCTCGGTGCAGCGCCTCTTGTCCGACGGCGCCCTCAGTGCCGGACATGCACGTGCGCTCCTTGCGCTCGATGCGGCCGACGCCCAGGAGGCCATGGCGAAGACGATCGTGAGCGATCAACTCACGGTTCGACAGGTGGAACAGCTCCTGAAGGAGCAGGGGACCGATGATGCCGCCGGCAGCCCCGTTCGCCGAGCTCGAGTGGGCGAGACCCGCGATGCGGCGGTTCTCGAACTCGAGGAGCTGCTGTCGGAGCGGCTCGATACGCGCGTGGGAGTGAGCATCGGAGCCAAGAAGGGCCGAATTGCCATCGAGTTCGCCGACCTCGATGACCTCGAACGTATCTACAAGGTCATCGCTGGACGGTAGTCGGTATCGAACACATGTTCGATGTTAGCACTTGTTCGCCACCGTCTTTACATCTCGGGGTCGGTGACCCAAACCGTTGTCGCGCCAAGGATGGCTTCGGCGATCTCGACCCCTGCCGATGAGACCATTTCGGGTGGGCCCAGCCGGAACACGACGGCGGGCATTCGCGTTTCCCGAAGAACCGGCGTGCGCGAACCCTCGGTCTCCGCTTTGCGATCCAAGAGAACGCCCAGCGACCTGATTGCGATACTTGCGAGGTGGCTGCCGCCATACGACGAGAAGGAGTCGGTCTCGTAGAAGCGGGCGGTGCACATCGGCTCGTCACTCACATACACGCCGAGATAGAGCTCTGCGTCGAACTGGTTCGCGGCTCGGGCGTGTGTGGACCCGTCCGGGTGGTTGAGAAGCAGAACTCGTGCTCCCTCGTTCCGAAGCACCGATCCGATCTCGGCGGCGAGCGTGGGGGACGTGTGAAGGTCGCCCACGACGATTCGGCGGCCGACGAGGCCGCGGGGACCAGTACGCAAGCGTTCGCGCTCGCGCACTGCCGCCACCGGTCTGGCCGCGTTGGCCGACAGCCGAAGTCGGGTGAGGGTGGCACACGTCGTGGGACCCGCAACTCCATCGACCGGTAGACCAGCGTTGCGTTGAAAGTCGGCGACGGCGATCTCGGTATCGGGCCCGAATATGCCGTCGATCCAACCGGCATCGAATCCCAGGCTGCCGAGCATGAGTTGGAGTTCTCCCACGTCGTCACCGCGCATCATCGGGGTTCGACGACACAAGAGTCGCTCACCGAAGTGGTGGCCGGCCTCGGCGAGCGAGACCCACGTTTCGTGGTCGACGGTGCCGGTCTGATCGATTCCGCGTCCGCGCTGAAAAGCCTTGACAGCGTTCGTCGTGCCTTCTTCGAAGCGATCGTGATGAAAGGTCTCGACGAGATAGCCGGCGAGCGTGAGTCGGGCGTGGAGTTCGACGACGTCGTCGCCGGTGTCGCCTGACTTCAGCGCGCGAGTCGAGGCGTTCACCGTGGGAGGGCGGCGGTCAGATGTACTCGCCGATCTCACCGAGAAGGGCTTCCTTGGGCTTTGCCCCCACGATCTTCTTCACCGGCTGCCCATCCTTGAACAGGATCATCGTGGGAATGCTCATGACCTCGTACTGCCGCGCCGTGTCGGGCGCGTCGTCCACGTTGAGCTTGGCGATCTTGATCGAGCCCACATGCTCGTCGGCGATCTCGTCGAGGATGGGGGCGACCATCTTGCAGGGTCCGCACCATTCAGCCCAGAAGTCCACGAGGACGGGCTCGCCGTCGGCGCTGATCGTGTCGGCGAACGACTCGTCGGACAGGATGGTCACGTTCTCAGAAGCCATGTGGCATTCCTTCTTCCGTTGTTCTGGATTCGTGCCATCCATCGACACAAATCACTTCGATCTTGCGAAACCAGTATGCGGGCTCCGGCATTCCCTCGCATCAGCTGTGCATGTTGTCTTCGAGCCAGCGTTCGGCCTCGATCGCTGCCTGACAACCCGACCCCGCGGCGGTGACCGCCTGGCGGTAGTAGTCGTCCTGCACATCACCTGAGGCGAACACGCCATCGATGTTCGTTGCGGTCCGGCCCGGCTGTGCAAGAAGGTAGCCGTTGTCCTTCATGTCGAGCTGGCCCTCGAACAAGGATGTGTTCGGTCGGTGGCCGATGGCGACAAAGACACCCTGGAGCGGAAGCTCGGTGGTGGAGCCGTCGACGGTGCTCTCGACTCGGACGCCGCTGATCTTGGTGTCGCCCAGGTACTCGACGACCTGGGAGTTCCACAGGAACTCGATCTTCGGGTTCGCGAATGCCCGGTCCTGCATGATCTTCGACGCCCGCAGTTCGTCGCGGCGGTGGATGACCGTGACCTTCGAGGCGAACCGGCTGAGGAAGTTCGCTTCCTCCATTGCAGAATCGCCGCCTCCGACAACCGCAATCTCCTGATCACGGAAAAAGAACCCGTCGCAGGTCGCACACGTGGAGAGACCGTGACCGATGAGGTCGGTCTCGCGGGGCAGGTCGAGCATGATCGACTGCGCGCCGGTCGACACGATCACCGAATGTGCGAGGTGGGTGGGGTCTCCCGACGTGTCGCCGACCCAGATCTTGAACGGACGCTCCGAAAGATCAACTTTCGAGGCCTTGACCGTCTGGATGTCGGCGCCGAACCGGGCCGCTTGCGCTCGGAAATTCTGCATGAGCTCGGGGCCCATGACCCCTTCGGGGAATCCCGGATAGTTCTCGACGTCGGTCGTGAGCATGAGCTGACCACCGGGCTGGTCACTGGTGCTCGAGGGCTCACCTTCGAGCACGAGAGGGGAGAGGTTTGCGCGCGAGGTGTAGATCGCGGCGGTGAGACCGGCGGGGCCGGAGCCAATGATGACGACGTTGTGGATGGAATTGCTCATGAGGGGGTCTTTCGATGAAGAGATGGAAGAGGCGTCAGGCGGTGCGCTTACGCCACAGGAACAACCCCGCGAGCGTGAATATCGATCCCAAAATCAGATAGACGAGCCAGACCTCTTGGGGGATCGCTTTGTCGAGGAGATGCACGAGCCCCACGACAAACATGATGAGCGCCGGAATGCCGAGCGCCAGGATCACAAGCCCATAGACCAGCCCGCGTGAAGCAAGAGCGGCTGGGCGGGTTGTCTTGTACTTGACGTTGTCGACGAAGCCGACGATGGCTTCGGTGGCCTGGCTGGGCCAGTCGGGGGCGTCGTCACTCGGCGTAGGCATGGCCGGGAGCCTAGCGAATCGTCGAGCAGTCCTCCCCGTTGAACAGGCCGGTGGTGCCATCGGTTGCGAAGTACACGATGACGATTGTTGATTCCTGTCCAGGTTCCGTGAGCATCACGGCATCGAAGCTCGGCACCGACTCGTCGATCGGCCCGACTTCGTCGAGAACCGTGTCGGTGCACTCGGGGAGTACGAGCCCCTGGGTTTCGAGATCGCCGAGTGTCACCCTGGGTTCGATCCAGCCCAACTCGATCTGATCGTCGATGCCCTCGATGCTCGAGACCGGGCGCAGCTCGATCGGGGCGACGGCGTTCGTGGAACCCCCGTCAGCTTCGGCATCGAACTCTCCGGCACCATCGTCGGCGGCAGCATCATCGTCGGCGGCGCGGGCCGCAGCTGCGGTTGTTGCCGGTGCGGCCTCCGCAAGCGCGGCCGTGTCCTCCATGGCCTCATCGTCGGTTGAGCCATCGGCGCCATCTCCGGCGTCGAGGGAGGCCCCGGCATCGGTCGACGCTGCATCGGCTGTCTCGGCGGTGCTGGCCGTGTCCGCATCGTCGCTCCCGATCGAGGCCAGGAACGGCAGGGTTAGCAGTACCACGACCACTGCGGCCGCGACGGCAAGGAGTTCGGGCCGGCGGTACCAGGAATCTCGAGTGACCTTTTGTTGACGGGCCACGCTGAGTGACCTGATTTCAGGCGGTGCCTGAGCTGCAGCGAGCGCTCCGGCGATCGAGGCCGACCGGCGCTCGGCGGTTGCTGGGGTTGGCGCCGTTCCGACGAGCTCGGCGGCCCGTCGCATCGAGTCGAGGCGGGCGCTCGCCGTGGCCGATGCCTGCACGGCCGCGACTGTGAGGGCATCGGCGGTGCCGTCGAGCACGTCCGTGAGAGTCTCGTCGTCGAAGATCTGGTCAGCCATCGTCGGTTCCTTGTACGCCCGGGCCGGCACTCTGGTTCCCGTCGGATTCGAGCGGGCCGATGACGTCCGCGAGTTTGCCTCGGCCGCGTGCGATTCGGGAGCGAACCGTGCCCGGCGCCAGGTCGAGAACTTCGCCGATCTGGTCGTAGTCGAGTCCACAGAGGTCGCGGAGGATCACCGGAAGCCGGAAGTCCTCGGGGAGCTGCTCGAGGGCGTCGTCGATCTGCATCTTGGCGATCGTGGCATCGGCCATGTTCCCGAGCGCCGCGACCTGGTGGTGCCGCTCGTCGTCATCGATCGAGTCGGCAGAGCGGCGATTGCGACGCCGGAGTTCGTCGATAGCGGCGTTGGTGGCGATGCGGTACGTCCACGTCGTGAACTTGGCGCGACCGTCGTAGTTCTCGAGGTTCTTCACGATCGAAATGAGCGCCATCTGAGCGGCGTCGTCGGCGTCGGCGTGGCGCCCGACCACCCGCGCGCACACGGCACGGATGCGGTCGTGATGACGGTCGAGAAGGATCTCGAGACAGGCCATGTCGCCGTTCTGCGCGGAGCGGATCAACTCCTCGTCGTCGAACAGCGTTTGCATTCAGCAATCCACCTACGAGACCACGGTGACTTCGTAGAGCTCGAGGCGCACGCGATCATCGACCAACTCACCTTCGCCGAGGTCGGTGATCCAGATGAGCAGTGCCGACGTGGTGATCGGAGGAATGGCGAGCGACTCCTCGGTTCCGAGTCCGTCGTGAGCGGCGATGGGCTCACCCCAGTTCTCGAGCACGGTCTCGACCTGATCGGCTTCGTAGATGCGGACGGCCCAGTCGGTGTTGCTCGCCTCCACGTCGAGTGCGGCGACGAGTGTCGGCTCCTCGAGTTCGATCACGAAGCCGACGCCGTCCTTGATCTGGCCGAACAGCCGTGAGTTGTATCGCTCGGTGTTCCACGACGTCGATGCGTCGCCGTCGAGGGCTCGGTGCGCGGTGTCTCCGTGTTCGGCACCGTCTCCCGCCGGATCGATAGCGAGTGCCCGTAGCCCATTCGCGAACTCGGGAAGTGTGGTGGTGGTGGAGGTGGTCGACTCCGATGTGGTCGACGCCTGACCCTCTTCGTCGGTGGTCTCGCCGTCGGTCGCGGTCACCGAATCGGTCGTCGCCGAGGTGTCGGCGGTCTCGGTCGCGCCCTCTGTGGTCGCGGGATCGTCGGTAGTGGTTGCAGGGGCTTCGGTCGGGGGAGCCCCGGTGGTGTCGGTCGTGCCGTCATCGCTGGGGCGGAGGAGCAACCAAACAGTGATCACTGCCGCGATCATCAGACCAGCGGCGATGATCGGGCCGACAACCTCGAAAAACCCGCGCTTGCGTGGCTCGGGGGCCTCGGCCACGATCGGCTCGCGCATCGGAATGGATGGCGGCTGGTGCGCCGGACCCGGCGAGGCGACCGGCGCTCCTGCCTGGCGTTCTGGACGCCGCGGAGTCACGTCGCCGCGACGTACGGC
>JBPCTR010000044.1:0-16683 GCA_051011575.1 Acidimicrobiales bacterium | reverse complement strand
CTACATCGGCACTGAGCACATCCTTCTCGGGCTGATCCACGAGGGTGAGGGGGTGGCGGCCAAGGCGCTCGAGTCGCTGTCGATCTCGCTGGAGGCCGTGCGTAGCCAGGTGGAAGACATCATCGGGCAGGGCGGCTCTTCGCCGAGTGGGCACATCCCGTTCACTCCCCGGGCCAAGAAGGTGCTCGAGCTGTCGCTGCGGGAAGCGCTGCAGCTCGGCCACAACTACATCGGAACCGAGCACATCCTGCTCGGCCTCATCCGTGAGGGTGAAGGCGTGGCGGCCCAGGTGCTCGTGAAGCTGGGCGCCGACCTGTCACGCGTTCGGCAGCAGGTCATCCAACTCCTGTCCGGCTACAGCGGTTCGGCCGGTTCCGGCTCGGCCGCCTCCACCGGGGGCAGTGAGAAGGCTGGCGCCACCTCTGGTGGTAGCGGCTCCGACAGCCCATCCGGTTCGCTCGTGCTCGACCAGTTCGGACGCAATCTCACCCAGGTCGCTCGCGAAAAGGGACTCGACCCGGTTGTGGGCCGTGCCCGCGAGACCGAGCGCGTCATGCAGGTGCTGTCCCGTCGCTCCAAGAACAATCCGGTGCTCATCGGCGAACCCGGGGTCGGCAAGACCGCCATCGTCGAGGGCCTCGCCCAGGCGATCGCCGCCGACGATGTGCCCGACACCATCCGCAACAAGCAGCTGTACACGCTCGACCTCGGCGCCCTCGTGGCCGGGTCGCGGTACCGCGGTGATTTCGAGGAACGTCTCAAGAAGGTCCTCAAAGAGATCAAGACCCGCGGCGACATCATCCTGTTCATCGATGAGATCCACACCTTGGTTGGCGCCGGTGCCGCCGAGGGCGCGATCGACGCTGCGTCGATCCTCAAGCCGATGCTCGCTCGTGGTGAGCTCCAGACGATCGGAGCGACCACGATCGACGAGTACCGCAAACATCTCGAGAAGGACGCTGCTCTCGAGCGACGGTTCCAGCCAGTGAAAGTCGACGAACCGTCGGTTGCTCACACGATCGAGATCCTGAAGGGTCTCCGCGAGCGGTACGAAGAGCACCACCGGGTCACGATCACGGATCAGGCGCTCGTGTCTGCGGCCAATCTCGCCGATCGGTACATCTCCGACCGTTTCCTCCCCGACAAAGCCATAGACCTGATCGATGAGGCCGGCTCGCGACTGCGCATCAAGCGCATGAACACACCGCCGGAGTACAAAGAGATCGAGGCGGAGATCGCCGAGGTCGTCCGCGACAAGAAGATCGCCGTCGAAGAGCAGCAGTTCGAAGACGCCGGCCGCCTCCGCGACCGCGAGAAGGAACTACTCGCGAAACGCGAAGAGGTCGAAGCCGAGATCAAGGCCTCGGGCACCGATCTCTTCGACGAAGTCGACGAAGAAGCTGTCGCCGAAGTTCTCTCGCTGTGGACCGGAATCCCTGTGTACAAGCTCACCGAGGAGGAGACGCAGAAGCTCCTCCGTATGGAAGACGAGCTGCACAAGCGTGTAATCGGCCAGGAAGACTCGATCCGAGCGGTCAGCCAGGCCATTCGTCGCACCCGCGCCGGTCTCAAGGACCCCAAACGTCCGTCCGGCTCGTTCATCTTCCTCGGCCCCTCCGGCGTCGGTAAGACCGAACTCGCCAAGACGCTCGCCGAGTTCCTGTTCGGCGACGAACAAGCTCTCATCAGCCTCGACATGTCCGAGTACATGGAGAAGCACACGGTGAGCCGCCTCGTGGGCTCACCCCCCGGCTACGTCGGGTACGACGAGGGCGGTCAGCTCACCGAAGCCGTTCGCCGGAAGCCGTTCTCAGTCGTTCTGTTCGACGAGATCGAGAAGGCTCACCCCGACGTCTTCAACACGCTCCTCCAGATTCTCGAGGAGGGTCGCCTCACGGACTCGCAGGGTCGTTCGGTCGACTTTCGAAACACGGTGCTCATCATGACCTCCAACCTGGGCACGCGTGACCTGCGCAAGGCCAACCTCGGCTTCACCAAGTCCGACGAGGCTGTGAGCTACGAGCGCATGAAGGAAAAGGTCAACGACGCGCTGAAGGATCACTTCCGCCCGGAGTTCCTGAATCGCATCGACGACACAATCGTGTTCCACGAGCTGAGCCAGCCCGAGGTGCGCCAGATCGTCGACCTCATGGTCAAGCGTGTCGCAACCCAGATGGCCGGCCAGGGTATGGGCCTCGAGCTCACCGACGCGGCCAAAGACTTCGTGTCGGTAAAGGGTTACGACCCCACCCTCGGTGCTCGGCCCCTTCGTCGTGCGCTCCAGCGCCTGATCGAGGATCCGCTGTCCGAGAAGCTCCTGTACAAGGAGTTTCGGGCCGGTGAGATCGTCATCGCCGACGTCGAGCCCGATCCCGAGAACGAGGGCGAGCAACAGATCGTGTTCCGTGCCATCGAGGGATTCGAGCCGCCGCCGATCGAAGAGCTCGAAGAGTCCGACAAGGCACAGGTGTGAAGCACCTGCGAAGCGGGCGTGTGAAGCACCTGCGAGCCGGGCGTGTGAAGCACCTGCGAGGCGGGCGTGTGAAACACCCGTACGCCGACCGCTGAGCTTCCGGTTCCCGCCGACCGAACATCTCCAACCATCACGGTCTGAGTTTCCCCACTGCGTCGAGCCGCGCCTAGCGTGGTCGCCCGTGAGGTTCCGCCGTCTCCTCTTCGTTGTCTTCATCGCGCTCGTCGCGTCGGCGTGTCAGGTCGACGCCGTCGTCGATGTCGACGTTCGAGATGACGGTTCCGGGTCGGTCACCCTCACCGCTGCGTTCGACGAGGAGATCGTGGCCGCGGCTCCTGAGCTCCGGGATGGGTTGAGAACCGACGATCTGAGAGAAGCGGGCTGGACGATCGAGGGACCTCGGGAAGCGGAGTCCGGTGGTGCCGTGGTGATCACGGCCTCGAAGGAGTTCGTGTCACCGGAGCACCTCCCGGGAGTTCTCGACGAGCTCGCCGGCCCGAGTGGGCTTTTCCGCGACTTCCGCGTCGACCGGGCGCGTTCGTTCGCCCGTACCACGTACACCGTCACCGGTCGCATCGACCCGAGCGTGAGCCTCGAGACCTTCGGCGACGACGCCATTGCGGGCCTGCTCGACGAGCCGCTCGGAATGTCCCTGGCGGAACTCGAGGCCGCGGCTGGGCGGCCTCTCAGCGAGACGGTGTCGCTTACGTTCAGCGTTTCGTTGCCCGACACCGCGGAAGCTGATGGAGCCTCGGTCGAGGGCAACACCGCCACCTGGATGGTTCAGCCCACCGATCCGCTCGTCACCGATATCGAGGTCACGTCGAGCGTCGAAGATCAACTTCCCCGGATCTGGGCTGCGGTCGCATTGGTGGCTCTCGCACTCCTCGCAACGCTGCTCGTGTTCCGGGTGCTCGCTCGACTCGGCGGCCGCCGGAGCCAGCGTTCGGACCCCGGCGACGAGGTGCAGTTGAGAAGGCCCGAGAAGGCATCGGACACCGGTGCTGCCACCGCCCCGCGGGAACGTCCTCCTCGGCTCGAACTGGTGGTGCTCGATGCTCGTGGCGTCCTCTACGACGAAGCCAATGACATCGGCGCACGACTTGTGCCCTTCGTCCGCGAGCGGGGCAGTCGCGCCTCGTTGCAGGAGATCAACGATGCGACACGGGCCGCGAGCCTGGGCCGCCTCTCCACCGCCGAGCTCTGGGGAACGCTCGGGCTCGACGGCGACCCGGCCGAGCTGGACGCGTTGTACACCGAGGAGTTCCGTCTGCGCGAAGGAGTGCTCGAGTTCATCGACCGGCTGCACGAACGTGGCCTGCGTGTCGCCGTTATCAACAACAACGTGCTCGGTTGGTCGAAAAGTCTCCGCCGTAGATTCGATCTCGACGAACGGGTCGATACGTGGATCGTGTCGGGCGAGATCGGCACGCGTAAGCCCGAATCGGCCTTCTTCGAAGCCGTACGGCGAATGACGGGCGTCGAGTTCGCCGACAGTTTGCTCATCGACGATCAGATCGACGACCTCGACATGGCGAGGTCGCTCGGTATGTCCACGGCGATGTTTGTGCCGGCCGGGGCCCAGCTACCGGCCTCGTCACCGCACCCGATCGTTCACGGTTTCGACAGCTTCTTCGGCCGCAAGCGGGTATAGCACTGCCTCAGCCGAGCGATGGTTCGTGGCGAGGCCAACCGCGGCGCGATCCGATCAGGGCGCCGAAGTGAGCCCGCCGACTGCGTCGAACCCTTCTGGCCCGATCTGGGTGAAGACCGCTTCCGCGGTTGCGACCAGCCGATCGCGGTGGCGGGCCTCGGCGACGGCGGTGAAGAAACGGTCGTCGACCTCGGTCTCATATGCAGTGATCTCCACCGCGTCGTCGACTGGGAACGGGGCGAGGTACCGGACCGAGAGGGTTCGTGTAAATGCCATTCGGCCGGTGATCCGTTGCACCGCGCCCATGATGTCGTCGAACACCGCAGCCACCGCGCCACCGTGTGCTCTTCCCGGTGCTCCCTCGAGTGCGGATCCGAGCACGACCTCCGCCATCACCGTGTCACCGCGCCGCCAGACGGTCACGTCGCGTGGCGCGAGCGGGCTCATCGGTCCCGAGTACGGCGAGCGCAGGAAGTGTACGAAAACATGGTCTTCTCCGAGAGCCGGTTCCGGCACACGCTTCGCCATCTCACCGGAGAAGTCCTGGGCGCGGTTCGCGAGGGGCCGCGCCGCCCCCTGCCGTGCGAGATCTCGGGCCTGGGCCACGGCGGCGTGGAGCACCGTCAGCTGATCGGTACTGAACGTCCGGTAGGCGAACTCGTCCGCGAGCTGTCGGATGGCGTTCGCCGTGTCGACGGCGCCAGTGGCGTTGCCGATACGCGACGACGGGTCATTGGTGGTCATGAGTCTCTCCGAGGACCAGGTCGACAAGTGCCGAGATCGCGAGCTGAAAACGAAAAAACGCCCCGGCGATGGCCGGAGCGAATGCGTTGAAGGAAAACATAGCACACCTGAGTTTTCGATGTCGGGTTGGCGGCCCGGAACTTTGTTGGATCTTTCTCTTCGCCGAGCGAACGACCAACATTCCGGTCGGCTTCCGAGCTGGACGTGACATCACGACCCGAGATCCGCGCGCGGACCCGTGGGAACGGACACAATGACGACCGATGGGGTCGCCACAGTTCACCGAAACGATTGCCGCCATCGATGCGATCGGAAACCGTTGCCGCAACAGCGAACTCTCGCCCGACGAGTTCACGACCGAATTGACCGATGTTTTCTATGGCTATCTCGCCGATGAGGACCCGCGCGACGACGTCGTTGGCCTGCTCGACTACTGCGTGCAGGTCGCACGTGAAGTCTGTGAGCTGTCGTTGTTCGCCGACCGGGTGCTCCCGCACCGACTCGACAATCAGCTTCGTTGGATCCTCGACCAGCAGGTCGATGGTCAGTCGCTCGGGAACATTGTGCGAACGCTCCGTGCCCGGCTCATCGAGAATGACGAGCTCGCGAAGTTCGAGCTGGTCGACCTGTGCCAGAACGGATACGAGAGCCATCAGGCGCTCTTCTCCGCGGTGGACTCGGAGTGCGAGATCATCGCGCTCGCACACGAGTTTCGATTGGTGCCCGCACTCGACGCTGCGGTTCGGCCGACATCGACCGGCCGGCTCGCGAACGAGGAGAAGAGCCGGGGTCTGGCCCTTCCTCGTACGCTCGACCTCCTGACTCACCTCGCCAACGACCCCCGGCATCCGTCGGGCACGATCGCGCGAGATTCACTCGTCGGGCTCTGCGCCTACCCCGAGACAGCCGGACTCGCGGCGCTGCGTCTTCCCGTTCATCTTCTCGTCGACGATCAGCGCGAGCGTCTGCACGAGATCTACGAGGCGCACGAGGAGGCCATCGGTCCGGAGCTCGTGCGAATCTTCATCACCGATCAGCAACTTCGCGACCGGGAGATTCTGCGGAGCGCTCTGTGGCAGGCGAACGACGCCGCCCGGGTGAGTCGCGCCGACGAGCGCGCCTGAGCAGCACCTGAGGTCGCGGGGCCTGAGCGCCGGTACGGTGACCCTCCGCATGGAACTCGACGATCTACGAACCGCCGCCCAACGTCTCGGCTTCCGGGCGCGTCATGCGGTGCGGTGGCTGTCTCCCCCTACGTGGATTGCGGTGTTGATGAGTCGGCGCGCGACGGGCCCGGCGCCATGGGCTTCCAGCGACCAGGCTCCCGCACGGGTGAAACCGCTCGAGCCCGAAGCGGACGGCTCTCGGTGGTTCGACTATGTCTCGGACACCGGAGATGGATTCGAGGCCACCGCAACCGTCGCCCATGCTCTCGCTGCTCCGGCAATCGAACTGGAGTGGGGAGGCCGATCGGTCGAGACGCGGCGGGGGGCGCTCCTCGTCCATGGTGGCGACATGGCGTATCCGGCAGGCACGGATCAGGTCTACAGGGATCGCTTCATCGGCCCATACGCCGCGATGCTCCCGGCGGCGGACCCCGCGATACCGATGGTCGCCATTCCGGGCAACCACGATCTGTACGACGGGCTGCACGCCTGGGCGAGGCTCATGTCGGGCGAGTCAGCCATCGGAGGATGGCGCACCGCACAGAACCGCAGTTGGTTCTTCGAGCAGGTCTCGCCCCAGTGGTGGGTTCTCGGCGTCGACATGCAGCGCGGAGGGGAGATTGACGATGAGCAGCGGGCCGAGCTCGTGGCGCTTGCGACCCAGATGCCCGCTGGCTCTGATGTGGTCGTGTTCGTTCCCGAGCCCGCATGGTTCCGGGCGCGATCCATCGCCGCCCAAACCACCCATCGGTGGGTCACCGAGGAGTTGATCGGACGGCTGGGCCGCAGCAGTGCGCGATTGTTCGTGTCGGGTGATCTCCACCACTACAGCCGGTACGAAGCGGTCGACGGCCTTGCGCCGGTCGATCACATCACCGCCGGTGGGGGAGGAGCGTTTCTCTCATCGACCCATCAGCTCCCGGTCGAAGCCGACTACCTCGGCCGACGAATTCGGGTGAGCGAAACGGCCATACATCCGAGCCGGGAGACGTCGCTCGGTCTCCGAGTGCGGGCGCTCACGCTCCCGCTTCGCAACCGCAGCTTCGCTGCGGTCACGGCTCTCGCCTACGCCGTGATCGGGTTCGCTTTGGCCCGCGAACCCGGCGGCACGGACCGTTCGCTGACCGCGGCGCTGCTGAGCCTGGGCGGGCTGGCGGTGACCGCCATCGTTCTCTTCGGCGCGTTCGCATTCGCCCAGCGCCGCACCTGGCAGGCGACCGTGGCCGCCGTCCTGCACGCATCGATGCACATCGGCCTCGCAGCTTCGGCGACGGCGATCGCGTCCACCGGCAGGCTCGGATCGGCCGCGGCGGCCGCAGCTACGGGGGCGGTGCTCGGTGGATTCGTGGTGGGCGTGGCCCTGATCGTTTCAAACCTGCTCGGTCTCAACAACAACGAGCTGTTCTCGGCCATTCGAATCGACGACTACCGATGCTTTCTGCGATTTCGGGTCGATGCCGACGAGCGCCTGACCGTGTTCCCGGTCGCGATCGATCAGACCGCTCGACGCTGGCGCCCGAACAACGACGAGATCAGGCCTGGGTGGTCTCCCGAGCTGGTAGCCGACGATGGTTCCGATCCGTCGTTGATCGAAGCGCCACTCAGCCTTGAACCGACGCGAGACTGACGACGTGCCCCCCTGGACAATCCTCGCGTTGATACTGGGCATCGGCTTCGTTGTGCTCTTGTTTGCGCCACGCCTACATCGCCGATCGATGGCGCGATCGCGCGAGTCGATGGAGAGCGCGCGCCTCGCCCGAGTCGCAGCGATGCGCTCCAAGCCCAGTGTGATCGAGATCGATGTGGACTCCGCAGTCAATGCGGCGCGGATTCGGGACGCACTGCTCCTGCGGGGAGTGCGGGTCGAGATCGCAACCGATGAAGACCGTCACGTCCTGGTCACCCACGAGAGTGACGAAACGGCGGTCAGGTCGGTGATCGAAGAGCAGCGTCGGCGCTGAGGGCATCGCTGAGCGCGTCCCGGGCGTCAGCGACGAGCCCGTACGCGTCGATGCCTTCGATGTCGCCGAGCGTACCGGTTGGGAGATCGAGGATTCGAAGCCGTCGTCGGGTGGGAAACCCGGTCGACGAGAAGAATTGATCGCTTGCGACGGCAGGTCGTGAGGACTCCGGTTCGACGGCCGCCGTCCAGTCGCCCACCAGCTCCGGTGCAACCTCGACCTCCTCCGCGAACGACAACACCGTTGCCAGAACGTGTACACACGCCGGCGCTTCATCGTCGCAGGTGCAACGCGAGACAATCGCAGCAGCAGCCGGGAGCGGCTTGCGGGTGGGCTGCTCGGTCGTCTCGATCGTGGTCGAGTGCTGCGGCGCTCCCTGTTCGTAAACACCCGCCTCCAGGCGGCCGGGAGCGACGTCCAGACCGTTGACCGCTCCGGCGCGGTACAGACGTCGAGCGCGAGCCATTCTGGCCGGGTCCCCAAGCTCGATCGCGAGATCGGCGACACTCCTGGCGAGATCTGAGCGGAGCGGGCGGCGCATCAGGCGACCGCCCACGAGTCGATGGATGCACGGGTCGCCTCATCCAGCTGCAGCAATGCACGGAGTTCATCGGTTGAGAGCTCGGTCAGCCATGACTCATCAGTGCCGACGACCGAGTCCGCAATTCGCCGCTTTCGCGTCAGGAGCTCGTCGATGCGCTCTTCCAGGGTGCCCTGACAGACCATCTTGTGCACGAACACCGTGCTGGTCTGACCGATCCGCCAGCTCCGATCGGTCGCCTGATCCTCGACTGCCGGGTTCCACCAGCGATCGAAGTGGATCACGCGGGTCGCGGCGGTCAAGTTGAGCCCGGTTCCCCCCGCTCGGAGCGAAATGAACTGGATCGGCGGGCCGTCGGACTCCTGGAAGGAGTCGATCATCGCTTGACGTTGCTGGCGCGTGGTCCCGCCGTGCAGGAAGGGGGTGGCGACCTCGAGCCGCTCCGAGACATGCGCCGAAAGAAGTTCGCCCATCACGCGGTACTGGGTGAAGACGAGCGCCCTCTCCCCTGCGTCGATGAGATCGGTGACCAATTCGTCGAACCGGGCGACCTTGCCCGACCGGTTCGCGGCTCCCAGGTCCGCTTCCCCCAGAAAGTGCGCCGGGTGATTGCATATCTGCTTGAGTTTCGTGAGCGTGGCGAGAACAAGTCCACGCCGTTCGATGCCGCCGAGTTCGGCGGCGCGTTCAAGAAAGTCGTCGAGAACAGCTTGGTAGAGGCCAGCCTGCTCAGGGCTCAACGTGGACCATGCGATCTGTTCGATCTTGTCGGGAAGATCGGGCACGAGGGTTCGATCTGCCTTTGTTCGGCGCAGAACGAATGGAGCGGTGAGTCGACGAAGGCCCTCGCGGGCATCGGGGTCGTCGTGGGTCTCGATCGGGTTGGCGAAGCGGGTGCGGAACCACGTGATCCCGCCGAGCATCCCGGGATTGAGCGCGTCGAGAATCGCCCAGAGTTCGGTGAGACGATTCTCGACCGGCGTTCCGGTGAGTCCGATCCGCTGGTTCGCCCCGAGGATCCGCACGGCTTGGGCGGCGTTCGTGAGGTGGTTTTTGATCGCCTGGGCCTCGTCGCAGACAACCACGTCCCAGTCGATGGGCTCGAGTTCGTCGGCGATCCGCGAGGCGGTGCCGTACGTGGTGATCACCACGTCGTGCTCTGCTGCAAGTCGTGCGAGGTTTTCGCCACGTGGTCGATTCGGGCCGTGTACGACGAGAACCGACAGCTGCGGCGTGAATCGGCTGGCCTCGGCCTCCCAGTTGGTGACGACCGACAACGGGCAGATCACCAGATGTGGTTGATGCGGCACGTCGTGTTCGACTCGATCGAGCGAACGTGCCAGCAGATGCGCCAGCGCCGTCGGAGTTTTGCCGAGGCCCATGTCGTCGGCGAGGCAGCCACCCAGCCCGAGCCTGCCGAGAAATTGCAACCAGCCGAGTGCGCGGCGCTGATAGGGCCGCAGCGCGCCCTCGAATCCTGCGGGTTCGGTCGCCTCCTCCAGGTGGTCATCGGGAAGACCGGCGAGCAGTTCCGAGATCCAGCCGTCGGCCGACAGGTCGTCTTCACCGTCATCGAGCTCGACGATCGATTCGCGGAGGAACTCGGTTGGGGACATCGTGGAGGACGTTCGGTCCCGTTCGTCGAACCTCGAAAGGAGCGCCTTCATCTGGCGGGGGTCGACCGTCATCCATTCGCCGCGCAGAGCGATCACCGACGCCTGCGACCGCGTCAACTCCTCGATCTCCTCGCGGCTCAACTGCACATCGCCCAGCGCAACTCCCCAGTCCACCTCGACCAGGGTCGGCCCGAGAAGACCTCGGCGTTCGTCTGATGCCGACGCTCGCATGGTCAGGCGAGCCGAGGTTGGCGCTGCTCCGATGGGTGAGACGAGGTCGATTCCTAGCTGGTCGAATGCCGAGGAGTCGTCGGACAGCAGTGTGGAGACATCGGCGACGTCCAGATCGGTGCCGGTTGGGTCGGCGACCGTTGCCAGGCGGGCCAGCACGGCGTTCTGGTCGATCAGTCGGTCGATCATCCATCGCATTCGTACCCGTAGCCGATTGAGCGCCGCCGTGTCACCGATCGAGGACGCAGCATTCGTTCCATTCCACAGGTCACCGAAGGCGACGCTCTCGCCGGCCTTCGTGATCACGTCAAAGTCGAGGCGCCATGCCGAGTCCGGAGCCGCGGGAGGGGTCAGGCGAGCGCGGAATCCGACGTCGGGTGCCCCTTCGGCGCGGGCGGCCGCCGTCGCGAGCTGGCCTGCGAACGAGTTGATGGTCGCCTCATGGGCGAGCGATTCGGCGATGAACACGGAATCGGTGTCGGCGAGCGCCGCGGTGGCACGGCGCAGCGCCATCACTGAAGCGGCGCGTGACCTCGGTAGCTCTGGACGCCACCCGGTCTGAGCGAGGGTGCGGCGACCGATGGCGTCGACGAGTCGACGAATGAGCTGGGTGGCAACGAGCTCGCGTACATCTTCGGTTAGCGCGAACACCGCGTCCGGTGCCGAGCGCAGAAGCTCGTCGAAGACCTCGGCAGCGTCGTCGTCGATCAGCGGCCGCCACGTGGACATCCACCGGACACCGACGGCGTCGATGCTCGGGATGGCCCTTCCGGTCTCGACGAGCATGCGGGCATACCACGCTGCATCGTGGAGCCATCGGGTGCTCGCCGACCAATGTTCGCTCGGCGCTCGCCTACTCAGCGATTCTGCGAGGTCCGCGACGGGTGCGGTCACGGCCTCGACGGTGGATCTTCCGAGTGCGACCTGGGCATCGGGTCGAAGTTCGATCGTGTGCGTCTCGGGCAGCGACGTGCCGCCCGGGGCGAGGAGGGGGCGGGCCGCGCTCTCGATCTGGGTCCGGGACATGCCGGGCGACCGCAGCCAAACGGCGATTGCGTCATCGAGCAGGCTCGTGACGACCTCGCCGGGGGGGACGACAGAGCGGACCACCTGTCCACGCTAGCGGCGCCCCTCTGATCCGACGTGGGTCAGAGGGGCATCTCGTCGGATTTCTCGAGCCACTCGCGGATCGACGCGAGGCCAGAGGCGTAGTGGTGCCGCATCTGTGCGGGTTCGTACCGGTTGTTGCCGCCCACCGGGCAAACATTTCGGGCGAAGCACTGCTCGGCACAGCCCGATCCGGTCTCGATTCGATGGACGGAACACGCCTCCACGTCGAATCCCGTATTGAGTGAGACGGCTCCGACCGGACATGCGGTCACACACGGCGTGTCGGCACACGTGCTGCACGGGTGTGGGCCGGGGGTCTGCGGCCGAGAAAAGGCGAGGTCGGTCAGGAATGCGATTCGGTGGGCGATCCAGAGTCCGTGCTCCGGATGGATGGTGAGACCGAGTGGTGAGGGCGAACCCCATCCGAGCCTCTCTGCGAGTCGGCCGAGAGGGACGGGTGCTGGGCCGGGGTACACGATCGAAAAGAGCGCATTCGGGTGAGCGTTTTCGATCCAGGTCGATACCAGTTCGACCGTCACGTCGTCGAACGGATTCGGCATGTCGAGACGGCGCGAGACGTGCCGCTTCCACAGCCGACCACCGACCTGGCCGAGCAGTACGAGTGAGGTCGAGCCCGTGAGATCGAACCCCGACTCGGCCAGGGTCGTTCGTACGTCCTCACCGAGATCGTCGATCGCGATTGCGCCTTGCAGAAGCAGTCCCTCGGCCGCGAGTTCGGGGATTATGGGGTCGATCACGATGTGATGGACGCAGTTCTGAGGGCCCGCTCGAGCAGTCGCTGATCGCCGAGCCGACGCCGAAGCGAGTATTCGAGTCCGCGGATCGGATAGAGATTCTGCGGCGCCCGGCTCTCCTTGTGGGGCTCGCTCGCGAAACGCGGAAGGGTGGCCGCCACTTGATCGGCGAGTGCAGCGGCATCTTCGATCGAACCCACTCCCGGCGCTTCACACCGCACGATGCCTGCCCATCCGTGGGTTCGAGGGCCAGGAAGTCGGAGATACCAGCTCCATCGGGTGAAGCCTCGGGCCCCGATCAGGAACAGGGGTGTGCGTTGACCGGCATCGAGCGTGGCTACAACCCGTTGAAGGTCATCGTCGAGGTATTGCACATGCTGCGTCTTGATCAGCCCGACGACGTTCTCGCCCTTTCGACCCCGCAATGGACCGTCGAATACAACCAGATCCTCCGCGCCTGCGTCGGGAACCGTGCTCGTCTCCAATTCGGTCATCTTCTCGTGAATACCGAGGTAGAGATCCTCGGGTGAACCGCTGGCGACGACGACATGTTCGTATCGACCGTGCGTGGTATCGATCGACCCCACGGCCGTGGCTGCAGGGGTGAACACACCTCGCCACACCGCCACGTCGACGACCTCGGCCCGGTCACCGTGGCAGACGACGGCGCCGGCAGCGACGGTGGCACACGACCCCGGCAGCACGCGGCCGTTGTCGGTCACCCAGATTCGGGCGTCGATGCGGCGCACGCCGTCGACAAAATGCACCGTTTCCGCCGATGCGGATCGTGCGGTGATCGGACGCCATTCCGTGGCGGGAATCTCGACATCGGGATCGATGGTGTCGGTGGATGCTGACAGCGCATCGACGTCGCCCCCGGTCCCGTAGTCGGGATCCCATGACTCGACGGTGTATTTCACTGGTGGACTCTCGTGACGATGCTGGTCGTGGGCGTTCTCGTCACCTCGAAACGGGTGGGGACGCGGTCGGCGAGGTCACGGATGTGGGTGACGATTCCCACCATCATGCCCGAGGCTCCGAGCTCCTCGATGGCTGCGGCAACGGTGTCGAGCGTCTCGGGGTCGAGAGTGCCGAACCCTTCGTCGAGGAACATCGATTCGATTCGGGGCGCGCCATCGGTGGCGAGTTCCGCAATGTTCTCTGACAGTGCCAGGGCAAGCGCGAGCGACGCGATGAATGTCTCGCCGCCGGACAGGGTTCGGGCCGGCCGGATCTCGTCGGCATTGCGATGATCGACGATCGAGAACTCCGCGCCATCGCTGATCAGCTCGAACGCGCCGTCGCTCAACTCGAGCAGTCTGGTCGATGCGCGATCGGCGAGATCGCGGAGTACGTCTGTCATCAGCCACTGCTCGAACCCACTCGACCCGAGAAGACGGCCGAGCTCGGCGGCGACGCGACCTTCCGCTTTCATCGACTCGACCCGCTCCAGAGCCTCGGCGCGCCGCTCGATGTCGGTGCGATCGCGTTCGACCTCGGCCTGGGCTCGCGCGATCTCGGCCACGAGCCATGCCTGTGGGTCTGTGCGATCGTCGTCGGTGAAGGGAGCGAGTGCGTTCTGCAACGAGATACGTGCCTCGAGCTCGTCGGCCTGGGCGCGTTCGAGCGCACGTGAGGCCACGTCGAGTTCGGCCTGGTGACTGGCCTCGTGGCGACGCGCCCATGTGGCGAGCTCGGTCCAGTCGGCGATCACCGAACGCAATCCCGGCACTGGTGGATCGAGGGCGGCAACTCCATCGCGAACGGATGCGTATCCAGCCGCCAGTTCTCGTTCGCGCTCTTCGAGTGCCCTGCGCGCTGCCTCTGCCTGCGACTGTCTGTCGTGCGCCTTGTTCACCTCGGCCCGAGCAGCTTCGTGGGCAGCCCGGGCCGCCACCGAGGACTCGATGAGCGTGGCGAGCTCCGACTTCTCGGGCGCGTCGGTGAGAACGTCGTCGAGGCTCGAAAGCTGGTCCTGCGCGTTGGCGAGAGAGGTGTTCGTCTCGACCTCGGCTCGAGTTGCCCTCGCATGGGTTTTGGCTGCGAGCTCGCGAGCCCGCGTCGCGTCGGCAACCGCTTTCTCGACGTCGCGCAGATCGGCGTTGGTTTGGTGCGACGGCAGGGACATGACCAGCTGGTCGCACACGGGGCACGCCTCTCCCTCGACGAGCGTGGCGGCGATCCCCGTGGCGCCGGCGTGGAGCTGCGCGCGCGTCCGGGACTCGATCGCTTCCGTCAGTATCAGCTCGGCCTTGTCGGCCGACTCGCGGGCCGTGGCGACCGCCCCCTGGTGGACCACCAGGTACTCAGCCAATTCGGCCACATCGTCGATGCGTTGCTCCCGAAGGGTGTAGGCCTTCTCGATCTGCTCGAGCGCCGTCGGATCGGCGGTGGCGTCGAGCCGTTCGGAGAGTTGCGTTTCGGCCGATCTGGCGGCGGCGAAATTGTCGACGGCATCGTCGATCGCAGCCTGAGCACGCTCGATCTCCTCGGCCAGACCGCCTGCATCGACCGGCACCACGACGAGGGCCAGAGCCGCGAGCCGCGTCGACGCCGCGAGCTGAGACGCGTTCGCGGACTCGGACGTTGCGGTGGCCTCCTTCACGACCTCGTTGAGCTCCGATATCGCCGGCGCCACGGCGACGAGTTCGTCGAGTCGCGTGGCCCGCTTGGCGACCAACTCGTCGTCGATAGCAGGGATCCCGTGATCGGTCAGCGCCTCGACTCCAGCGTCGGCGCGTTTCGCCAGATCACGGGCCGCGGAACCCATCGATCGGAACACGGTCATCCCGAGAAGGCGCCGAAGTAGTGCCTGACGGTCGCCCGAAGACTCGGTGAGAAAGCGAGCGAAGTCACCCTGGGGGAGCACCACCGTCTTGGTGAATTGTTCGAACGTGAGCCCGAGCAGTTCTTCGACCCGCGCATCGAGCTCACCGGCCGAGCCCGCAAGAACCTGGGTACCGGACTCGAGACGCGCCTCTTTGGTGGTCGCGCCGGTCTTTGTTCGTCGCACGACCCGAACCGCCGAGTACTCGACGTCGTCCACCGTGAAGTCGAGCCGAACCCGTGCTTCGGCGGAGAGCTGGTTGATCACTGGCGCAACGATGTTGGTCTTGCGATATCGCGAGACCGATCCGTAGAGCGCGAAGCCGATGCCGTCGATGATCGTGGACTTGCCCGCTCCCGTCGGTCCGACGAAGGCGAGCAGGTCGGCGTCGCCGAAGTCCACGACCGTGTGGTCGCGAAATGTCGCAAATCCCTTCAACTCGAGTCGAACGGGCCTCATCGGACGTCGACCCCCTCGTCCTCGAGCAGCGTCGCGAAGAGCTGGGCCAGCCGTTCGTCGACGATTCCGAGATCGTCGAGGTATGCGCCGAAGAGCGCGATGGGATCGCGATTGGTCGGGCGGTTTCTCCGTTGAGTAGACGGCGCAGGTGCGTCGATGATCACATCGACCACGCCGTCGCCGAGTAGGGTTCGAACATCGTCGGCGAGATCGGCACGCCGGGCCTCGTGGACGTTCACGCGCAACCAGGCCGATCCGGCGTCGACGCCCCGGAGCTCGTCCAGCGTCCCCGCGACCGTGAGCAACTCGCGTCCCGACCGCAGCGGGAGAGCGGTCACTGCTGCCGGAGCCCCGGGTTGGAGCTCCACGAGGTTCACCTGCTTCCGCTGTGCCTCCTCCCCGAAATCGAGCTGAAGCGGTGAACCGCAGTAGTGGATCGCCGTCGGCCCAGGAATCTTCTGCGCTCGATGGAGGTGTCCGAGCGCCACGTAATTCGCGCTCACGGGAAAGGCCTGGGCCATGACCGCGTACTGCTCGACGAGATGGGCGGCGCGCTCGCCGCCCCCGGCAGCACCGCCATGAACAAAAGCATGCCCGACGACGACGTTCACATCATCGGGCTGGAAGTCGGCCGACAACGCCGCAATCACGGCTCGGACTCGATCGGCGTACGCCGCCGCGTGTTCGAATGCCGCACCAGACATGAGTTCTCCGGCGCGAACGATGCGCCGTTGTGACACAAACGGAAGCAGCGCTACCCGAATTCGCACACCGTCGATCTCGAGCGACTGCACGCCACCCTCATCGGGGCGTGCTGGTTCGGTCTGCACGACGACCGAGACCCGTTCGAAAAGCGGGCGCACCGCATCGAGTCGGCGAGCGTTGTCGTGATTTCCGGAGATCACGACAACGTGCTCCGCTCGCTCAGCGAGGTCGAGCAGGGCACCCCACACGATTCGTTCGGCTTCGGGCGCAGGCGAGGCGGTCTCGAACAAATCGCCGGCGACGACCACGATGTCGACCGAATGTTCGGTGACGAGGTCTGCGATCTCGGAGAGAACCGCGACGTGCTCGTCCGCCCGGGACCGCCCTCGGATCGTTTTTCCGACGTGCCAGTCAGACGTGTGCAACAGCCGCATCAGAGAC
>JBPCTR010000043.1:0-32401 GCA_051011575.1 Acidimicrobiales bacterium | reverse complement strand
GGGTGCACGTGACCGATCAGCCCGAGAACGTCCTCGAGGCACACAACCGGCATGGCACCGTCGACCAGCAGCTTGTTGGTGCCAGCTGACGCGGGCGATGTGATCGGCCCGGGAACGACGCCGACATCCACACCGCGCAGTTGTGCTTCGTCGACGGTGAGCAGTGCACCCCCACGGGGGTGCGACTCGACTACGACGACGGCGTCGGCGAGGCCGGCGATGATTCGATTGCGCGCGGGAAACTTCCACGGTTCTGGGCCCACTCCGGCCGGCGACTCGCTCAGCAAGGTTCCCCGCTCGACCACGCGGTGCCACAGTGCCCGGTTGCGTCGGGGGTAGACGACGTCGAGGCCACTTCCGACCACACCAACCGGAGATGCGCCCGACACGCTGAGCGCGCCCTCGTGAGCCGCGGCATCGATGCCGAGCGCCAGACCGGATACGACGCGCACCCCGGCTTCGGCGAGTCCGGCGCCGAGTTCGAACGCGGCCCGCCGACCGTACGACGTGCACGATCTCGTACCGACGATCGCAACCGTGGGTTCGGACCCCACGGCCACGCCCAGGCGGAACAGCACCTCTGGAGGTTCGATGTCGTCGACGAGGCGAGTCGGGTAACCATGCTCACCGCGGGTGCAGGCGACGATTCCGAGACCCGCCATCGCCGACCAGGCAACGTGAACGTCGAGACGTCGGGCCGCGTTACGCCACTTCGAAACCGTCTCCTCAGACGTGCGGGGGATCGAAATCGGTCCTCCGTCGCGCAATCGCATCCAGATCTCGCCCGGCTGGCCGAGCTCGAGTAGAGCACGGAGCCGCGCCGGACCCATTGCCTCGAGGGCAAGCAAGGCTGACGCCCACGCAGCCTCCGGGAGTTCACCGAGCTCGGGCGAACTCATCGCACCCCTCCGAACGGGTCGATTCGAAGTGACATCGCGAGACAGATGTCCTCGACCCCGATCTCGTGGTGTCCATCGTCGAGGTCGGCGATCGTCCGTGCGACCGACCGAACTCGGCCGACTCCCCGCGCCGACAGCCGCCCCTGCTCGACCGCACGTTCGAGCACGTGGCGTGCCTTGTCCTCGAGTGGAGCGACGTCGTCGAGGTCGGACCCGAGCAGGCGAACATTCACGACGCCCTGTCTGTCGATCGCACGCGCCCGAGCGGTCGCGACGCGTTGGGCGATGATTGTCGTCGACTCCGCCTCGCACGAATGGAACAGATCGGCTGAGGTCGGACGTTGAACGCCGATGCGAAGATCGAAACGATCGAGGAGCGGTCCGGACACCCGCCGGTGATACCGAGCTCGTTGGACATCACTGCATCGACATGCGCCGGGAGCTCCTGACTCGCCACACGGGCACGGGTTCATGGCTGCCACCAGGATGACGACGGCGGGATATCGAGCACTCCCCTGACCGCGGGACACCCGAACCTCGCCTTCCTCGAGCGGTTGACGGAGGCCATCGAGCGCCGCCGGCGAGAACTCCCCCAACTCGTCGAGGAACAACACGCCATGGTGCGCGAGCGAGAGTTCACCGGGGCGCATGGTGGCGGACCCGCCGCCCACCAGAGACACAGCGGAAGCGCTGTGGTGTGGAGCCCTGAATGGTGGAACGTCCATCGGGCCGCATGCGACGTCGAGTTCGCCGGCCGAGGAGTGGATACGCGTGACCTCGAGAGCCTGGTCGACATCTAGTGCCGGCATCAGGCCCGCCATTCGGCGGGCGAGCATGGTCTTGCCGGCGCCGGGAGGGCCGACCATAAGCAGGTGGTGCCCACCCGCCGCGGCCAGTGCGAGTGCAAGCTTGGGGAGTTCCTGGCCCCGGATCTCGTTCATGTCGAGCGCCGGACGCACCACCTGGCCCATGTTCGGGTCGGGTGGAGGAGGCCACGGCTGGTCGCCGTCGAGAACGCCCAGAAGTTCGGCCAGCGTGGCAACAGGCCGGACGCGATCTCGACCGAGGAGTGAGACTTCGCCCGCATTGTGCCGGCTGACGACCAGCGAGTCCGTCTCCAGCGCGTCCGCAAGCGGAAGCGCGCCGCGAACGGGTCGAATCGAGCCGTCGAGCCCAAGCTCTCCAAGGAACCCGCACTCCTCGACGGCAGCAGACTCGATGCGGCCGATGGCGACGAGAATGCCAACGGCAACTGCGAGATCGAGCCCGGCACCCGACTTTCTGAGCCCGCTCGGCGCCAGATTGACCGTGACTCGCCGGGACGGCCATTCCTCATCGCTCGACAGCAGGGCGGCACGAACCCGGTCGCGCGCCTCGCGACACGACGCATCGGGCAGCCCCACGACGGTGAACCCGGGCAGACCGTTCGAGACGTGGACCTCGACGTCGACGGGGTGGCCGGAGACGCCGTGAAGGGTGGCGCTTCGAATTCGGGCAAGCATCGGACATGGCTCTATCTCTGAGGGATGGAGAAAGCCAGATTCCGGCGCGGCCTCGAACGTGGGAAGAACTTAGATGGGAGGTGTGACAGTGGCGACGTCAACGACCAGGCCGAGGGTCGACAGAGGCGCCAGGCGTTCAGAGAATCTCACGAGTGAATCGTACGACTGCATCGATGTCGGCTTCACTCAGAGTGCTTCCGAATCGGGGCATGTTGTTGCGACCATCCACCACCACCGTTCGCTGCTGCTCATCATCGAGTTTGGCTTCGACCTCTTGGATGTTCGGTCCGATTCCACCGCCGCCGGTCGGGCCGTGGCATCGAGCGCATCGAGCCCTGTACACGTCGAGTCCCTGGAGGAGCTGGGGGTCGGCGTCGGCGGGAAGGCCGATCTCATCGCCACAGGCGACCACGCCCAGCGAGAGCGCCACACAGAGCGCGACCGAGCGGATGGTGCGATTGGGCATGGCCCATCACCATACTGACGACGATGGGATTCGACCCGACCCGCCCACGGCGTAAGACGCCATTCGACTACGCGTTCGTGATCGGTGCAGTCGTTGCGGGAGTGGCGCTGCTCGTGTGGGCGTTTCTGGGCTGACGGGGGCGTTAGAACGCCGCCTCCAATACGTCGACGGTCGACCCGGTGACAGCGACGACGTCGAACCGAACAGATCCTCGATGCCCTCGCTCCGACAGCCACGCGGCTGCCAATCGGCGAACCCGACGCTGCTTGTCGTGGTTCACGGCCTCGGAGGGACTTCCCCACCGATCACTGGCGCGCGTTTTCACCTCGACGAACGCGACCACGCCTCGTTTCTCGACGATCAAATCGAGCTCGCCCCGACCCGATCGCCAATTTCGATCGAGAATGTGCCAGCCCCGACCCTGATACCAGCGAGCGGCGAGGTCTTCTCCGTGGCGCCCGAGTTGTAGGTGTGCGTCGCTCATGGCGCGCAGAGTAGGCAGGCGATGTGACAAGCGATTTCAGATGCCGCCCACGAGAGCGACCGTCACGAGACCTAGAACTCGCGCTTCTCGCGAACCCGGGCCCGCTTACCGACGCGATCGCGGAGGTAGTAGAGCTTGGCGCGGCGGACATCGCCGCGGGCAACGCGCTCGACCTTCGCCATGATCGGCGAGTGCAGCGGGAACGTGCGCTCGACGCCTACGCCGAACGACAGCTTGCGGACGCTGAACGACTCGTTTATACCGCTTCCGCGACGAGCGATCACGACGCCCTCGAACACCTGCACTCGCTCCTTGTTGCCCTCGACCACGCGGACGTGCACCTTCACGGTGTCGCCGGCTTGGAAGTCGGGGATGTCGTCTCGGAGGCTCTTCTTGTCGACGAGATCGGTGATGTTCATCGGATCGTTCTCCTGGAACGGTTGCGCATGCGGCGGACCGACTGCGTTTCGAAAGCAGCGACCAAGCCTAGGCCGGGTCCAACGCGGCTCCAACCGCTGCTTCCTCAGAGGGTGACGATGACCTCGAGGTCGCCGGGGTCGACGCGGTACACATCACGCATCGTGCGGACGAGCGAACCCACGACCGAGTCCGTGGCGGTCGCCGGATTCAGACGCCACAGGAAGGATCCCCACGTCTCGGTCCTCGCCTGGAAACCGGTTGCCATCATGGCCCGCTCCTGGTGGACCGTCAGACGGTGGCGGGGTTCCAGGGTTTCGTTCCCGGCAGCGCGCAGCACCAACGCACCATCGTCGGCAAGGGTGCCGACCACGACCTGACCCGATCTCGGTACCGAGACCTCGATGCGGCCGACACTTCCACCGGCAAGGTCCTGGACCGCCAGTTCGATCGACTCCGAAACAAGCTCCCAGGTCGAGGATCCGGCGGCGAGCAGGAGTTCGGTTGCCATGGGAGCCCATCGGCGAGCACCCGCGGCGATTCAAGCGGTTGCGGTCAATCGGCGAGGAGAGGAGCTCAATCGGCGAGGAGAAGAGCTCAATCGGCGTCGGTGAGGGAATCGAGAAGCGACTGCTCTTCGGGCGTGAGGCCACCGCGGGCTTCGATCAGGTCCGGCCGACGATCGAGGGTGCGCTTCAGGGCCATCGCGTGACGCCATCGATCGACCGCACCGTGGTCTCCAGACCGCAACACCGGGGGCACGTGCCGCCCTTCGAATTCGGCGGGGCGGGTGTACTGCGGGTATTCGAGCAGGCCGTCGGTGAAGCTCTCCTCCGCGATCGACGCAACGTTCCCGAGAGCACCCGGAACGAGCCGAACGGTCGCCTCGACGATCACCGCGGCCGCAACCTCTCCGCCTGCCAGGACGAAATCCCCGATCGACACCTCTTGGTCGACCATCGAATCGAGAATCCGTTGATCGATACCCTCGTACCGGCCACACAGCAGCGAGAAGCCGCGCCCTTCGGCGAGCTCGTGGGCCATCGCCTGGTCGAATCGCCGGCCCGAGGCGCTGAGCGCGAGGAGCGGCCGAGGAGGGTCGGCCTCGCGAATCGATGCAGCGAGCGGCTCGGGTCGCATGACCATGCCCGCTCCCCCGCCGAACGGTGTGTCGTCGACCGTGCGGTGTGTATCGGTGGTGTGCTCGCGGGGGTCGTGGAGCCGGAGGTCGAGCAGCCCGTTCGTTCGTGCCCGACCGATGATGCTGGCCCCCAGCGCGCCGTCGACCAGCTCGGGGAAGACCGAGAAGACGTCGATGCGGATCGCCGCCTCGGTGGTCATAGTTCGAACAGTCCGTCGGGGGTGTCGACCGTGATCTTGCCGACCGAGTGCTCGGTCACGAATCTCACCGGGACGAGTGCGCCCGAGTCGAGTACCAGCAGGTCGCTGGCGGGATTCGACTCGACTTCGAGCACGTGGCCTCGCTCCACTCCTGTGGAATCGACGACGGTCGCACCGATCAACTCGTGCACCCACAGCTCGTCGGGGTCGTCGATCGCCTCGCCGCGCAATTCAGTCGCCCGAAGAGCGTCGGCACCTTCACGTCCGGTCACCCCCTCGAACAACACGAGATGGTCGGCGTCGTGAGGGCGCGAGGAGCTCACGGTGAGCTTGCCCCCGTCGGTCCAGAGGATTGCGCCCGGAGCCACCCGTTCAGTGCGGTTGCTCGACAGGCGCACGACCACCTCACCACGAAGGCCATGTGCTTTGCGCACATGGCCAACGGAGAGAGTGGATTCAGGCTCGGGCAGGTCGGTGCCCACGGCGGCGACGATCAGTCGACGAATTCGACGTCGATCTCGACGCCGTCGCGTGCAGCTGCCGCCCGGGTGAGGGTGCGAATTGCGTTGGCCACTCGGCCTCGGCGGCCGATGACACGGCCCATGTCGTCGGGTCCGACCCGTACCTCGAGCTGGAGGGTGCGGCGACTGTCGTCGACGTCGACGCGCACGGCTTCTTCATCTTCGACGAGTGCCGAGACGACATATTCGAGCACTGCCTTCGCCGTGGCGGCGTCGGCCTGGTTGTGGTCGTCGTCGTCGGTCCCGGTGTCGTCATCGTGGTCGTGGTCGACCATGCCGGTGTCGTCACTCATGATGCCGTCTCTTCCGCAGCGCCCTCGGCCTCCGGGCCGTCGGCCTCGGCGGGTGCGGGTGTCTCGTCGTCCGTGGCTTCGCTGTCGTCCGCGGCAACTTCCTCGGCGGGAGCTTCCTCGGCAGCCGGGGCCGCTTCGGCCTTTGGCTTCGCCGGGGACGGTGGTGTGTAGCCCTTGTTCGGCGTGGGCTCGGGGACCGGCGGCACGTCGGGTGTGGCTCCGGTGAACGCTTCCCATGCGCCCGAGATCTTCAGGAGCTTCTCGACCCGCTCCGTGGGCTGCGCACCCTTCTGGAGCCAGGCGACGGCCTTGTCGTTGTCGATGCTGATGACGGACGGATCCTGGCGGGGCTGGTAGGTGCCCACGATCTCGATGAACCGGCCATCACGGGGCGAGCGCGAGTCGGCGGCAACGACGCGGTAGGTCGGTTGCTTCTTCTTGCCCATGCGCATGAGGCGGAGCTTTACTGCCACGGCACTTCCTCTTCCTGGGAGTCTCGAAGTCGGATGAGACTCGACCGACAAATGCTAGCGGGACCCGATTCGTTCGCCACTCGGGCGGCGGTCACTCGTCGACCGGAAGCCCGGGAAGCCGCAGGCCCTGCATGCTCTCGATCTCCTCGCCGAGCAGTGCCGACGGGTCGGCCATCGGGGCCGGACCGCGCGAAGTTGTGCGTCCACCTTTGCGACGCTTGTTCTTCTTGCCTCCCCCGCCCTTGCGCTTCGTGTTCTTCGGGCCGGCCATACCGAGCTGCTTCATCATCTTCTGCATTTCGCTGAACTGCTTGACCAGACCGGTCACGTCCTGAGGCTGCATGCCCGAACCCTTGGCGATTCGGAGGCGGCGCGAACCATCGATGATCTCGGGCTTGGCCCGTTCCTCGGTGGTCATCGACAGGATGATCGCTTCGATTCGATTGACCTGGTTGTCGTCGATCTCGACATCGCGAACCTCTTTGGGAACCCCGGGCATCATGCCGAGCAGGCTTCCGATCGAGCCCATCTTCTTGATCTGTTTCATCTGCTGGAGGAAATCGTCGAGGGTGAACGACCCTTCGAGCAGGCGCTGGGCAGCCTCCTCGGCCTCTTCTTCCTCGAAGGCGGCTTCGGCCTTCTCGATGAGCGTCTCGACATCGCCCATGTCGAGAATTCGACTGGCGAGACGGTCTGGGTGGAAGACCTCGAACTCGTCGATCTTCTCACCGACCGATGCGAAGGCGATGGGTCGACCCACTACCTCCTTCACGGACAGCGCCGCACCACCGCGAGCATCGCCGTCGAGCTTGGTGAGGATGACCCCGTCGAGTGCGAGCGTGTTGTGGAACGACTCAGCGACCGTGACGGCGTCCTGACCCGTCATCGCATCGACGACGAGGAACGTGTAGTGCGGATCGAGCACTTCGGAGATCTCGCGAACCTCCTCCATCAAGCCTTCGTCGATGGCGAGCCGGCCCGCGGTGTCGCAAATGATGACGTCGCGGCCGAGGTTCTTCGCCTCTTCCATGGCGGCTCGAGCGACCGAGACGGGATCCGACTTTTCGCTGAACACCGGCACGTCGATCTGGGCACCAAGGGTGCGAAGCTGTTCGACCGCCGCCGGGCGTTGCAGATCGGCCCCGACGAGAATCGGGTTACGGCCCTGCGACTTGAAGAGGTTCGCGAGCTTGGCCGAGTTCGTCGTCTTACCCGAACCCTGGAGGCCTGCCATGAGCACGACGGTTGGCGGATTCGCGGCGAACGTGACCTGCATGGCCTCGCCGCCGAGGCTCTCGGTGAGCTCCTCGAGCACGATCTTCACGACCTGCTGGCCCGGGTTGAGCGCCTTCGACAGCTCGTCGCCGACCGCCCGGTCGCGGATACGGCCGACGAGGCCCTTCACGACCTCGAAGTTCACGTCGGCTTCGAGAAGCGCCAAGCGGATCTCGCGCAGGACCGCGTCGACGTCGGCTTCGCTCAGCCGCCCCTTGCCGCGCATGCGGCTGAAGATGTCGTCGAATCGATCGGTGAGGGTGTCGAACATTGCTTACCAAGCTCCTGCGTCCCGCCAGGCCGGCGTCGGGGTCAGGTCGGAGGCGGACGGTTTCATCTGTCGGTGAGTTCCGGCCGTTCACCCTAGCGGTGTGAGGGTGCGCCCCTACGACAGCGAGACGCCAGCACTCCAGGAGCGAGGGACGAGCGACGGAATAGCGCCTCGGGCGCAGCAGGCGCGAGGTCGAGGCCGCCTGGCGGCCGGATCCGAGCCCTGGAGCGAGGGACGAGCGGGAAGTACCGCTAGTCGAAGAGCGCGTCCACGAAGTCGCTGGCGTCGAAGGGGATGAGGTCCTGGGCGCCTTCGCCGAGGCCGACAAGCTTTACCGGGATCCCGAGTTCCGTCTGAACAGCAACGACGATGCCGCCCTTGGCCGAACCATCGAGCTTCGTGAGCACCACACCCGTCACATCGGCGGCGTTCATGAACTCGCGCGCCTGCACAAGACCGTTCTGTCCGGTGGTGGCATCGATCACGAGGAGCGTCTCGGTCACGGTGCCCGCTCCCTTCTCGGCGACGCGGCGAACCTTCGAGAGCTCGTTCATGAGGTTTGTCTTGTTCTGCAGGCGGCCGGCGGTGTCGGCGAGTACGACGTCGGCCCCGTTGGCGGCAGCGTGTTCCACGGCGTCGAAGATCACCGACGACGGATCGCCGCCTTCGGTCCCCCGCACCACGTGAGCACCGGACCGGTCACCCCACATCGTGAGCTGTTCCGCGGCTGCCGCCCGGAATGTGTCGCCCGCGGCGAGCACGAGGTTCCTGCCTGCAGCGACCTCTCGGGTGGCGATCTTCCCGATCGTCGTCGTCTTGCCCACACCATTCACGCCCACGAACAACCAGACCGACGGGTCGCCGCCGAGCGCCAGATCCAGATCCTGTCCGCCGAGTCGGTTCTTCATCTCAGCCTTGACCATCTCGACGAGGGCAGCGCCGTCAGCGACGCCGTCGGCCTCCACCGTGGCCCGCACCTCTTCCAAGATGTCCATCGTGGCGCTCACACCGACGTCGGCACGGATGAGCGCTTCCTCGAGCTCCTCCCACGTCTCGGCGTTGACGTCGCCTCGACCGATGATCGAGCTGAGGTAGCCCGACATCGTCGAGCGGGCCTTGCCGAGTCGATCGCGAAAGGAGGCCGGCTTCTCGACGACAGGTTCTTCGACCGGGAGGCGTTCGATCGTATCGACCGCGCCAGGCGTGGCATCGACAGAAGGGGCGTCGCTGGGTGGCAATTCCTGGACGGAACGACCACGTAGAAGGGCAAGCCCGGCGCCGCCCACGACGACCAGCGCGACGACGATCAGGATGATCAGGAGAATTGGATCCATAGCCGCCTCAGCCTACGGGTGATTTTCCCGCTCGTTCCCTACTCCCGGCTTTGATCGGCCGTCAGGCCGGGGGACAGAGCGAAGCACCCGGCGAGGGACGGACAGTCTCACCGGGTGCCAACACCCAACTCGTGCCGGGCGTGACGGTGGAGGGGAGAGTCCCGCCACGTCCGGCAGATTCACCCGAAACCTAATCAGGGGGAGGTAAAGGCCCTGTAAGTGCCGGTTCGTCGTCGGAATCGGTCGGCGACGCCTTGTCCCCGACCTCCTCTCGTCCCAGACTCGACTCCTCGTCGTCGTCAATTGGCTCGGAACTCACCGTGGGCAGCCACACGACGAATGTCGACCCCGCCCCGACCTCACTCTCGACGCGCACCGTGCCGCCGTGCGTCTCGGCAATCTGTTTGACGATTGCGAGGCCGAGTCCGCTTCGCCCATCTCGCTTCGGAACGGGAGTGTGATCTCCCCGCCAGAGGCGCCGGAAGACTCGTTGCTGGTCGGTCGAGGAGATCCCCGGCCCCTGATCCTGCACTCCCATCCAGACCCAGTCGTCCACACGACCTGCTCGCGTCGAGATCGTCGACCCGGCCGGAGCGAGCCGAATCGCATTTGCCAGGAGGTTTGCCAGGGCCCGCCGAAGTGCGATCGGGTCACCCTCGACAAGGAGATCGTCGGTCGTGTCGACAACGAGGTGGATCTCGCTCGCGGCGGCCGGAATGTCGAACTCCTCGCTCGTAGTGCGAACGAGCGGAGCAACATCGAGCACCTCGACCCGCTTCGCCACGGTCTCCTGCCGGGCGTGGTCGAGCAGGTCGTCGACGAGGGTGGTCATCCTCTCCGCCGACCGACCGACCACATGACACATCCGCTTGAGCTCCTCGACCTCGACCTCGTCGTCGGAGAGCGTCACGTCGAGGTTCGTCCGGATGACAGCAAGCGGGTTTCGGAGTTCATGACTCGCCTCATGGATGAAACGGGTCTGAGCACTGAACGCCATGTCGAGCCGGTCGAGCATGTCGTCAAACGTGTCGGCCAGCTGCGACAGTTCGTCGCTGGGGCCAGCCAGGTTGATACGACGCGTGAGATCGGTCGCATTGATCGAACGAGCCACCGCGGTGATCCGCTCGATCGGGCGCAGGACGATTCCGGCGACGTACCACCCGACCGCCATGCTCGCCGCGAAGAGAAGGGCGAGCGCCGCGAACGAATACCTGCGCAGATCCTCGAGTACCTGCCGGTCGACTTCGGCCTCGAAGCTCTCCAGTTGAGAGACGACAACCTGGTCTCCGCCCCGGGTCTCGAAGATCACGTCGAACCCGGGCTGATCCATGATCGTCCGACCGATCTCGCGGGAAATCCCGGCGTAGATGCCACCGATCACGATCGCGGCCAGGCCGAAGAGTAGGACAGAGTAGAGCAGCGCCAGACGGAAGCGGACCGAGCCGACCCACGACGGCAGGAACCGGTCGGTGTTGGCGCCGACCGACATCGGACGACGAACAGGGCCCGGGCGCGCCGCCTCGACCTCGGGTGGCCGGAATTCTCCGGTGATCGACCCCGGGTCGTGGCGGCCCGGAAGTTTCATGCCGCCACCTCGTCGACGAGTCGATACCCCGATCCGATCACCGTCTCGATAAGCGACGCTCCCCCACCGGCCTCCAGCTTCCGTCGAAGCGTGCCAACCGTGACCCGGACCGTGTTGGTGAACGGGTCGGCATTCTCATCCCACACGTGCTCGAGCAGATGTTCCTGGCTGAGCACGGCGCCCGCATGGGTCATGAAGTAACGAAGCAGCGCGAACTCCTTGGGGGTGAGTTCGATCCGGTCACCGTCGACACTCGCCTCGTGGCGCGCCGTGTCGAGTGTGAGTCGGCCCACCTCGAGCACCGACGACTCGTGAGGCCGGTCTCGTCGGAGAAGAACTCTGATTCGCGCCGACAGCTCACCGAAGGCGAATGGCTTGACCAGGTAATCATCAGCGCCGGTGTCGAGACCGAGAATTCGATCCTCGACAGCGTCGCGAGCCGTGAGCATGAGAATCCGGGGGGCGCCACCCTCGGGCGGCTCCGCTCGTAGCGCGGCGCACACAGCCAGTCCGTCAACCGCCGGCATCGTGAGGTCGAGACACATCAGGTCGTACGGCTGGAATCGAATCCGATCCAGGGCCTCGGCGCCACCGTGCGCCACGTCGACTGCGTACCCTTCGCGTCGAAGGCCGGTGGCCACCGCCTCTGCAAGGTCGATTTCGTCGTCGACAACGAGAATTCTCATCGAGAACGAAAATACACGCTTTGCCGGGCTGCTCGGCCTCGCGTGATGGATGGGCTCAGTTGTGGCTGAGTGCTTCTTCCCGTGTGGCGCTGCTTCCGAGGTTGCGTTCGACCTCCGAGCGCTCGCTCACGACTCGGGAGGAGCCGCCCGGCTCCATCGTGACCCCGTAGAGCATGTCGGCGGCTTCCATCGTGCGCTTCTGGTGGCTCACGATCACCAGCTGAGCTTCGGGTCGGAATTCGTCGACGAGTCCGAGGAACCGATGCAGGTTCACGTCGTCGAGGGCAGCCTCGACCTCATCCATCACGTAGAACGGCGACGGGCGACTGCGGAACACAGCGAAGAGGAACGCCAGCGCGGTGAGCGAACGCTCGCCGCCCGACAGGAGAGACAACTTCTTGACGTTCTTTCCGGACGGCTTGGCGCTCACCTCGATCCCGGTCTCGAGCAGGTTCGACGGATCGGTGAGACGGAGGGAGCCTTCGCCACCCGGGAAGAGACGACCAAAGAGATGTTCGAAGTTGTCGGCGACATCTGCGAACGCCGAGGCGAACACCGTGACGATCTCCTCGTCGATCGCCTTGATGACCTTGTTCAGCTCTCGTCGGCTCGACCGAATGTCGTCGAGCTGGGCGTTCAGGAACTCGTGACGTTGCTGGAGCGCCTCGAACTCTTGTAGTGCGAGCGGATTGATCGGCCCCATGAGTTTGAGATCTCGTTCGAGTTCACGAGCACGCGCGGCCGGAGTGACGCCGTCGGGCAGTTCGGGGTGGGCCGCATTCATCGCACCGTGTGGATCGATGTCGAGGTCCCTGCGCAACATCTCGGTCGTCGTCTCGAGGCGGAGCCTGGTCTCCGCCTCTTCGATCTCGACCCGGCTCGTTCGCTCCGACAGCTCTCGAAGCTCGATCTCGTGCGCAGACCGCTTGGTCCGCTGCGAGTCGAGGCGTTCGGTGAGCTCCCGGACGATCGCCGACTGGAGGCGCCTCTCCTCGCGACGGGCGCCGAGGTGCACGTCGAGGCTCGTCATCGTGCTCTTGAGTACCGTCCGGATCCGGCCGGTGAGTCGTTCGGTTCCGTCGAGAACCACTCGTTTACTCTCGGCCTCGGACTCCTCGACCGCCAGCCGTTCGAGCCGATCCTGCACCTCACCCAAGCGACGGCGGAGCACGCCGCGTCGCTCGTGGAGTGCGGCGCTGCGTACCTCCCACTCAGTCCGCTGCTCGGTGAGCGCCTGGGTGCGCTCGGCGAGGACCGACCGGGTTGCCTCGAGCTCGCGGGTGTGTTCGGCGGATTCGACCTCGGCCGACTCGAGCCCGGGGAGCAAGTGCTCGAGCTCGCCGACGCGGGCGGTCTCACGTTCGTGCCGCTGCTCGAGCTCGCTGCGCTGCGAGACCAGAGTGTCCTGTTCGACCGCGATCTGGCGGATCTGGGCGTCCATCTGGTGGAGGGCCTCGGTCGCCGTGGTGAGATCGGCGTCGTTGTGGTCGAGCTCCGAAGCGGCAACTCGATCGGATGCGCCGAGTTGCTCGACCTGCGCCGAAAGCGTCTCGAGCTCTGTGTCGCACGATCCGAGGTGATCGCGGGCACCCTCGAAGATTGCCAGCGCATCATCGAGTGCGACTCGCGTTGCACCCACGCCCACGCTCCCGATTCGCCACACACCCCCGCCGATGCGATCACCAGCCATGGTCACAACCACTCGGCCGTTGTTGCCGAGGGAGTGATCGAGAGCGTCCCGCCAGTCGCCGGCGACCACGTCGACATCGCGAAGACGGTCGGCGAGGAAGGCCGATACATCCGGACGATCCGATCGGACGTGCCGAAGAATCGACGCCGCCGTCGGTGTCTCGATCGAGCCGGAGCGGTTGCCGAGCGCAAGGATCGATCCCGATCCCGAGGAGGCCGAGAAACGTTCGAGTGCGGCTCGGGCCGTGGAATCCGAATCGGCGACGACGGCGGTGAGCACTTCTCCGAGAGCGGCCTCTATCGCTTTCTCCCATCCGTGGTCGATGGCGACGACGTCGAGAATGGTGCCGAGCAACCCGTCCATCCCCTCTAGGGCGTCGAGCCCGGCCGCAGAGTGAGCCGACTCCAGTGCCTCCGCGAGCGCGTCGCAACGAGCGCGGGCGGAGCGGAGAACGGCGTCGGCTTCGGCGCGCTGATCGCGCAGTGCAGCCAGCATCTCCTGCGCTTCGACGTGCGCTGCGGCCGCCTCATCGGCGGCAGCAACCAGCTCCGACTCACGTTCGACAGCGGCGTCGAGTTTCGTACGCTCGGCCTCGGACCGCTCCGCGAGACCCGTCTTGCGCTCGTCGAGCGAGCTGAGCCGTGATGCCGTTCCGTCGAGTTCCATTCGTGCGCGCTCGATCGAGGTGCGCAGGGCCGCGAGCTCCCCCCGAACCTCGGCGGCCTTGCCGGCGGCGGCCGCCTCGGCACTCGCACCCGACGTGGACACCAGCGCAACGTCGAAGAGCGCCCGATCGTCGGCCAGGCTGCTCTCGTGGTGGGCAAGTTCGTCCAGCTCCGGCACCAGGGCTTCGATCGACGTGTCGACCTCGGCGAGTTGATCGGTGAGGCTTGAGGCCTCGTTGCGAAGCGCCGCGAGGACGTCGCCGTCGATGGTCGCCTGACGCTCGCGTGCGATTCCCCGTAGCCGTTCCGCAAGGAGTTCATCGGCGCCGCGAGCTCGTTGGCTCAGGCCCTCGAGGCGGGCGAGCGCGTCTCCGAGGTCGACCGCGCCCTGAGCCGAGAGGTCGCTTTCGAGTGATGCGATCTCGGTGTCGAGCATGGCCAGTTCGAGGCGAAGCTCCCGATCGCGGGCGGCAAAATCGCTGCGATTGTGCGCGTGGTTGTCCATCTTCTTTCGCAGCGACGTCATCTGCTGGCCGGCCAGGTACACCTGACAGGTGGGCAGTTCGGCGACGACATCGCCGTGGCGTCGCGCCGCATCCGCCTGCTTTTCGAGGGGTCGGAGCTGCCGCCGGACCTCCCGCAGGAGGTCCTGGATGCGGGTCAGGTTGGCCTCGGTCGCGACGAGCCGGCGCTGAGCCTTCTCGCGTCGCTTGCGGAATTTCAGCACGCCAGCGGCCTCTTCGATGATGAGACGACGATCCTCGGGGCGAGCGTTCAGCACCGCGTCGATCTGGCCCTGCGAGATGATCACGTGTTGGGTTCGACCAACGCCCGAGTCCGACAGCAGGTCCTGGATGTCGAGGAGGCGGCAGGGAACACCGTTGAGCGAGTACTCGCTGTCGCCGGTCCGGAACAGCGTGCGTGTGATCTGGACCTCGCTGAACTCCGTGGGCAGCAGTCCGTCGGAGTTGTCGATTACGAGCGACACCTCGGCTCGGCCGAGAGCCGGTCGGCTGGTGGTGCCGGCGAAGATGACGTCGTCCATCTTCTGGGACCGCACCGACGACGGAGCCTGGGCTCCAAGCACCCAGGCGATCGCGTCGACCACGTTCGACTTTCCGCTGCCGTTGGGGCCGACGACGACCGTGACGCCGGGTTCCAGGTCGAGGTCGACCACGTCGGCAAAGGACTTGAAGCCCTTCATGGTGAGGGTCTTGAGATGCACTATTTTCTCCCGAACGGCCCGCGCGATTCAACGCCGCCCGCGACCATACCAACTCAAACTACAAACGTGTAACTCCGGCGGTTGTTGTCTACTCTCCGCTCGTTCGTCGATCCAGGGCGCTGAGGATGTCGGGCGGAAGTCCCGACGTGTGGGGAGCGGAGCTCGCGGAGCGACCATGTCGGCTGGGCCGGATGTCGGGCGGAAGTCCCGACATGTGGGGGAGCGAAGCGACCGATCCCGCCTTACGGCGAGTTTCAGACCTGTGTTTCGCAGAAGTACGTCCACTCGTTCTTGAACTTCACCCGCTGGATCGGTGATCGGGAACGAGGGCTCAGGCCGCCGGCCTTGCCGAAGACCTGCAGGTGCTGGTCGAAGATGCCGGGCTCCCCGAACAGATCGGCCCAATCGCGATCCTCGAGCGTCGTGCCGCGGTACTTGATCACGTTGTGCAGGGTCTCGACGAGCGAGCGATAGAGCCTGCGAACCTCCTGAGTCGACAGGCTCGTACTCGCTCGATCGAAGCGGAGACCCGAGTCGAAGAGAACCTCGTCGGCATAGATCCCGCCGATGTCGAGAATCGCCTTCCCATCGGTTAGCAGCTCCTTGAGCGTGGTCGGGTGCGACTCGATGAGATCTCGGAACGCCAACCACGACAGCGGCGTGTCGATCGGATCGACTGCCGGGTCGTTGAGGTGGGGGAACTCGGTCATGACGTCGTCCTTGGCCACGACGGCGAACTCGGCGGTTCCCTTCGGATCGAGGAACCGGAGCTGGCCGCCCTGGGTGAAGGTGATGACGATTTCCGTACCGGGCAGCTCCTTGTCCTTGTTGGCGTTGCGACGGAACGCGCCATCGCCCATGCGCACGACCAGGATGTCTTCGTTGTCGAAGGGAAAGAGGAGAAAGGCTCCCTGTCGCATCACGCTCGTGATCTTCACTCCTTCGAGTTGCGACGTGAAGGACTTGCGGTTCTTGTAGCGAGCGAGCACGGACATGCCGGCCGCGGACGCGTCCTTGATCTTGCGACCCGACACTTCACGTTCGAGGTCGCGCTTGATCAGCTCGAGCTCGGGAAGTTCTGCTTTCATTCCGCTCCTTCGCCGACCGAGAGATCGGCTGTGTGGCGCGACTCGAGCTCGTCGAGAGCTCGGGCCGCCGCCTCCTGTTGGGCCTGTTTTTTGGATGATCCGACACCAAATCCGCCAACCTCGCCGACCTGCACGTCGGCGGTGAAGACTCGGCCGTGATCCGGGCCGGATGAACTCACGTGGTAGTAGGGCGCCGCGAAGCCACGATCGGCGGCGATCTCCTGAAGCCGAGTCTTGTAATCCCGAACGCCGGGCGTGACCTGCGCCTCGGCCGCCGCCGGGCCGAGGAGGCGATCGATCACGGTCAGAACCGTCTTCCAATCGGAGTCGAGATACACGGCGCCGATCACCGCTTCCATGGCGTCGGCGAGAATCGAGTCCTTGTTTCGGCCCTCCGACATGTCCTCGCCCTTACCGAGACGGAGAAGGGGACCGATGCCGATGTCGCGGGCGAGGTCGGCGAGGCTCGTCGTGCTCACGACCTCGGCCCGAGCTTTCGCGAGATCGCCTTCGGCCTGGTCGGGCTGGTTCCGAAAGATGGCGTCTGTGATGGCGAGCCCGAGCACGGCGTCGCCGAGAAACTCGAGTCGTTCGTTGGATTGGTGACCGTCGTTTTCTGCGCAGAACGAGCGGTGCGTGAACGCAAGGTCGAGAAGCGACACGTCGGTGAACAGATGGCCGAGCGCGTCGAGGAAGGCTTGTTTGCCGTCGTCTTCGCTGCAGTCAGCCAAGCCGAGCGACGACGTAGTCGACGGCGTCGCGGACGGTCTTCAGGTCGTCGAGGTCGTCGTCTTCGATCCGAAATCCGACGGACCGTTCGCCGAGCTCTTCCTCGATCGCCTCGACGAGTTCGATGAGTGCGAGAGAATCCGCGTCGAGATCGTCCTGGAAAGAATCACCCTCGCCGATATCGTCGGGTTCGATCTCGAGGATCTCGGCCAGCCGGTCCCGGACGATCGTGAGGATTTCGTCTCGCCCGATCGGGCTCTGTTCGACATGTGTTTCAGCAGGCACGGGCCAACTCCTAATTGCGTAGCCGGCTGGAATGCTAGCGAATACATCAGCAGTTCACCGATTTCCGAGCTGAAACCCGCAAGGCGACCCTTGATTCGTATTGATTTCATGGGGTTTTCGAAGGGGAAACAGATTTTAGCGCGCAACTACGTTGCGTGGTGGTGTGAACACGTTGTGCGCTATGGGCGTCAGCTGTTGACGGCGTGTGCGATCTGCCCAACGAGATTCGACGCCGCCATCTCCGATCCGACGGAGATCGCGTTCACGATCGCTTCCTCGTTCGAGGAGCCGTGGCTGATGATGCACACACCCTTGGTACCCAGCAGCATCGCTCCCCCGTACGTGTCGGGATTGAACCGCTGATAGAGCGGTGCGAGCGTGGGAAGGAGGGTGCCGGCGGCCTCTTCGGCCTCGGGTGAGGATCCAAACGCGGTGAGCAGACTGTCGATGATGTTGCGAGCGCAACCCTCGAGCGTCTTGAGCGCCACGTTTCCAGTGAAGCCATCGGTAACCACCACATCGACTTCGGTTCCCATCAGGTCGCGGCCTTCGACGTTGCCGATCCATTTCGCGCCGTGGGCGTCCCAATCGAGCTCATCGAGCATCGCCCAGGTTTCCTTGACGAGCGGCGAGCCCTTTCCGGCCTCCTCGCCGATCGACAGCAGTCCGACTCGGGGAGTCTCGATCTCGAAGCGAGTGCGAGCGAATACTGCGCCCATCTGCGCGAACTGAGTGAGCCACTCGGCCCGACATTCGGCGTTCGCGCCCGCGTCGAGGAGAACGGTCGGCGGGCCGGTCGGCCCGGGAATTGCGGTGGCGATCGCCGGACGCGAAACGCCCTTGATGCGACCTGTGCGAAGAAGTGCGGACGCCATCGTGGCCCCGGTGTTGCCCGCGCTCACCATCGCACACGCCGCGCGATCACGGACCGCTTCGGCAGCCCGCACAAGCGACGAATCCTTCATGGTTCGGACCGCGGCGCCGGGCTCGGCATCCATCGCGATCACTTCGGAGGCTTCGATAACCTCGATTCCGCCCGTATCGCCCAACTCGGCTGCGCGACCGACGAGCACTACGGGAATATCCCGCTCCTCCAGGGCGCGGCGGGCACCGGCGACGATTGCCTCGGGGGCGTTGTCACCACCCATCGCGTCGACTGCGACGGGAAGCATGATTACTCGACGTCGATCGCTTGGCGTCCGCCGTACCAACCACAGTTGTCACACACGGTGTGCGGACGCTTGGTGGTGTTGCAGCGGGGGCAGGCCGAGCGGCCGCTCGCGCGGATGCGCCACGCTGAGGAACGGCGGCTGCGGCTCTTTGCTTTGGAGGTCTTCTTCTTCGGAACGGCCATGACGTCACCCTGTCGTGGATCGACTCTTCCGGACGCGGGTCCGGGCGCCGAAGTCGGCGCACAAGGGAGTCAGGCTATCGGGTCCGTCTTAGTCTTCATCAAACTGCAGCTCGGACAGAGCGGCCCATCGTGGATCGATTTCGCCGGCCGCTTCGGCCGCTTCGTCTTCGTCCGGAACGCCGGTCGGAGCGAACCGATCGGGATCAGGGCCCACGCACTCCTCGGAACAGAGTGGAGCCAGCGGAAGCGCGAGCAGGAGCTCTTCTCGGACCACCCCACCCAGGTCGATCCAGTCGCCGTCGATTGCATACGTGTCGGCATCGCTGTCGGACTCGGCTTCCAGGCGCGAGGGGTCGACGAAGACCGCATGCACCGACAATTCGAGTGGTTCCTCGACGAGTTCGAGACACCTCCGACACTCCCCTTCCCAACGCGTGTGTACATCAACACGCACGTCGAGCTCGTTGAGCCCCGCATCGATTCGACCGACCACGCGCACCTGCGAGCCGTCGGGGATTCGTGATGTGCTGATCTCGATGCCCTGCGCCTCGACGACGACATCGACATCGGTCGTGTCGGCACGCTGCGGACGTTTCCGAAGCTCCTTGAGGTCGTGCCGGTTCCGGAGCCTGGCGACGTGGATTCGAAGCGAATCCCAGTCGGTCACGAGAAGTCTTGGTCGAACAGCGGCGCCGTCTCGGCCATCTCTGCCTCGCGCGCCTCCTCGGTGAGATTGACGGTGGGCGCCACGCCCTGGAGCCGGTTCCTACCGGTCGCGACGACCGACCGCGTGCGGTCGAGAATGCCCTCGAGCGCTGCAAGGCGGGCGTCGCAGAAGTCTTCGGTCTCGCGGCGCATCAGGCGAGCTTCGGCCTGGGCGTCGTTGATGAGGCGCTGCGCGCGTGACTCGGCGGTCTTCACGACCTCGGTGCGTTCGACCATTCGCTCTGCCTGCGAACGCGCGATCGCCAGGATCTCTTCGCCCTCGAGACGTACTCGCTCCAGGTACTCCTCGCGTTCGCGAAGAAGCCATCGGGCGGCCCGCAGTTCGTCGGGCAACGTGGCCACGACCTGATCGAGCACATCGAGGAGCTCTTCTCGGTTGATCATCGACGACGTCGAGAGCGGCATGGGCCGGGCCTGGTCGACCATCTCGATCGCCTCGGCGAGCAACGACTCGACATCGGGGCTGTGGTGAACGGGGCGGCCTTCGGGCGGTGAGATCGGCGCCTGCTCGCCCTCGGGTTCTGCGATGCTCGTCATCGTGCGTACTTCTCCCTCATCACTCGATGGGCCGCGGCGGGAACCATGCTCGAAACGTCGCCGCCGAAACGGGCGATCTCACGGATCAGTCGGGAGGCGAGAAACGACCGCGACGACGCGCTCGGGATGAACAGCGTCTGGACGCCCGAGATCGCCTTGTTCATCTGTGCCATCTGGAGCTCGGTCTCGAAGTCGGAGACGGCTCGAAGACCCTTGACGATGAAATCGGCCTCGAGCTCCTGAGCGAGATCGACGACGAGTGACGAGAACATCGTTATCGAGACATTCTCGAGGTCGGCGAAGGTCTCGTTGAGAACCAACTCGCGCTCCTCGAGGCTGAGCAACGGCTCCCCCTTCGACGGATTGCGCATGGCCGCCACGATCACCTGGTCAAACAACCCGGCGGCGGTCTCGACGATCTCGACGTGTCCGTTGTGCACCGGGTCGAATGAACCCGGATACAACACCACGGTCACGAGGTAGTACCTCTCCTACTGAACACGGTGACCACCGTAGTGCCGTAGGTCTTCTGCCTAACGACATGCCAGCGGGGATGTTCTTCGAGGTCTGCGCCCGATTCGGCGACGAGCCACTTCGCATCGAGGTGGTCGAGGAGGTCGATCCACGCATCGTCGGCGTAGGGAGGATCAGCGAGAACGAGGTCGAATTCACGCTCGAGCGCACCGACCCACGGTTCGACATCGGACTGCACGACGGACGCCCGGTCCGTATAGCCGACGAAGTCGAGATTCTTCCGAATGCAGTCGACCGCTCGCCGATCCTGCGCCACGAATGTGCAGTGCTTCGCGCCTCGACTGAGCGCTTCGATACCGAGCGCCCCACACCCGGCGTAGAGGTCGAGCACCTCGGCGTCCTCGGTTGCGTGGAGACTGAACAACATATTGAAGATCGACTCGCGCACGCGGTCCGATGTGGGGCGGGTGCGCGTGCCGTCGGGGGCTTCGAGCGGTCGACCTCGGGCTTCGCCTGCCACAACTCTCATGTGCGCTCCTCCCCGTCAAAGACGAGGTCCCAACGATCCAGGCAGTCCTCGCACCGAAACGCGATGACGCTACCGGCATCGAATCCCTCTTCGGGCTCGAATCCGAGCCGGTGGCACTGGCCACCGCAATCGACGCACACGATCGTGTCCGGAACTTGAATCTCCACTAACGCGCAATGTACCGCCTGTTTTCCCATAGTTGGAATCTCGCGCCGGCTCGATTTCGGTGAGAATGGGGTTCTTGCGGGGCAACGGCGCCCTTTCGTCACCCAACCGAAAGGATTCCGCCATGAACGGCGACGAGGAAATGGACGATTTCGGCGACCCGGGGTCCGATGTTCCGGGCGATTCGAAGGACTGGACCTGGGTGCTCGAACGCACATGCCCGGAGTGCGCATTCGATGTGCGTGGCTTCGACACCGCCGACATCTCCGCCATGATCCGCGAGAACGCGGGTCGGTGGACGGCGGTGCTCGAGAGCGATCGCTCAACGCTCACTGCCCGGCCTCGCCCGGACGTGTGGTCGCCGCTCGAGTACGCCTTCCACGTACGCGACGTCTTCGAGCTCTACGACCAACGGTTGGAGATGATGCTCACCGAGGACGGACCGCACTATCCGAATTGGGATCAGGACGAGACCGCCCTTCAGAAGGATTACCCGTCGGCCGAGCCGGAGGTGGTCGCGGCAGAACTTGCCGATTGGGCCGAGCGACTCGCCGGCCGGTTCGAGACGGTCGAAGGCGACATGTGGGAGCGCACGGGCTTTCGGTCGGACGGTGCCGCCTTCACGGTGGAATCCTTCGCCCGTTATCTCATCCACGACCCCGTGCACCACCTCTGGGACGTGCGCTCCGCGTCATGACCACCGAGCAGAGCGCGGGGATTTGTTGAGACGCGACGGATTTTGCCACTTTCCAGCGATGTACGGAGTGAAGGGCCACATCGGGTGGTCCTCGATCACGAGGAGGTGGCGGGCATGTTCCGTCGATTCATCGGGCCGTTCGCGGCCATCATTCTGCTGGCATCGGTCATGGGCGTCGCGCCGGCGGCCGCGGACGCGCCTGTTTTCACCGAGCGCTTCGAGGATTCGTTCAGCTTTCCCAATGAGGACTACAGCGACGGTTGCGGCGTGCCGGTCGAGAGCGCATTAACGATCCGCGGTCACTTCAAAATGTACGAGGATGGCACCTTCCGAGTCCACGAGAACGGCCGAATCGTACACACCAACGACGACACCGGCGAAGAGGTGTACGAGACCTGGGCTGCCAATTTCGCTGTCTCCGAAGAGGTGACTGAGAACGGACCCAACGTCACGATCGTAGAGGACGTCACCGCCACCGGCGTTCCGATCAAGTTCAGCGCGAAGGGGATCGGTGTCATCGCCCGCGACGCGGGAACGATCACCTTCCGAAATACGATCGTCCTCGACTTCTCACTCCCTGGAGACCCGCTCGTCTCGTTCGATCAGGAGATTTTGTCAGAGGGTGGCCCCCATCCGTTGTTCGACGGGATCAACGAGGAAGGCCCGGCCCTGTGCGACGCCATCGGCGGCGAGGTACAGCTCCCTTAACGTCGACGACCACCACAAAGGAGCCTGGCACTTTCGAGCCTGAAAGTGCCAGGCTCTGTCAGTTTTTGAGAAGGAACTCGCTGTCGTCATCGGTCATGAGGACACGGGAATCTTCGATGAGCGAATCGATTGCCGGGTGCGCGGCATCGAGTAGTTCGATCGCCACCTCGCGTGCGAGTACGACTACGGCCTTGTCCCGACGCAGCGAAGCCAACCGCAGGTCGTTCCGGCCCTTCTGGCGCTCACCCATGATCGTTCCTTCGCCGCGAAGATCGAGATCGATCTCGGCCAACTCGAAGCCGTCGGTCGACCCGACCAGCGCTTCGATGCGCGCCTCGCCATCGGCAGTGGTCGCTTCGCCCGCCAACCAACACACCGACGCGTGTTCACCACGACCGACGCGCCCGCGGAGCTGGTGCAGCTGCGCAATTCCAAAGCGCCCAGCATCGAGGATCACCATCACCGTGGCGTTCGGCACGTCGACACCGACCTCGATCACGGTCGTCGCAACCAATACGTTGATGTCGCCCGCACGGAAGGCCGTCATGACCGCATCTTTCTCCGCGCTCGACATTCGCCCGTGAAGCAGTCCCACGTCGAGCCCATGGAGTTCGCCGCCGGTGAGCTCCTCCCAGGTCTCGGTGGCTGACCGCACCTCGATCTTGTCGGACGCATCGATCAACGGGCACACCACATACGCCTGCCGACCCGCGGCGACCTCGGAACGAACCGAGTCCCACATCGCGGCTTCTTCGATCGGTCCTGCAGCCCAATTCGTCACGATGGGCGTACGACCGGGCGGCAGTTCGTCGAGCACACTCACATCGAGGTCGCCGTACACGGTCATCGCAGCGGTACGAGGTATCGGCGTCGCCGTCATCACAAGAACGTCGGGTTCCTTGTCACCCTGCCCCTTCGCGCGCAGCACGGCTCGTTGTTCGACGCCGAAGCGGTGTTGCTCATCGATCACGACCATGCCGAGATCGAAGAAGCCGACCGCATCCTGGATCAGCGCGTGAGTACCGATGAGGATGTCGACTTCGCCACTCTGCGTCTGCGCCAGGATTCGACGACGATCGGCGCCGGGAACCCCGTTCGTGAGCAACTCGACCCTCAGGGGGCGTTCACCTAGCAGCGTTGCCGGGTCGGGGACAGTCATCCCGTCGAGAAGCTCACGCACGGAGAGATGATGCTGTTCGGCAAGTACCTCGGTCGGTGCCATGAAGGCCCCCTGGAATCCGCCCTCGACCGCGGTGAGAAGCGCATGCACCGCAACGAGGGTCTTACCCGCACCCACGTCTCCCTGGAGCAACCGGTGCATCGGGTGCGGCTGGTGCATGTCGTCGGTGATCTCGTCGATCACGCGTTCCTGTGCGTCCGTGAGCGGGAAACCCAAACTATCGACGAGCTTGAGGGTGAGAGCGCCCGTTCCGTTGTGGTCCACACCGACTTCTGTCGCCAGCCGTTCGCGCTGCCGCATGACGAGCTCGAGCTGAATGGCGAACAACTCGTCGAACACCAGCCGCCGACGAGCCTCGGTGACGTCGGCCATCTGGTCGGGTTCGTGGATCGAGACCACTGCGTCGTTGCGATCCGTGAACGAATGGCGTTGCCGCACTTCCTCCGGCAGCGGGTCGGCGATCGAGCGCGGACGAGCCCGGCGCAGCGCTTCGGCAACCCATCGGGCCACGTCGGCGCTGGCGATCTTCGACTTCTCCGACTGTGGGTACACGGGCACGATCCGCCCGGTCTGGTCACCGATCAGGTCGACGACCGGCGACGACATCTGGAGGTTTCCGCGGAAGCTGTCGACCTTTCCGAACAGGACGACCTCCATTCCCTCCTTCAACTGCCGCGCTCGCCATGCCTGATTGAAGAAGGTGACCTTTAGCGAGCCCGACTCATCGGTCACGGTCACGTTGACCATGACCCGGTTCCCCCGGATTCGTCGCTGTTCGACACTCCGAACGGTGGCGAGGACCATCCCCTCTTCACCCTCGTGAAGATCGCGGATCAAAGCCTCCCGTGTGCGGTCGATGTAGCGCCGCGGGTAGTAGCGCAGCAGGTCGAGCACGGTGTTCACGTCGGCCTTGTGGAGTGCCGCCGCCCGCTTCTCCCCCACACCCTTGAGTGTTTCGACGTCGATGGCAGACAGATCGCGCAACGACAGGGGTGGGCGAGGTTCGGCGGGCGAGGCGTCGGCTGGGGTCACTCCACGCCGATGATAAACGGGTAGAGCGGCTGCCCCCCGAAATGCACCTCGGCTTCGAGTTCGGGATGCGCCAGGCTGATCTGCTTGGCCAGCGTGGCTCCCTCGGCCTCGGTCGCACCGTCGCCCAGCACGATCGTCACGATCTCGTGACCGCCGCCTGCAAGGCTTTCGACCACGGCTTCGGCAGCAGCGAGTGCGTCGTCCTCGACGGCGACAATCTTGCCCATGGCCATACCAAGCCAGTCGTCCTCGGAGATCTCGAATCCTTCCGCGGTGGTCGCGCGAACGGCCTGGGTGACCTCGCCCGACAACAGATGCGACAAGGATTCTCGCATCGCATCGACATTGGTTTCGAGGTCGGCCTCGGGATCGTAAGCGACCAACGACGCCATCCCTCCGACGATGCTGCGACTCCGGACGACTGCGACCGGCTTGCTCGCCTGGGCGTCCACCTGCTCCGCGACAGGGATGATGTTCTTGTTGTTTGGGAGAAGGATGACGTTCTCGGCCGGAAGCGCCTCGACCGCTTTGAGGAGATCGGCGGTCGATGGGTTCATCGTCTGACCGCCCTCGACCACGTGCTGCACCCCGAACGAGCGGAAGATGTCGGCCACGCCCTGGCCGACCGACACCGCCACGACCGCCGTCGTGCACGGTTCGGCGTCGATGACGTCGACCTCGCCGACCGCCTGAAGAACCCACTCCTGCTCCTCGACCTCCTCGAGAAGGTCGGTGACACGAATTTTGTGCGGACGCCCCACGGCGATGCCACATTCGATCGCCGCACCGATGTCGTCGGTGTGAACATGGCAGTTCCAGATTCCGTCACCACCGACCACCACGATCGAGTCGCCGATCTCTCCCCAAGCCGACTTGAACGACTCGACGGTGTCGTCCGGAGCGTCGAGGAAGTACATGACCTCGTATCGGAGGTCGGCGAGAGCATTGTGGGCATGGTCGTCAGGCCGGTCCTGGACCATGTCGGGCACGTGGGCACCATCGGGCATCACCGGCGCCGGGATGTCCCGGCCGAGCGCAACCTTCAGGGCCGCGTCGAAGAACAGCAGGAGACCGGTCCCGCCGGAGTCGACGACGCCCGCCTCAGCCAGAACCGGGAGCAGCTCCGGTGTGCGTTCCAGGGAATCGGCGGCACCGGACCGCGCCGCTTCGAGAACAGCATCGAAGGAGTTGAGATCGGACGCAGCAGCAGCCTCGGCTGCCTCCCGGACAACCGTGAGGATTGTGCCCTCCACCGGGTTTCCGACGGCGCCGTATGCCGCCTCCGCCGCTGCCGTCAGGGCGGTGGAAAACGCGCTTCCGGAGATCTCGGTGTGGTCGCGAAGCCCGGCGGAGAGACCCCGGAGGATCTGGGACATGATCACGCCCGAGTTCCCGCGCGCTCCCATGAGCGAGCCATGCGACACCGCCTTACACACGTCTTCCATCGACGACCCGGGTTCGGGAAGGTCGGCGACTACCGACTCCAGCGTGAGCGACATGTTGGTGCCGGTGTCGCCGTCCGGCACGGGATACACATTCAGCGCATTGATGACCGCTTTGTGCTCGACGAGCGCGTCGCGAAACGTGGTGACGACATCGCGGAAGAAGTCGGCGTCGGGTCGTCCGGTCATGGCGGCGTAGAGGTTACCGCCGGGTTCGCCGCCGCCGCGCATTTGGCGTTCCGGGCCGCGGCCGAGGGAGTAAAGCTCAGTCAGGAAGGAGTTCCGGCGTCTCCATGTCGACCTCGGAACCGAGTTGAATTCCGGTGGCGAGGCCGTTGTCGTCGAGGCGGAAGAGCACGCGTTGCCCCTGGCGAAGCATCCGAAACACCGAACCGGCCAGCGCGTCGGTGGCGAGCTCGTACTCGACGAACTCCTGGTCGTCGATGACCATGCCATCGCCGGTCGCCGGATCGTAGGACTGAATCACTCCCTGCATGCCGGGGATCCTAGCTGTCACACGACGGTACTCCGCGGCCGCGCTCCGCGACCTCAAGCCCACCCCGAGGGCGCGATCGATGGCGAGTACGATTCGGTACGAGCACCATTCGACCCCGACTGCGTCCACACGTGCCACCTCGGACGTAAATGAAGGGATGACGGCATTGGCAACCCCCGATACGCGGCCAGACATCGATTTCGACGATCCTGTCGATCCTGTCGCGCGCCGCTTCGCCCAGGGGGATGAATCGGCATTACGTGAGGCATACGAGCGGCACGGGTCACTCGTGTACTCGATCTGCCGACGCTCACTCGACGACGCCGGCGCAGCCGACGTCACGCAGGAGACCTTCATCGCGGCGTGGCGCAACCATGCGCGGTATATACCTGAGCGCGGCAGCCTGGCGGCCTGGCTCACATCGATCGCCAGGAACAAGCTCATCGACCACTTCCGCTCCACCCAGCGAGAAGAACGGCGAATCGAACGGGTCAAACACGCTCGGTCGCCAGACCCTCGTGAGCTCGAGGCCGCTGCGCTCCGCATGCTGCTCGTCGACGCCATCGACGAACTCGCAGAACGTCCACGGATGATCGTGTCGATGGCGTTCTTCGACGATCTCACCCACGTCGAAATCGCCGAACGAACCGACATTCCACTCGGCACCGTCAAGAGCGACCTGCGCCGCAGCCTCGCCCGTCTGCGGCACACGCTGGAGTACACCGATGACTGACGAATTCGACGATCTCCTCGAAGCCGATCTCCGGCACTTCTCCGGCATCGCTGGTCAGATCGCTGCCGAAGACCGAGTCCGGCACGAACCTCCAGCCATCGTCTGGGAAGCGATCTCCGTCGACGCGACCGCACCAGGAGCTGTCGTCGACATCACCCGGGCGCGCCGTCGCCGCCGCTCTCCCGGTCGTCGGAATGGACTCCGACTGGCGGCTGCCGCGGCCGCCGTGATCGCAGTCGTCGTCGGCACCTCACTCTTCACGCGGCAGGATCCGACGCTCGTCGCCACGGCAACGAACCGCGACCTCCCGGAACAGTTCGACGGAGAGCTCACGGCCACGACCCGCAACCAGGTCGATCAGGTCGGCCTCGCGCTCGATTTCAGCGCAAGTCTCCCGACCGCAGAACCGATCGAGATCTGGCTACTCCGCCCGGATCTCTCCGACATGGTGTCGCTCGGGGTGATCGACGACACGGTGGGCTGGGTACCCGTGCCTGACGACATCGATCTGAGCGAGTTCTCCGTTGTCGACGTCAGCCTCGAACCCGACGATGGTGACCCGACACACAGCGGGCGTTCGATTCTTCGGGGGTCGTTGGTCTCGATCTGAGTCAGCCCGCGAGCGGGTCGAGAAAGACCAGTCGGATACCGAGTCCCATCACGAACAGACACCCAAGGCCATAGAGCAGGTACCGGTATTCGCTGAGCTGGCGATAGCCGATGATCACACCAACGGCGACGAAGGTTAGGAAGCCGTAGAACATGTGGGTCTCGTCGACCTCGTCGGTTCGGCCCGATGTGAGGGCAGCACCGACGACCACCTGAGTCACCACCAGCACGAACACGGCGTGGGCCGCGATCCACATGGAAGTCGATCTCACTCGCTCGGCCCAGTGTCCGGCCGTGATCCACGTCCCGACGAGCCCCGACGTTCCGATCAGGGTCCAGGCGAGAACGTTGTGAAGGTCACGCAACGGCGCCGACCTCGTGCAGTCCATCGATCTCGTCGCTCGTGAACCCGGCCGCGAGGAGCACCTCGTCGGTGTTTTGGCCGGCGTGGGCCGGCGGCGCGGGCGTGCTCGACGGGGTTCGGGAGAATCGGGGCGCCGGTGCGGGCTGCTCGACCCCGGCCACGGTGATAAACGTACTCCTGGCAGCGTTGTGCGGGTGTTTCGGCGCCTCGCCGGCTTCGAGCACCGGCGCGAAACATGCATCCGATCCGTCGAAGACGACCTCCCACTCGTCACGTGTGCGTTCGGCGACACGCGCGGCAATGACCGCCTTGCTCTCGGGCCAGCGGTTGCGGTCGTGCTGTTCAGCGATGGACTCCGGGGCGATCCCGAGCCGTTCGAGCATCTCGTCGTAGAACTGAACCTCGATACCGCCGAGCGCGATGAACTTTTGGTCCGACGTTTCGTACACCTCGTAAAAGTGGGCACCCGTGTCGAGCATGTTGCCTCCGCGGCCGCCGTCCCAAACACCCATCGCTCGCATCGCGTACATCATCGTGGCGAGGACGGCGCTGCCGTCGACCATCGCGGCGTCGACCACCTGCCCCGCTCCCGATGTCCGGGCCTCGATCACCCCAGCGAGTACACCGAAGGCGAGAAGCATCCCACCGCCCCCGAAGTCGCCGACGAGGTTCATCGGCGGCACCGGACGCTCACCGGCCCGTCCGACCATCGAAAGCGTTCCCGACAAGGCGATGTAATTGATGTCGTGTCCGGCTCGGCCGGCCCACGGCCCGTCCTGACCCCAACCCGTCATGCGGCCGTAGACGAGTTTTGGATTGCGGTCGAGACATCCGTCGGGACCAAGGCCGAGTCGCTCCGTGACGCCGGGTCGAAAACCCTCGATCAGAACGTCGGCGCCGTCGATCAATCGCCGGGCCACGGCAAGGCCCTCGTCGGTCTTGAGGTCGATACCGATCGACCGGCGGCCTCGATTCAACACGTCGGCTGGCGGGGCAGCGGGATCTCCGCCGCGGACCGCGCCGGCACGATCGACCCGGATCACATCGGCTCCCATGTCGGCGAGCATCATCGCGCAGAAGGGCCCGGGCCCGATTCCGGCAAGTTCGATGACTCGAACTCCTGCGAGTGGTCCGCTCATGCGGTCTGTTCCCTCCATACTCGGGCGGCGAGGTCGGTGATCAGAGAGACGAACGCCGGCCAGTCGGGCTGTGGGATGTCGTGGCCGATGCCTTCGAGTTCGACGTACTCCGCTCCGTTTATCAGCTCGGCGGTGTTGCGCCCCCCCGACGGATCGATGAGTGTGTCGGCCGACCCGTGTATGACAAGGGTCGGCACCGTGATCGTGCGAAGCAGGTCCGATCGATCGCCGGTCGCAGCAACGGCGGCGAGCTGCCGCATGTACCCCTCAGGTTGGTGCGAACGATCGAAATTGGAGCCGATGAAGTCGGCGTATTCGGGTTCGTTCCACCCACCCTCGGTTCCCCAGATGCGCTTCCCGGCAAGTGAGTTCTCGATCTCTTCCTCGCGTGTATCAGCGGTGAGAAGCAATGCGTCCCACGCTTCGGGGGCGGGCTGACCCACGGCGGGGTTCCCACTGCTCGAGGCATGCGAGGTCATCGACGCGAGCAGGTCGTGATGTTCGGCGGCGAGCACCTGGGCGATCATGCCGCCCATCGAAATTCCGAGCACGTGGGCCGGGGCCGCGTCGAAGTGACGGATGATCGCAGCAGCATCGGCAGCCATGTCGGAGAGGTTGTACGCGGGCCCGTCCTCGAGAATCGTCGACATCCCACAGTCGCGGTTGTCGAAACGGATTACGCGAAAACCCCGATCGACAAATGCGTCACAAAGACCCATCGGCCAGTTCGTGAGCTGAGATCCGAGTCCGCTGACAAGAACGAGCGCCGGGTCTTCCCGCGACCCGATCGACTCGGCTGCCAGGTGCACGTCCCCGGCTTCGACATATTCGAGCATCGCTAGAGTCTGGCCCATGACCTCTGACAGTTCCGGATCAGGCCCCGACCTGATCGAGCGCCACTTCGATGAGTTCACAGCGCGGGAGTTGCACGACGTCCTGCGCCTGCGGACCGACGTATTCGTGGTCGAACAGGAATGTGCATACGCGGAACTCGATGGGCGGGACACCGAAGCCGGCAGCCTCCATGTCTGGATCGAGCGGGATGCCGACATCGCGGCCTACGCCCGTCGTCTCACAGACCCTGACGGCACGCACCGGATCGGTCGGGTCGTCACCCACCCTGGCCACCGCGGCCGCGGTCTCGCTGCCCAGCTCGTCGTCCATCTTCGCGACACGGCGTCGGGCCCGGTCGCACTCGAAGCACAGAGCTATCTCGTGGGCTGGTACCGAGGCCTCGGCTTCGAAGTGGCCGGCGATGAGTACGTGGAGGACGGAATCCCGCACGTCCCAATGGCACTCGCATGAGCAATCGCTGCAGTGAACGAACCCGACCGGGTTCAGATCACGCCGTTCAACTGCATCCGCTCATGTAGACGCCCATTCGCTCCGAGGCCGTCACGTTGGCCACCGTCACCGTTCCGGTGAGTTCAGCGGGTTGGGTACCGGCCCACCGGGTGCGGGACGCCGGACCGATGATGGCGACCGGATGGCTGACCGTACCCTCCCACGGAGAGACGAGTGTGACCTCGTATTCGCCGCCGAATTCCTCGGCCGCGTGACTGTGGATGCGGCAGAACCCCGTGCTCGCCGCTCGACCGACTTCGATTCGTTCGAGTCCGACCTCGACGCCTCCGTTCGGATGCAGCAGGTCGCCGGGTCGGACCCGCTCACCAGTGCCCGATTCGATGAAGACGTAGTCCCACCCCTGCGATCGGAGCTCGGTCGCTTCGAGCTCGTAGATGATCTTCTCGTCACCCTGGTCGCAGCGGAGTGCGATGTCGGGCGAGATGAGCACGATGACCGACGCGAGCGCCTCGCCATCGCCGTCGACTGCTGACACTTCGACCTCCCCGACCGACCGGGGCGCGCGGGCGGACACAACCGCAGTCACCTCAGCGTCGGGCCACTCGATGGCGACCACGTCGGAGCCATCAGCGCTGCAGCTGATCGACTCGCCGTACACGAAAGCCGTCGCATCGCACCCGATAGACGGAGGCTCACCGGTTGAAAAAGCGGACACCACGCCAGCGCCGGCGACAAGGACGAGGGCGCCGACCGCCGAGAAGAGGACGGAGCGGAGCAGGCGGCGGTTGCGTTCTGTCATGGCCACACGCAAACGGTACCGGCCACGACGCGTTCGGGCCGTAGACCTCTACATCCGGCGGAGAAGCTCCTGCTTCTTCTGTTCGAATTCGACGTCGGTGACCACACCCTGGCGCCTGAGCTCGTCGAGCTTTGCGATCTGGTCGGGTATCGAGTCGGCGACTCGCGGCGCGGCTGCCTGGGACAACCGCATGAGCCGACGCTCCTCGTAGCCCTCTTTCTGCGCGTAGATCTCGGCCTGCACCGTGTTGGGCTTGCGAATGTTCGTGAACGTCTGCCGCCCGCCTTCGCCCGCCGACTCGATACCGAGATCGCCCGAACCCGCGAGCCGCTCGAACGCCGATTGGTTGAAGAAGACCGTGTTGATCCGGTCCAATGGGATCTCAATGCCGGTTTTGGAGACGATGCCGGTGCGCGAGATGACACGTTCGGTCGTGACGACGAACTGTGTTGTTTTCCATCGCGCATACCGGAGCGCAAATGCGATCAGCGCAGTCAGAACGCCGAGCCCGACGACAACCCCGACCACGGTTCCGACCGATCCGCCGATGTCGGCCGCGATCACAATGATCCCCACGATCACCGCGGCCGCCAACAACGCGCTGATCGGGACCATCGTCCACCAGTGCGGGTGCATGTCGACGACGATGTCCTCGTCGTCGCTCAGAAGGTCCGGAGGAAAGCCCATCGGAGGCGATCCTAGCTCCGAACGTCAGAGGCGCTCGATAGTGTCGGACTCGATGAACGAACCCGACGCCGGATACATCCTCGCGGGCCTGAACGACGAGCAGCTCGCAGCGGTGACGAGCCCGGCGTCACTGCTCTGCATTCGTGCAGGCGCCGGTTCGGGCAAGACCCGCGTCCTGACACGCCGCATCGCTCAC
>JBPCTR010000042.1:0-51462 GCA_051011575.1 Acidimicrobiales bacterium | reverse complement strand
AACGCTGGTGTACGCGAGCTGGTGGCCCGGTCGTTGAATGTCATCGCGGCGGACCGACAGGCCGAGATGTGGCCGTCTGCTCCACCAACATTGAGTACACCTGCACAACTCGCCAACACCCCACAGGTTCCGTCGGTCGAGGTTCGCGACCGGATTTCTCTGCGGGTGAACGGGCACGATCATACGGGTGGGTCGGCTACCGACACCCTTCTCGACTGGGTACGCGACGAGGCCGGCCTCACCGGGATGAAGGAGGGCTGCGCCGAGGGCGAGTGCGGTGCCTGCACAATGCTGCTCGACGGTGTGGCGGTGATGAGCTGCCTTGTTACCGCCGCCCAGGCCGATGGGTGTCACGTCACGACTGTGGAAGGCCTCACCTCACCGCTACCGCGCGCGTTCGTGAACGACTTCGCCGTGCAGTGCGGATTCTGCATTCCCGGGTTTCTCGTGGCCGGTGAGCGTCTCCTCGAGGAGAATGACGACCCCGACGACGATCAGATTCGATTGGCTCTCTCGGGCAATCTGTGCCGTTGTACCGGGTACTACCCGATCGTCGAGGCCGTGAAGAGCGCTGCTGTCGAGATCCGGGAGCGGTCATGACTGTTGGATCGATCGAGCCGCGCTTCGACGCCGAGGGAAAGGTCACGGGTGAAGCCACGTACGCCGCGGACCGAGTGCCGGCCGACGCATTGTTCGCCAAGATCGTCTTCTCGAACGAGCCCCACGCTCGTATGGTCGCGATCGACGTTTCCGCAGCCGAGGCCACCGATGGTGTCGTGGCGGTACTCACCGCCGCCGATGTTCCGGTGAACGAGTACGGCCTCACCATGTTCGACCAACCCGTGCTCGTGGGACTTGATGACACCGGCCGCTCCGTCGTCGACGCAGCCGTCAGCCGATGGGAAGCCGACAAGGTCGCCATCGTCATCGCGGATTCGCCGGCGATCGCCACCGAGGCGGCCGGCCGAATTCGTATCGAGTGGGAACGCCTGCCCGTCGTCGACACAATCGAGGCAGCCCGAACCGACGACGTCCTCGTGCACGCCGAAACCGACTCGAACACCTACTACGAGCTGCGCATCCGCAAGGGCGACATGGCGCGAGGGTGGGCGGAGGCCGACGTCGTGGTCGAGGGCACATACCAACTTCCACACCAGGAGCACGCCTACCTGCAGGTCGAGGCGGCCACATCGTGGATCGACGAAGAGGGACGGGTCGCGGTCGAGACCGGCGGTCAATGGACGTGGGAAGACCAGCATCAGATCGCCCACGCGCTCGACATTCCGGCCGAGCAGGTGCGTGTGATCTACGCCGCGGTTGGAGGCGCATTCGGCGGCAAGGAGGACATGACCCTCCAGATCGTGATGGCGCTGGCCGCGCGGAAGCTTGCGGCGATGAACATCGACCGCCCCGTGCACTGCCGATGGAGTCGAGAGGAATCAATCGTCGGCCATCACAAGCGCCACCGGGCCACGATTCACTCGCGGCTGGGCGCGACGAACGATGGTCGGATCACCGCGATCGAGGCCGAGGTCCTGCTCGACGCCGGCGGATACAACTTCACCTCGAACAAGGTCCTGGGGAACGCACACCTCAGTGTGGCCGGCGCCTACGACGTACCGAACGCGCACATCGACAGCCGCGCGATCTACACCACCTCGGTGCCGGGCGGAGCGTTCCGTGGCTTCGGTGGCCCCCAGGGTGCATTTGCAGCCGAGACGCAGATGAACAAGCTCGCCGAAGCGCTCGGAATCGACCCGGTCGAGATCCGACGCATCAATTCGCTGCGCGACGGGAGCGAGGGAATCACCCAGGCGTTGATGCCCGAGGGGGTCACGCTTCCTCAGGTGATCGACCGCTGTGCCGCCGAGGCGAACATGGGTGGCGAGCTCTTCGAGGCGCAGCCGTTCACACCCATTGCCTCGTTACCGCCCGAAGCCGACGCGGTCGTTCGTGGCCGGGGATTCGCATCAGGGTACAAGAACGTGGGCTTCAGCTTCGGGTTTCCCGAGCGGTGCGAGGCCGAGGTCCACCTGCACGGCGACGAAGGTGATGACCACCCGACCAGTGCCGACATCTACCACGGCGGTGCCGAAGTGGGTCAGGGCGCCCACCAGGCGTTCCGGCAGATGACCGCCGAGGCAACGGGCGTATCACTCGAGTCGGTGCGGGGCCACTTCTCCGACACCGCCACGACAGGCGATTCGGGGTCGGTGTCGGCAAGCCGCATGACGTTCATGGCCGGCAACTCGATCCTCGGCGCGGCAGAGGAGGCCGAGAAGGCATGGCGCGACGGCGAGCGCCCGGCGGTGGGCATGTTTCGCTACACACCTCCGCCCACCGAGACCCTGGATCCCGAGACCGGCGTGGGGCAGCCGAACTTCAGCTACGGATACATGGCCCAGGCCGTCGAGGTGAGTGTCGACACCGGGACCGGCCATATCCGCGTGGACCGGGTCACGAGCACCCACGACGTCGGTCGGGCGATCAACCCGCACCTCGTGCGCGGCCAGATCGAGGGCGCAGTTGTGCAGGCCCATGGTTATGTGCTCGGCGAGAACCTCGTCGTGACCGATGGGCGGATCCGCAACCCCCGCCTGAGCAGCTATCTCATCCCGGGCGTCGGCGACATTCCCGAGCATGTCGAGAGCGTGATCATGGAACTCGCGGACCCGCTCGGTCCCTGGGGTGCCAGGGGCATGGCCGAGATGCCATACATCACCTACGCGCCCGCGGTGATCGCCGCCGTGCACGACGCGACCGGCGTATGGTTCGACGAGTTCCCATTAACCCCGAGTCGGGTGCTCGCGGCCCTCTCGGCGCGGAGCTGAAGTCAGTTCAGTGGCACGAACTCGAACTCGCTGATCACGACGTCGAGACGACCGTTCCCAAGCGGATCGTCGCCGCGGAAGAGCCAGAGGTTCATCCGAGCCGCGGCCGCTCCCGCGTCGGGAACGTCGGCGCCGGTGTAGGTCCACTGCTCGATCACGTTGTTCTTGCGGTCCGTGCTCGAGAAACTGATCGAGTCGGCGGTCCACGTGAACTCGTGGGTGGTCCGGCGGACCGACGGCATAACCCAGGTGTGCTGATTTCCCGGGGTGAAGTACGGCTGGACGGTGTAGCCGGCGTTGGTTGGGTTGTCGGGATCGCCCCACCGCGAGAACTCGACGTCGATCTCCCGGTTCGCCTGCACCTGCTCGTCGTCCCAGGTGAACAAGCCGAGCACGGCGTTGGGGTCGAGCGAGTCGACCGGCGACTTGATCGAGAACCGGTACGTGCCGTACCCGAGCGGGTCGGCGAGGATCACCTCCGACGACGTCCACACATCGTTTCGGTTGCGGATCCGGAGACGTAGGTTTCCCTTTCGGTCCACGAACACGTTTCGATCGGAGAACACGTTCGGCCCGGGGCCGACCTCACCTTCGCTGTGTTTCACACGCCACGTGTATCCGGCGAACTCGATCGTGTTGTCCGCGCTCACGCGCGGTCGAGCGTCGAGAGGCGCCGTCAAAACCGCCAGCATCGAACTCACGACGAACAGGCCCACGAAGAACTTTGAGGAAACCGCCATGTCAACCGGGATACCACGCGCGACCACGCCGCGTGCGAAAACGATTCGACCGACCCAGTCGGTCTCAGACGGCTACCTCGACCGGCGCCCCCAGCGGTACGTTCTCCGCAAGGAAGTCGATCACATCGTTCGGAACTCGTACGCAGCCGAAGGTGATCGCCTCTCCCACGTCATCGGGACGATGAGTGCCATGAATCGCGATGACCGGCAGCCCACCGCTGAAGCTGGGAAGCGCCTCGCTGAAAGACGACAGGATCATCGCCCAGGAGCCCAGGAAGTATTCCTCCTCGGTGTTCTGCTTCTTGGCTGCGATGTAGAACGTTCCGAGCGGTGTGGGCGTGTCGAGGGCGCCAACCACCGCCTGTGATTCGGCGATCATCTCGTCGCCGTCAAAGACCCGAACGGCCGTCTCGCTGAGCACGACCTCGGCTCTGACTCGGGTGTTCGACAGCTCGTAGTCGCTCATGTCGATCCAGCCCTCCTGACCGTTGGGTCGAATCGGAAGCTGAACCCGCACCCAATCGTCTCCGGGTACGCCCTCGGTGACCATCAGCGTGAGCGGACCTCCGAACTGGTGAGGATTGCTGACCGGCCACGGGAGAGTGAGGAGCCTGCCATCGGGGGCAGTGAACGCCTCGAGGTTGTCGACATGAGGAAGAGCGGTGGCGACCCAGGTGCGATGAGGGTCGGGCGGCAGAGTCGTCGTCGGGGCCTCGGCGACAGATGTCGAGGTTGCAGGAGCGACCGTGGTCGAAGTGGATGTCGACGTGAGCGCGGACTCGGCGCCGATCGACAGCGCGACGCCGATCTCGTCGTTGCCGATGTCGGAGCCGCCGCAAGCGCCGGCGAACAGTGCGAGGAGAATGAAGGCGCTGAAGCCTCGCGTCACCTTGACTCCTGGAGGACGACCAGTCGGTCGCCCGATTCGATGTTCTCGTGGAGCACGTCCGAGGGCGGGAGGCGTTCTCCGTTCCTCACGATGGCCACCAGCGTGGCGCCCGGTGGTGCCGTGGCCCGTCCACCCGTCTCGAGTGGTTCGGTCTCCACGAGTTCAAGCCCTTCGCCGGCGTCGAGGATGTCGTCGATGACGGGAATGGTGGCGGGGGCGTAGGTGCCGAGTCCCAGCATTCGGCCGACGGCCGCCGTGGCGTCGATGACCTCATCGGCCCCGCCTTGCCGCAGGAGATGCAGATTCTCTTGTTCGCGGCCACCGGCCACGATGTGCGCAGCTTCGTTCAGCTCTCGCACGGTGAGGATGATCAGCACGGCCGTGTCATCGCGGCTCGGTGCGACGATCACGGCTTTCGCCCGATCGATGTGCGCTTGCCGGAGTACGTCGTTTCGCGTGGCGTCGCCGACAACGCCGGTGAACCCGCGGGCGGTGGCTGCGTCGACCATGGCATCGTTGCGATCAACGACCACGATGTCGCCGCACTCAACACCGCGCACGACCAGATCATCGGCCGCACTTTGTCCGGTTGCGCCGAATCCACAAATGACGAAATGGTCGTTCACGCGTTGCCTCCAACGTCGTTTCAGGAGCAGTTCGCGCGACTGGTCGGTGAGAACCTCGACCGTCGTGCTCACCACGAGGATGAGAAAGAGAACTCGTGCAGGGGTGATCAGGAGGATCGTGGCCAGTCGGCCTCCGTCGCTCACGGCGGTGATGTCGCCGTAACCCGTCGTGGTCACAGTCACCGACGCGTAGTAGAGCGCATCGAGAAAGCCAATGGGATCATTAGTGATGTCGACGTATCCGTCTCGCCCGATTCGAACGACCAGCGCGACGAACACCACCAGTGCGGCGGCGAAACTGATCCGACGGAGAATGGCCGAGAATGGAGCGCGGCTCCTGCGCGGAATCCGGACGAGATCCATCGGGGCCATGACGGGCGAGCCTAGCGGTGGGCGTGAGTGGAATTTGGGCCGGGCTCAGCTCGGTGGAACCGAGCGATCGCTCACCCAGTTCCCATGGAATCCGAAGGGCACGCGCTGGGGAAGTTCCACTCGAGCCACGTAGCCGCGGGAGAAGTCTTGGGCGTCGATCACGACGAACTCGGCCCGGCCACCGTCGTGGACGAACGTGACCAGCCAACCGTCGTCCTCGTCGACCGACCCCTCCCGTGCGATGAAGACAGGCTCGCCGGACGCCCGGCCCAGACCGTGATCAAACTCCTGACGCTCACCGGTGACCAGATCGTGTTTGAGGGTGGCCCACATGCCGCCGAATGACGGCGAGACGGAGTAGCCGTATCGGTATGCGTTGCCACCCACCGAGTGTCGGTGGCGGGGGAATTCGTTCGGAGATTCGTCGATCACCGTCACGCTCGAGGTTCGACGCAGCGGGTCGATGTCCCAGCGTTCGAGTCGCGGCATTTTCGGCTCGCCCCAGGGCCCGAGGACGTCGATGTCGAACATCTTCTCCTGAGCACAGATGTCGATCACCACGCGACCATCGGCGGTGTCGTACGCATTCATTGGGTGGAAGTGGGCAGCGAGTGGCACGTCGACCCAGATGATCTGGTCGGCCGTACCGGCCCTGGGGAGCAGCCCCACCCGGTTACCGGTGTCTGGGTTCCAACGGAACGGGAACGCGTAGCCGTCCGTCATTGCGTCGAAATTCACCGTGACCGGCTGGTCGTAGACGACGGCATAACGATCGGTGAGCGACATGTCGTGCATCATCGTCATTGACTCCAGCGGAACGTCGACCGAGTGCCGGACCCGACCGTCTGTGCCAACCACCACGTACTGCACCGAGTCCAGGAACTGCGGGTAGGCGTAGGTCATGGCGTGCATCTCGCCGGTGACGGGGTCGATCTTGGGGTGCGCCGTGAAGCCGCGGGGGAGGGTGCCGTGGAAATCGTTTCGGCCAACGGTCTCCAATTCGTAGTCGAGCTCGACCGGGCAGGCGCCCGCCTCGACCGTCGCCCACGTAGTGCCGGCGAATCCGCCTGCATTCGTGTTTGGGCCCGTGGCACCCCCGTTCCAGTTGGGCCCGGCGATGTCGTCAATGCCGCGGCGTGCCGACATCGCTGCCGATCCCACGTAGCGGTTGCGGTACCACTCGGCATGGCCGTCGCGAAGACGCAGGCCATGCACCATTCCATCGCCGAGAAACCAATGATGCTTCGCCGGATCGGTGATCTCGAAAGGATTGGGTCCATTGCGAAGATAACGACCGCACAGCTCGGTGGGCAGTTCGCCGTACACGGTGAGATCGTGGGCGGTCACCTCCTCGACGACGGGCGCAAAGTGATCCTCGAGATACATGTTCACGGCTTCCATCATGGTCTGACTTCGGGGCCCTCGCTCGCCACGACGAGAGGCGCCAGCAGCGGAAGGTCGGTCATCGGTGACAAGGCTGTCATCAGCGCCACCCGGTTTTCAGGGCTGCCCGGAATGCGAAGGCCTCGGGCACCGTTGAGCAGGATATGGCCGACCTTCCTGAACCCTCGTCGAGCCGGAAACTGCTGAAGGTCGGGAATACGTCCGTAGATACGAGGCTGATCGGCTTCGGCGTGCTGCTCTTTGTGGTCACCCGATTCGTTGTCTGGCTGCCGCTCGGATTCGTCGGGACCTGGATAAACGGGCTCCTGTGGCCCGTTCTGATCGTCTCGATCCTGACCGGAGCTGGTCTGCGCTACCTCAAATCGAGGCGATCACGACAAACGAGCAGGTAGAGCGGATAAGAATGATGATGAGCTTCGCGCGGTTGTGAACCCCCGCGTAGTGTCTGGGGATGGACAGCGCTGGGGCTGCTCGGGAGCTGTTGGCGATGCGAGCCGATCACCGAATCGAACCCGACCTCCCGAAGTCGCTTCGGCCGGCGACGCTCGCTGAGGCCTACGGCATCCAGGCCCAGGTGGTGGCGGGTCTCGAACTGGCTGATGCGATTGGCTACAAGTGCGCGTGCACGAGTCCGATCGCCCAGGAAGCGCTGGCAATCGATCGGCCGCTCTTCGGACGGCTGTTGGCGGGCACGACTTCGCCGGGCGGCTCAACCCTCGATGCCGACCGGTTCGTGCACCGCGTGATCGAGGCCGAGGTCGGCTTTCGCCTCGGCGAGGATGTCGAGCCGGTCGACGGGGGTCACACCGCCGAGACGATCGCTCAGTGCATCGAAGTGGCGATCCCCGCGATCGAGGTAGTGGACTATCGCTACGAGTCCTGGACGGTCGGCGCGCTGCAGGTGGCGGCTGACAACGCGATACATGGGTGGTGGGTCGCGGGCGAACCGGTTGCCGGATGGCAACACCTCGACCTCGCTTCCATGGCCGTTACGGTGAAGCGAAATGGAGCGGCCGAGACCACGGGTTCTGGTGCCAATGTGCTCGGTCATCCTCTGAACGTGATGGCCTGGCTGGCAGACGAGCTACCCGGTTTCGGCATGCAGCTGAAGGCCGGTGACTTCGTGACGACCGGTGTGACTACCGGTGTCTTCGAGGCTGATGCCGGCGACGAAATCATTGCCCAGTTCGCTGGTCTGGGTTCGGTCAGCGTCAGCTTCACCTGATCGCCAGTCGTCCGAGCCATTCGGCTTTTCGAGTTCGTACGAAGGCAGCGCGCAGCCCGCGCCGGTCTCGCGCGTGAGCCGAACGGTTACATCGTCCAGCCCGGCACCTACGCTCGGCCCCGTGGACCTCGCTCTCTTTGACCAGATCGCCGAACTCGTTCGCGCGATGAGTCCCGACGATCTCGGCGACGTGCGCGTTCGAGCTCATCGTCGGGGCGTGAAGGTTTGGTTCGAGACCGAGCATGCGGGCAAGGAACACTTCGAGGCTCAGCAGCTCGCCCGGCATCACGTCGACGGAGTGGCCGGTATGGCGATCGAGATCGGCTTTCATGCCGAGCACCCCGACGCGGCGCGCAACCAGAAGGTGCTGGAACGAGTTGAGCAATCGGAGAAGACCTGGCGCAATGTGCTGGGCGCGGAGGCAGAGGCCGCTGAGTTCTTCGGTGCTGCGAACTGGCGACGGGTCTCGGAGGCCTGGATCGAGCCCGACCTCGACGACCCTGAGCTGGCATTCGAGGTGGCTAGCCGTCTCGTCGACTACATCACCGTGATCGAACCTGCCCGGCGCTGATCAGTCATCGCCGCAACGCCCCTCGAGCGAGCTGAGATCGGCAATGCTGGACGAATGCAACATGCGCTCACCATTCCCCCGTACGGCGAGCTCGCCGACCCGCGTGCGCTCGCGGAGGTTGCGGCGACCGCGGAGGCCGCCGGATGGGATGCCGTGTTTCTGTGGGATCACGTGCTCCGGCGTGCAGGCGATCCTCAGGAGACCGCCGATGTGTGGGTTGCGATGGCCGCCATCGCGATCGCGACGGAGCGGATCCGGATCGGTCCGATGGTCACGCCGATCACTCGTCGACGACCGATCAAGCTCGCGCGCGAGACGACCACACTCGATCACCTCTCGGGCGGACGGTTGACGTTGGGTCTCGGCCTCGGCGTGGACACGACCCGCGAGTTGAGTGCGTTCGGCGAGATCGTCGATCCGCGCATTCGCGGCCAACGACTCGATGAGGGTGCCGCGTTGCTCTGCGAATTGTGGAGTGGCGAGGAGGTCAACTTCAGTGGCGATCACTTCGTTGCCGAAAAGGTGGTGGCCTTGCCCCGACCGGTTCAGCAGCCGCGGATTCCGCTGTGGTTCGCTGCACGGGGCCGTGCCGCGAAACCGGTCCGTCGCGCAGCGCGTTACGACGGCCTGTATCCGATCGAGGTCGACGATGGTGAGTTGGTGGCGATGATCGATCTGGTGCGCGATGAGCGCGGCTCGCTCGACGGGTTCGATGTGATCGCGAGGCCGTCCGACGCTGCTCAGTATGAGCGTTATGCGGATCTCGGTGTCACGTGGGCGATCACCGGCCCGGCACCAGGCGAATCGGGGGTCTTCGACCTGGCCGGGTCCACCCCCACCGACGTTTTCGGGGATTCCCCCTGACACCATCGCTGATCTGCGTCACGGTGATCGAGCCGGTTCGTCGCTGATCTGGAAATCGTCGTAGGAGATTTGGCCGAACTCGCGCCACAGGACGGCGAGAAGAACGGCTGATCCGACGAACGCGAACCAGAACGGTGCGAGCAGGCCCCATCGGGCGCCGATCCCCGCGCCGATCGCTCCGCCGACGGCGAGACTGCCGAACACACCGAGCATGTAGACGCTTCCCACCCGACCCTGGAGTCGATCCGGCACTGCGCGTTGGCGAATCGAGGTGGCGGTCGTACCCCAGATCGACGTGTGGAATCCGAATGCAAACATGATGAGCATCGCGATCCAGGCAGTCGTGGTGAGCAACAGGGCAAGGTGGAAGAGGGTTTCGGTCAGCAGTCCAGCCCGCATGAGTTGAGCTGGCCCGAAGCGCCGTTCGAGGCTCCCATAGCTCGCGGCACCACAGATCCCTCCGATCGCGCTCGCCCCAAGCAGCAATCCGAACCCGATCTCTCCCAGGTCGAGCCGTTCGAACGCATAGAGGACCAGCAGCGGCCACATCGCACCGAACGCCAGGTTGAACAACACGACCGTGAGCGTGAGCGTTCGCACCGGACGATGCCGCCAGAGCCACCGCATTCCTTCGACGATCTCGGTGCGGATGGTGCCCGTGACTGCCGGCGAGCCGATCGGACGGAGCTGCATGCGCGACAACAGCAGCGCGCCGAACGCAACGATGATCGCCTCGGCGACGAACGGCACCGCCATTCCGAAGGTGAAGAGCAGGGCCCCAAAGGGTGGCCCCACCAATTCATTGATCGCTCGACGCCCGAACGCGAGTCGCGCGTTTCCGATACCGATGTCGTCGCGGTCGACCACCGATGGGAGCAGGGTCATGGCTGTGGTGTCGATGAACACTTCGGTCGCGCCGAACGCGAACAGGGCGAGCAGTGCGACCAGCACGTTGATCTGGTCGGTGACGATGACAACCACCAGGCCGATGGCGATGAGCGCCCGTACGACGCCCGTCCCGACTGCAAGCAGTCGACGATCGATGCGGTCGGCCACCACTCCGGCGCCGAGGCCGAAGATCAGCCAGGGCAGGCGCTGCACCAGCGTTGCGAGCGCAACGAGCCCGGGGTCGCGTGTCTGCGAAGCGACGAGCAGCGGTCCAGCGGCGAGAGCAATGCCATCGGCGAGATTCGTCACCCACTGAGATGCCACGAGCCAGCGAAAGGTGGGGCCCATGCGGGGCGGAGCGATTGCGTCGACGAGCCGCCTCATCGGGCGAACGCTATCGGCGAGGAACGGCCGGTTTGTTCCAACGATCTGGGATTCGGGTGTACTGCAAGTCTCGGCAGTGTCATCACGTTGGCTGAAGGGCAGCGGACGACACTGTCGGAGCAGGGACTCTTCCGAACCGGCGTCACGCTCTTCATCGGGTGGCTGCTGCTCCAGGGGTGGGCGATGCGCCAAGGCGGCACCGAGCGGGTTCCACGACGGACGCCAGTCGCGGTCTGAACGCGTGCAGACCCGATTTTGCAATAGCGCTGGACTTATTTTGAAGCAGGCGCTAGAAAATTGAGCGACAACCAATTGAAGGGGGGTCCCGAATGGGATCACGTATCACACCGTTGTCGCCTGGGGAGAGTCCCGACGCCGACGTCAACCAGCTACTCGCCGATGGGCGAGACGGCTGGTGGGGCGATTCGGCGATGTTCGGGGTCATCGGGAGGAATCCGGAGATGCTCAAAGCGATCATCCCCGCATTCGGCTCGTTCTTCGCCATGGGCTCGGTCGAGCCGCACATCCACGAGATGATGCGACTCAAGACCGGTCAGATCAACGACTGCGCCTATTGAAACACCGTACGAACCACCGCCGTGAGCGGTGCCGTAGGGCCCAAGGAGCAGGCGATGTTCGAGCATCAGCCCAAGGCAGGCGACGTCCTGAACGAGAGAGAGGCACTTGCCGTCTCGCTCGCCGAGCGTATGGCGCTCGACCCACACACCGTCACCGATTCGTTCTTCGACTCGCTGCGCAATGAATTCAGCGATGACGAGATCGTCGAGATGGTGTTTGCCTGTTCCATCTTCAACTGGGGGAACAAGTTCAACATCACGATGAACCTCGACTCGAGTCCCGAATCGGAGTATCCGACGGGTATGGAGTATCGGCAGGAGGAAATCGCCTGATCGACGTGTTGTCCCCGGCCCGTTCGCGGGTCGGGGGCGATTCGCCCGTTCTCGTCGACCGAAGGAGATCATGAGCACCGTCGAAGAGATCAAGAGCATGGGTCAGCTGAACGAGGTACTGCTCGCCGAAGATCGAGGGGTCGTACTCGACTTCTGGGGCACGTGGTGCCAGCCGTGCCGTGCACTCAAGCCCCACCTCGAACAGCTCGCGACGGACCACGCCGACAGCTGGCGAGTCGTATCGATCCACGCCGAGGAAAACGTCGACATCGTCGAGAGCTACGACGTGCAGTCCACGCCGACGCTGATCTACATCCGCGGCGGCGATGAGGTGTTTCGTTCCGCAGGAGCGGTCACGCCCTCGAGTGTGAGCGAGGCGCTCGGCGCACACGCCTGATCAACCGTCGGCTGCCGCCCAGTCGCTGATCATCATCTTCAGCGCGTCGGCCATCGAGCCGAGTTCTTGGGCGTTCGCCTTGCCTCGCGCTGCGATGTTCAAACCGAGAACCGATGCGAGAACCAGTTCGGTTCGACCCCTCACGTTGTGCCCGGTCGTCTGCAGCGCATTCTTGAACGCTCCCCGCAGCCTCTGACGATAGGCAAATGCACGCTCGACAACCCGGTCGTCCCGGTCCGCGGTCTCACCCAAAACATTGAGCAGCAGACATCCTGGGTGGATGGGATCACTGATCCACTCGACCAGCTGGTCGATGAACTCGATCAGATTGGTTGGGCTTGCGTCCGGCGAGTCGAGAGGGGTCAGAAGCCCGGTCTCGACCAGATCGAGATAACGATCGATGCTCCGGTGGAGGAGCTCGTCCTTGGAGCCAAAGGCGTTGTAGATGCTTGACTGCGTGAGGCCCAGCGACGACTCGAGCACGCGGGTCGTGGTGTCGACAGCGCCGGTCGACCAGAACGTGTCGACGGCGCGATCGAGCACGGCCGCCTCATCGAAGGAACGGGGACGTCCCGCAGATCGTTGGTTTGCCATCGCAAGCGAGAGTACTGCCACCACACCGACGCCGACAGTTTCAGCGTTCCTCGCGGCGATAAGCGAGTCCGATGGCCGCAGGGGCGACGCTCGGCCGGTTGCGGCTTCGAATCGAGATCAGGATCAGCACTCCGATGGTCAGGATGTAGGGGAGCATGCTCAGAAGAATCGGACTGATCTCGACACCGAAGGTCTGGAGGCGGGGTTCCAGTGCGATAAGACCGCCAAACAGCAGCGACCCGACGAGCACCCGACCTGGCTTCCACGCTCCGAAGATCACGAGTGCTACGGCGATCCACCCACGCCCCGCGGTCGTTCCCTCGGTCCAGCCCGGCGCGAGGGCAAGGGTGAGGTAAGCGCCCGACATTCCAGCCATCGCGCCGCCCACAGCAACTGCGACAATGCGTGTTGTCACGACTGAGGCACCGGCAGCGTCAGCAGTAGCGGCACTCTCGCCCACCGCACGAAGCCCCAGACCAGCGCGGGTGCGGGTGAGCACGAACCACGCGACGACGCCCAGCGCAGCTGCAATCCAGCTCACGGCACTCATCGAGAAAAGGGTTTCACCCACCCACCTGATGTCGGACAGCGGCCCAAGATCGAGTGCGCCGAACCGCGCACCTGGAGGTTCCACGATGAGGTCTTTGCCGAGGAAGGCTGCAAGACCGAGTCCGAGAATCGTGAGCGCGAGGCCGCTCACCACCTGGTCGGCACCCATGACAACGGAAACGAGGCCATGAATGAGTGAGAACGCGGCGCCCACGAACGCCGCGAAGATGAGAGCAGCCCATGGGTTTCCGGTCTCGACACCGACCCAGAACGCCGCCACGGCTCCCATGGCCATCATTCCCTCGACCCCGAGGTTGAGGACGCCCGACTTCTCTGCGATTGTCTCGCCGAGTGCGGCGAGGTAGAGCAGTGTGCCGAACTCGAGGACCGAGACGATCAAACCGAGAACGGTTCCTTCGTTCACGTGGCACCTCGTTTCAGTTCGTAGTTGCTGAACACGGCGGCTCCGAGCGCTCCGAAGAGAATCAGCGCCTGCACGATGTTGGCGATCGACGACGGGACGCCCAGCGTCTGGATCGCCTCGCCGCCGATCTGTACTGCGCCGAACGCGACCGCCACCGCGGCCACTCCCGAGGGCCGCATCAGCGCGAGCGCAGCCACGATGATGCCGGCGAATCCCCAGCCGTTCGCCACACCCTCGACCAGTCGGGTCGAGTTGCCGGTCAGTTCGATTCCACCGGCGAGACCTGCGATTGCTCCCGACAGTACGAGCACGGTGAGCAGCTTGGCCTTGAGTGAAATACCCACATACTCGGCGGCCTTCTCCGAAGACCCAGCTATCCGCAGCTCGTATCCCCATGTGCTGCGCGCGGAATAGAAGCCGACGGCGATCAGTACGGCGGCGGCGATGAGGATGCCGATGTTTGCCCGTTCGAAGAGCGTGGGGAGTGCGGCCTGAGACGGCAGTTCGGGAGCGATCGGGAAGTTGTTCCCCTCTGGATCCTTCCACGGACCGTTCACCAGGTAGCGCACGACTCGGATGGCGACCTCGTTGAGCATCAGGGTGGTGATGATCTCGTTCACGCCCAGGCGTGATCGGGCAATAGCAGGCCCGAACGCGAGGAATGCCCCGCCAAGAACAGCGCCGATGAGCATCAGAGGAATGAGCACGGGCCCGGGAAGGTCGGGGCCGAGGCGTGCGACCCACGCTCCGCCGATTGCGCCCGCGATGATCTGGCCCTCGGCGCCGATGTTCCACATACCCATCGAGCCGGCTACCGCCACCGCGAGCCCGGCGAGCCCGAGCGGCACCGCCCGGGTCAGCGTGGCTGAGAGGCCACGGCGTGAGCCGAGCGCAGAGTCGAACATGTTGCGATACACGTCGATCGGGTCGTGGCCCGATGCCACCAAAAGGACGGCGCCGAAGATGAGGGCCACGACCAGACCGACGATGAACGCGCGGACCTGTCCGCCGCGTAGTGGCGTTTCGCGGCGAGCGAAGCGGAGGCCGAGCATCAGCCCGCCCCTCCGGCCATGGCGGCACCGACTTCGGCCCGGGTGGCGGTGTCGGGATCGAATTCACCGACGACCACACCTTCGTGCATGACGAGCAGCCGATCACTCAGCGCGAACAACTCTTCGAGGTCCTCGCTGATCAGCAGGATCCCGACTCCCTTCGCCGCTTGCTCGACGAGGATTCGCTGGATTGCCGCCACACCCTGCACATCGAGCCCGCGGGTTGGTTGTGCTGCGACGAGTACGGCGGGATCGGCTTCGAGCTCACGGCCGACGAGGAGCCGCTGAAGGTTGCCGCCGGACAGCGCAGCCATCGGCGCGTCCATCTGGCCAACCTTCACGTTGAACTCCTCGACGAGCGCGTCTGCGTGTGCTCGAGCTGCCGGTCGATCGATGAAGGGCCCGTTCGACAGTCGGCGGTAGGCGCGCATCATCGAGTTCTCGATCACGTTCATACGCGGTGCGAGGCCGACGCCGATGCGGTCTTCGGGGACGTAGGCGAGCCCGGCCGAATTTCGCTCCCGGGGTGATCGCCCGGCGAGGTCGGTGCCCGATACCTCGACAACGCCGAGCGGATCGCGCACGAGTCCGGCGATCGCATCGGCGAGCGGTCGCTGCCCGTTCCCAGCAACTCCCGCGATGCCGACGATCTCGCCCGCTCCCACCTGCAACGACACACCGTCGACCACCGAACGGCCGTGGACGTCCTGGACCCACATTTCCGACACGTTGAGGACCGGTTCGCCTACCTCGGTCGTACGAACGCGTCGCTGTGACACCGCGGTGGCTTCACCCACCATCAGCTCGCCCAAGCGGTCGGCATCGAGGTCGGCGACGTCGAGGGACTCGGCGACGGTGGCACCACCGCGGAGCACGGTCGCTTCGTCGCAGAACGACGTGACCTCGTCGAGTTTGTGGCTGATGAAGATGATCGATCGGCCGTCGGCCGCCATGGCTTTCGTGATCGCACCCAACTCGTCGGCCTCGGCCGGCGTGAGCACCGCGGTCGGCTCGTCGAGAATGAGCACACGCGCATCGCGCCACAAGGCTTTGAGAATCTCCACCCGCTGCCGCTCGCCCATAGACAGCTGCCAGACCTCTCGATCGGGCTCGGTGGCAAGCCCGAACTTCTCGGCGAGGTCTCCGACCTCGGCCTCGATCGTGGCGCGGGTGAGGATGCGGGGCGCAGAACCCAGGGCCACGTTCTCGGCCACGGTGAAGGTCGGGATCAGGCGGAACTCCTGATGAACCATGCCCACGCCGGCGGCGATGGCGTCGGCCGGCTTGTGGAAGCGCTGATCGACGCCGTCGAGCGCCACCCGGCCCTCGTCGGGACGATATACGCCGGCGAGCACGTTCATGAGTGTGGTCTTGCCCGCCCCGTTCTCGCCCAGAACCGCGTGCACGCTGCCCGGTCTCACGCGCAGCGTCGCGCCCGCGTTGGCGATCACTCCTGGAAATCTCTTCCAGATCCCCTCGAGCTCTACGGCGAGCACTAGACGTCCCTTCCTGATACGAGATCGGGCCGCCCTCCGCAATGGGAGGACGGCCCGGAAACTACACCTTGTGACGTGGTTTCGACACGGTCGGGGTCAGCCCGATACCGAACCCACCACGTTGTCGACGAAGAAGTTCATGTTCAGCAGGATGCCGTCGTGAATGGTGTCGCCCTCGGCGGCCACGACAACCGTGTCGTCAAATGGGTTGAGCAGCTCGGTCTGCACAACGCCACCGTCGAAGATCACGTTGCCGTCCTGATCGCTGATCGTGCCCTGATCGAACACGTCGAACTCACCGTTGACGATCTGCTCGCGGACATCCTTCATGTCGCCTGCGACCGGCGAGCTGTCGGGAATGGCGATGTCGACGGTGCCATCGACGATTCCTCCCCAGAACGACTCCGGGGTGAAGCTGCCGCTCTTGACGTCTTCGATGATCTGCGTGTACCGCGATTCCCAGTTCCACACCGGCGCCGTGAGGTAACCCTCGACCTGAGCACTCATGTCGCTGTGGTAGCCGATGAAGGTACCACCGGCATCGGTGATGGCCTGGCCCGTCGCGGTCGAGTCCTGGTGCATGGTGAGCACGTCGGCGCCGGCATCGATGAGTGCCTGCGCGGCGTTGCCCTCGACGCCGGGGTCGAACCAGGTGCTGGTCCAGGCAACTTCGACGACGGCGTCGGGATTGGTGGCCTTCACTCCGAGGGCAAAGGCGTTCACGCCGCGGATGACCTCAGGGATCGGGAAGGCGGCCACGTAGCCGATCTTGTTCGAGGTGGTGTCGGCACCAGCTGCCATGCCTGCGATATAGCGGGGTTGGTACATACGACCGAAGCTGTTGCCGAAGTTGCTGTCGTTCATCTTGAAGCCGGACACGTGGTCGAACACGACGTCGGGATTGGCAGCGGCGAAGGTCTCGGTGGCATCCATGTAGCCAAATGACGTCGTGATGATGACGTTGAAGCCCTGGTCGATGAAGTTCTGAACGGCGTTGTCGAACTCGGCACCGCCTTCTGGAATTGCGTCGACAAATGCAGTCTCGGCCCCCGTCGAAGCTTCGGCAGCAAGGCGTCCCTCGTTGTGCATGAAGTTCCAGCCGGCATCGCCCACCGGGGCGACCATGATGAAGGCCGCCTTCACGTCGGTCTCCTCCATCGCGTCACCGTCGTCGGCGGGTGCGGCTGTCGTGTCGGCCGTGTCGGTCTCGGCATCGCTACCGCATGCTGCGGCGACGAGAGCCAGAATGGCCAGAAGCGCGATGAGCGCCCTCTTCGTTGAATTCATCGGGACCCCTCCTGTTGAGTCGCCCACTGGTCTACTCCCCAGATGCGGCGAAACCAAGCCGCGGCGGCTACACCCAGAGGCGGTCGCACACGTCGAGCCACAACTTGGTGGTGAGGCGGAGCGACTCGATGTCGATTCGTTCGTTGTGACCGTGGAAGCGCGTCATGAATTCACCGATTCCGATGTCGGCGCTGAGGAGCCCGGCGCCGTATGCAGGAACTCCCCGACGACGGAAGAATCGGGCGTCGGTGCCGCCGGTGACCATCGAGGGGAGCACCTTGGCCCCCGGGTAGCTCATCTGGATCGAGTCGACGAGAGCGCTCCAGATCGGGGTTTCGGTCGACGACGACGTGCTCGTTCCACCGAGGAGCGATTCGGCCTCAACGGAGCCCATCAATTCGGGGCCGATGGCAGCGTTGAGGTGGGCGAGGACGTCCTCGTGCGTCTCCCCCGGAAGGGTTCGAATGTCCACCTGGAGCTCGACCTTGTCAGGGATGGTGTTGATCTTCGTGCCGCCGTTGATGATGTTGTTCGAGAAGCTGGTGTGACAGCACGAATGCAGGTTGCGAGCAAGACCCGGCTCGAGTTCGGCGAGTCCCTCGATTACCCGTGCCGGGTCGAGGAGCTTGGCCTCGACCTCGGCCGGGAAGTTCTGCGCTTTGACCCGCCCGGTGAACAAGTCGTCGATGCGCGCCCCGGGGTTGTACGCCTCGATCCGCTGCACGATCGCCGCAGCCTTGGCGATGGCGTTGTCGGTCTGATACGGCATCGAGCCGTGGCCGGGTTCGCCGTGCACGGTGAGGCGATGGGCGCCGGTCCCCTTCTCGGCGGTCGTGAGCAGAACGACGGTCTCCTCTGGGCTAACGAGCGGCGAGCCGCCGTACTCGGTGAGCACATAGTCACACTCGAGCGCATCCCACCGATTCTCGACCAGAGTCTCCGCGCCGTACACGCCGCCGGCCTCTTCGTCGGCGACACCGAAGTAGATGATGTCGCCGGGGTAGCGGGTGTCGCTCATGGCGATGTGTCGGAAGGCGACCGCCATCGACGAGGTGACGTTCAACATGTCGACGGCGCCACGACCCCAGATCTCGTCGCCGATGCGCTCGCCCGCGAACGGGTCGACCTTCCAGCCCTCGGGACTCACGGGCACGACGTCGGTGTGGCCCATGAGCATGAGCGTCGGCGCATCGGGGTCGGTGCCGCGATGGCGAGCGATGATCGAATCGCGGTCGGGCAGCACCTCGAGCATCTCGATCTCGACTCCCACACCCTCGAAGAAGTCGCGAAGAAGATGAGCATTGCGAGACTCGTGACCCGATTCGGGAGTGCCGTGATTTACGCACTCGTTGCGAATCATCTGCTGAAGCAGGTCGGTGGTTTCTCCGGTGAGGCGATCGAGAGTGTCCATGCCCGCACAGTACCCGCGCGCTTGGCCGGCTGGAATCCCCGTCTTTCGCGGCTGGCTCAGGTGGCGAGAGAGTCGAGCACGGTCGCATGCCCGGCCACGATGCCGGTGTAGAAGTCGCCGAACTCGGCGTACACGGCCGACGCCTCATCGAAACGCATCGTGTAGACGACCTCTTTGAGGTCGTCGGGGTGTTCGCCGAACAGGGTGACGCCCCACTCCCACTCGTCGAGGCCGGTCGATCCTGTGATCACCTGGAGAATGCGACCCTTGAACTTGCGGCCCGACGCGCCGTGCTCGTACATGAGCTCCTTGCGGTCCTCGAACGGCAGTGTGAACCAGTTTCCCTCCGGCTTGCGCTTCTTCGACATCGGATAGAAGCAATAGGCAGGTTTCCCTTCGGGCGGGAGCTGGGGGTACAGGCGCATGTTCCTCATCTCCTCAGGAACGCCGGCTGCGTATTCGCTGATCTCGGTCAGAGAGACATAGGAGTCGACGATGTCGAGCCCGGCTGCCTGAAGTCCCGTCTGGAGCCTCCGAAGTTCCCACCAGTCGGGGTGGAGTGCCATCACGGCCATGTCGGCTTTGTGGCCCAACATCGACACCGTAACCACCTGAACTTCAGCCTCTGCTGCTGCGCCGAGCGCGGCGAGCGCCGCATCTCGGTTGTAGGCCGAGCCGGGCTTGCAGAAGAGGTGAACGACGCCGAGGCCGATCGAGGGACTTACGGGATCGTTCATCGGGTCTCCTTGATGGACTTCTCAGTAGAGATTGATGGCGCCGTCGCGAACGAAGCCGGCGAGCTGCAGACCGGCTGCATGGGCCGTGTCGACGGCGAGGGCCGAAGGAGCGCTCACAGACACGACGGTGCCGAACCCCGCCGCCCACGCTTTCTGAACCATTTCGAAGCTGGCCCGACCGCTCACGTATAGGCCGAGACCCATGGCCGGGAGTTCACCGTCGAGAAGCATCCGGCCCACGACCTTGTCCACGGCGTTGTGGCGGCCGATGTCTTCGCGCACGGCCAGGATCGTGCCGTCGCGATCAAAGGACGCAGCCGAGTGCACGGCGCCTGTCTTGGCGAACAGGTCCTGCTTTTCGCGAGCGCGGTCGGCAACGCTGGCGAGCATCGCCGGGTCGAATGGGATCGCCGTGAGCTGCGGGAGCGATGCGGTGAGGGTCTCGATCGCCTCCGATCCACACAGGCCACACGATGACGATGTCGAGCCGAGTCGGGGGGTCGGGGTTGGTGCCTTACCGCCCGTCTCGACCGTGACCACGTTGAACTGCGACTCGACGGCAGAACCGTCGGCGCAATAGCGGACACCCTGCACGGGAGCGCCCTCGAGCAGTCCTTCGGCGTGGACGAACCCGGCCGCGAGCTCGTAGTCGTTGCCGGGGGTCCGCATCGTGGTCGCGACGAGGGTGCCGTCGAGTTGGATCGACAGAGGTTCCTCGACGATCAGGTCGTCGGGGCGGCGCCGTTCGCCCTCGGCGTCGACGCGCCGGACGAACACATTGCGGGTGCGGCCCCGAGGGGCATTGGTCGACACGTGCTCAAGGGTACCGATCGGGTCCGTCGAGTCGACGCGACACGATTGCCGCACCGGTCAGCGCGAATCCGGCACTCGCGAGCCAGGCGGGTGTGTAGCTGTCGAACGTGTCGATCGACCAGCCGACCGCCGGGCCGGCAAACGTGAGACCTGCGAGGAATCCGATCATCAGGATTCCGCTGGCCCGACCGGCGCTGCGGTTCTCTCGCACCATCGAGAGATTTGCTGCCGTGTTCCACGACCCGAGCGTGAGTCCCGCCAAGACCGTTCCGGACCAGAGGAAGGCGCCGGAACCATCGGTGGCGAGGAGAATGAGCACGACGGCAACGGCGCCACCCACGCCCATGGTCGTGATCATGCGGCGCGGAGAAACGCCGCGATCGAGCAGGATCCCGGATGCGATGCGAGTGGGAACCGCCACGAGGCCCTGAATGCCGAACACTCGGCCCGCATCGCCCACGGAGAATCCGGCCACCTCCTCGGCGAACAAGGGCAAGAACCGCCCGAGTCCACCACCGACCGCGCCGAGCAGGAACCCGAAGATCGCCACCTGATACACGAACCGGGGTAGCGGTGCGGGTTCGACAGTCTCCCGATTCGTTGTCTGTTCGGGCTCTTCGGGCTGCTCCGCAGACTGTTCGAGGCTGACCTCCGCGATCTCGTCGTCGGTGAGGGTTGGGACGAGTCGGAGGCCGAGGAGGGCGGAGAAGGAGATGGCGGCGGCCATCCAGAGCCCGGCGCGCCAGCCCCAGGCGCCCGAGATGGCGGGCATGGCGAAACCGCTCGTGAACACCGCCAACTGCACGCCCGACTGTTTCAGGCCGGTGAGGATGCCCCGTTGGCTTGCGGCGACACCGCGCGAAATCGCCTTGTTCGTCGCGGGGTTGCCCCAGCCCTGGGGGAGCCCGGCGATCGCCATGCCGACCATCGCCGCGCCGAAGCTCTGAGCGAGGGCGATCACGCTCGCGCCGATGCCCGCGGTCACGAGCACGCCGCCCATCGCCCATCGCCCGCCGTACCGGTCGGCGAGGCGTCCGGACATCGGGGCGAAGGCTCCGCCCACACCCGTGTTGATCGCGCCGAGGAGCCCGAGCTGGAGTTTGGAGATGCCGAACTCGTCCTGGAGGTCGGTGCTCGCGACGGCCAACGCGAAGAACGAGATCGTGCTCGCCGCCATCGTGATCAGGAGCATTCCGGAGAACCCGGCGAGGCGGAGGCGCACCCGTGCACCCTAGGGGTCTCCGCTCGGCTCGGTCGGCGCCGGTGGCACAGACCTGCCAACCTCGACCAAGCCGTTCACATTGGGTTAACGATCGTTCGGTCATGGTCGGCGGTATGACCAATGTTTTGACGATGCGAGGGGTCGGTCGCACCTACGGTGAGACGCCCAACCAGGTGACCGCACTCGACAATGTCGACTTCGCCGTTGAAGAAGGTGAACTCGTGGCCGTCATGGGACCAAGCGGGTCCGGTAAGTCGACGCTGCTCACGATCGCGGGTGGCCTCGAATCGCCCTCCACCGGAGCGGTGGAGCTCGACGGAACCAAGATGTGGTCTCTACCGCCTTCCGACATAGCGGCCATTCGGCGGACGCGGATCGGTTTCGTATTCCAGGGGTTCAACCTCCTGACCGGGTTGACGGCGGCAGAAAACGTTGCGGCGCCCCTCGAACTCGACGGCGTAGGCGCCCGCGAAGCGAACCTGGATGCGGTGGACCGGCTCGAGGCCGTCGGGCTCGGTGATCGCGCCGATGCGTTTCCCGAGGATCTGTCCGGCGGTGAGCGGCAACGTGTAGCAATCGCTCGCGGGCTCATCGGAGATCGCCGGCTCATCCTCGCCGACGAACCGACCGGCGCACTCGATTCGACCACCGGCGAAGGGATAATGGATCTGATCCGGTCGGTGACGCATTCGAACCGGTCGGCCGTCGTTGTCACCCACGATGACCACGTGGCCGGTCATGCCGACCGGGTCGTGCGGTTGCGCGACGGGCGGATCGAGACGGCATGAGCGGCCGGAGTCTTCTCTTTCGATGGAACGTCCGCGTGCTGCGGCGTGAGTGGAGACAGCACCTGGTGATCTTTCTGCTGATCCTGTTCGGCGTCGCCCTCGCAGTCGGCGGAACGGTCGCGGCGTTCAATCTCGTCGAGCCACCGACCACCGAATATGGGCGGGCGCAGTTCTCGGCCACCAGCGCATCACCCGAGGCGCTGAGCGAGGCGTTGGACGCAGGCGGCCACTCTCACGCTCGCCGAGAGTCGGCGACACTTCGTCTGGAGGGATCGGCCCAGCGCCTGGACGCGCGCGTACTCGATCCGGCGAGCGAAATCACCGAGCCCCTGCTCGAACTGCGTGAAGGCTCGTGGCCGAACGATGGCGACCAAGTGGCGGTAACCGACCGGGCGTTGATCGATGGACAGACGGTGGGCGAGACCGTTCAGGTTTCAGGTCGAACGCTTTCCATCGTCGGCGTCGTCGAGAATCCCACGAGACTCTCCGATGAGTTCCTTCTTCTCACGACCCTCGACGGGTACGGCCTCACCGCGCAGGAACGAACCCTCGAGTTCCTGGTCGACGCCGATCCGAGCATCGCGCCGTTCGCCGGCGTCGACTCGCTCAACATTTCGTCGGCCGGCGGGCCGTCGCCCCGTACTGCCGTTGCGATGCTTGCCGGCGCCGTCTCCACGCTTGGCATGCTCGAGGTCACGCTGTTGATCGGAGCAGCGTTCGCCGTCATCGCCCGTCGTCGGTCGCAGCAGTACGGACTTCTGGCCGCCGCCGGCGCCACTCCCGCGGACCTCCGTACCGCGGCGACGATCTCGGGTGCCATCCTCGGGATTCTCGGCGCGACTGTGGGCTTCATCGTTGCGATCGGGGTGGTGGCCGTCTTGTTGCCAACGTTCGAAACCTCTGTGGGCCATCGCGTCGATCTGGACATTCCATGGCTCACCGTCGGACCAACTCTCGCACTCGCCGTCGTTGTCGCGAGCATGGCGGCACGCTGGCCTGCTCGGCCTCTGGCCAAACTCCCGATCGCCAGCCTGCTTCGCGCGACTCGGCCCCAACCGCCGAGCGCCGGGCGACCCGCGTTCCTTGGGCTCGTACTGGCGACGCTGGGCGGAGTGGCGCTCGGGTTCGGTTTCACGAACCTCAACACACCGCTCGCCCTGCTCGGGGTGGTTGTCGCTCCGGTGGGACTTCTTCTGATGACACCGCTCCTCGTGTCGGCGATCGGTCGTGCACCGCGCCGATTCCCGGTCGTCCTGCGAATGGCCGGACGGGCGGTCGGACGACACAACCGCAGGTCTGCGGCCGTGGTGGCTGCGCTCGCGTTGGCGATCTCGGTTCCGGTCGGTATCGCGGTGGTCAGCGGAAGCCTCGACCAGCGAGCGAGCGCGCGCGGGCCCAACCTGGCCGACAACTCGTTCATCGCGTGGCAACCCGGAGCCGACGATGGCGCGATCCGGATCCCGGTCGACCTGGACGCCACCCGGCTCGATCGAGCCCGGGCACGGATCGTGGAAGTGGCCCCGGAGCTCGAACTTCTCCCGATCGAGGCTGCCGTTGCGCCGGGAGCGCTCGTCGAGCGCTGGGATTTCGACGCCATCGGATCTCAACGCGGAGTCGAGCCGGTTTTGGCCGGGCGTCGCGGCAACACAAACTGCCTCGCCTGTGATTCCTATGGCTTCGGCGAGATCGACGAGGCGGGAAACGAGCTCGTCTACACGGTGGAGGATGCCTGGATTTCGTCGCCGGGTCTCATCGCTGCGCTCGGCCTCGACGTAATCCCGGGCCATGGTGGCGGCGTGGCGAGATCCGGCGACGACGTGATCATCCTGAACGGTGTACATCCGCAGAGCGCTGATCTTCTCGTGGCAGCCGATTGGCCCCGCAACACCAGAATTCCGTCGGTACTCATCCCGCCCCGCCTCGTGGCCGCGGAGGGACTCGACCGTGTTCAGCTCGGCTGGTATGCGAGTAGCGGTGAAGCGATATCGGCGGAGGTCCGCTCTGCGGTGCGCGGTGCCGTCGGTCCAGAACTGTTGCTGGAATTCCCGGCCGAACCCGAACCCCGGTCGAGTCTCCGACTGATCGGCCTGATCGGCGGCCTGGTGCTCGGGCTCGGAATCGCCATTTCTTCGATCGGTCTCTTCTCGAGCGAGCTCGCCGGCGATCTACGAACGCTGTCGGCCATCGGGGCAGCGCCGGCGACTCAGAGGAAACTGGCGGCGTCGATCGCGGGGATTCTTGCGAGCGCGGGTGCGGTCGTGGCGCTGGTGATCGGCTATCTGCCGCTCATCCCGATGTTGTCGGCGAACGAGTTCGAGTTCGAGTTCGTCGTTCCATGGCTCACCGTCGCAGGGTTCGCGGTGGTGTTCCCGATGCTCGCAGGCGGAGCCGGCTGGCTCCTCGGTCGTCCACCTGCCGACGCGGCGCCGTCGGCAATGGTGTGACGGCCTCTGAAAGACTCGACGACAGATGCGAATTCTGCTGGTTGAAGACGATTCCGACCTCGCCGAGGTCGTGCTCCTCGGGCTGCGGCAGGAGCGGCTGGCGGTCGACCATGCCGCATCCGTCGCCGCGGCGGAGGAGCTCCTGACCGTCACGAGATACGACGTGGTTTGCCTGGATCTGGGACTCCCGGACGGTGACGGTCTGAACCTCTGTCGGCGATTGCGGTCGCATCAACCCTCGATCCTGACCCGACCGCGTCGCCTGCTGATCCTCACGGCCCGCGACGCGGTCCGGGACAGGGTTGCAGGACTGGACGCCGGTGCAGACGACTACCTGGTCAAGCCGTTCAAGATCATCGAGCTGGCGGCACGGATCAGGGCGCTGGCCCGACGCGACGGTGAGCCGGGTGGGGACATTCGAATATCTGACCTCGTGCTGGACCCCGTCCGTCATGTCGCCACCCGCGGCGGTGCCGACCTCGGTCTCACAGGGCGGGAATTCGCGGTGCTGCGCTACCTCGCCAGCCGGCGAGACGAGGTCGTGTCGGCGGAGGACCTGCTCGAGCACTGCTGGGATGCCAACGCCGACTCGTTCTCCAACAGTGTCCGGGTGATCCTGAGCCGACTCCGTCGAAAACTCGGCGAGCCGCGGCTGATCACGACGGTCAAAGGAGTGGGCTACCGACTCGCGGCGCCACCACAGGGGGACCCGTTGTGACACCCTTCCGCCATCGCAGCCTTCGCCAGCAGTTGCTGATCATGGGCCTCACGTCGGCACTGCTGCCCTTGATGCTTCTGCTGGCGGTGGTGTTCGCCACGACCAGTAGTGAGGAGGACTTCATCGAAGGCCCGGCCGCCGTCGCGGATGCGACCCCGCGTGATGTGGAAGACCCGGCCCGCGGATTCGAGGATGAGTCCTCCAGCGGAGTACCTGTTGCCGTTCCGCTCACTGCGCTCGCCCTCGGTCTCGCGACCGCATTGGGTGTGTGGTGGTGGTCGGGAAGGGCGGTTGAACCGATCAACCACCTGACGGAACTGACCAACCGGATCGAGTCGACATCACTCGACCGCCGGGTGGGGCTCTCGGGCGAGGCACAGGAGGTTCAGGACCTGGCCGACGGATTCGACCGAATGCTTGTGCGGCTGAGTGATCAGGCAGGACTACAGCAGCGCCTCATGGAGGACACCAGCCATGAGCTGCGCACGCCTCTTGCCGCCCTCGCGGTCAACAACGAGATCATCCTGGCGAACGCCGACCCATCGATTGGTGACTACCGAGCGAGCGCGGAACGTGCCGAGGCACTCGTGGAACGCCTGCAGCTGACGGTCGACGAGTTGCTGAGCGCGGCCCGGAGTCGAAGCCGAGTCGTTCAACAGGTCGACAACGACCTCATGATCATCGTCGATCGAGTAGTCGATCGACATCTGGCGCTCAACCCCGATGTCGTGATCGGTGTCGCAGGACCGACTGAGCTGCGGCTCGGCATCGATGGAGTGAGCGTCGAGCGAGCCGTCACCAACCTCGTCGAGAACGCCAGTCGATTCTCACCGGCGGGCGTTCCGATCGACGTGGTGATCGATGCCGGACCGCCGGCAACCTTGTCGGTCACCGATCGCGGCCCGGGCATTCCGCCCGAAGAACACAGCCGGGTCTTCGAGCGCTACTACACGCGAGGCGAAGAGCGCGATGACGCTGCCGTTCCAATGGGCTCGGGGATTGGCCTGGCCATCGTGAAGCACGTGGCCGACGCTCACGGCGGCGTCGAAGTTCGCTCGCCGCTCGAAGACGGGCCCGGAACCCGTTTCACCATCACCTTCACCGGCACAACTCGTTGAGAGCGGTTCTCGACCTGAGCTTCGTCAGCGCTTCGGTGGCTTGCCCGTTCGCACGAAGTCGATCGAATCGGCGACGTTCCGGGCCACGAATCGCTCGAGGCGGGGTGCGGCGAGGAACCGGGTGGCAGCGAGAAGTGGCAGATCACTTCCGGTCGACTCCGTTTCCTCGATCGCGGCCTGCGTGAGTTTGATCAGGTGCGCCAGCACGATGAATGCGCCGGAGCGATCGTCGAGTGCTGCCCCGATGAGATGCGGTGCCGCCGCCTCCGGGCCCATCGTCCGCACGAGGCTCATCGCCGTCGGGCCGTCACGGTCCACGAGTGCGCCGTCGAGCTGAGCGCCATCCGCAGCAGGGATGTTCGTGAACTCCGGTTCGGGAAGTGCCCCATGTCGCCGCTCGGCTCGGCCGCTGTCGTGGAGTAGCCACGTCGCGAACAGCGCCTGCCGGGCCGTCTCTGGCCCGGCGTGATGCTCCCACGCCCATCGGCTCGCTCGGGCGGTCGTGAGCGCATGCGTGATGGCGAGCCAACCCGTCGGTTCCGCTTCGTCGTGCTCGAGGCTCGTGTCGTACCGCAGCAGTCGTCGGGCAGAGCCGAGGCTGAGTGCGTCGAGCAGGCCGACGATGCCAAGCCCGTCCTGCACCGCCGCGGCAGCAATTGCAATCGGGGGCTCATCGGCCTCGAGCAGCGCGTCGACCTCGGCCGTGGTGGGCTTTCGGATGGCAGGGCTGGCGGCGAGCGCGTCGAGGTCGATCTTGCCGAACTGATCCATCGCCTTTCGCATGTAGGGGAGCAGGTCTTCGCGGGTACCCCATGCCAAACCCGCGGCGAGTTCTGGCAGCAGGTCGATCGCGTTGGAGAAGCTCGTTCGCTCCAGGATTTCGAACGCCTTCTGGGTGTAGATCATCCCGTGGCCGTAGTCGAGGTGATGAGCGGATGCGACCTCGATGAAGGCGCGGCGAGCGGCGCTGATGTCGCCGCCGGCGCTCAGGGCGCGCGCCGCCGCCATCGATGCTTCGATCTGTTCAGCTTCGACCGCCTGCTGGAGCGGCAGGGTCGGTTCGACGACGGCTATGTCGATCTCTTCGTTACCCAGCGCGGTCTCCGCCAATCCCGAAAGACCCTGCACGAGCGGGAGCACCTGGTCGTCGCCCGTGCGTGCGTTCGCCAGATGAAGGCAGTCGACGGCCATCGCCATCGAGTGTCCGGGGCCGTACTCGTCGCGGGGGATTCCGAAGCGAAAGCCCTCCCACATGATCTCGTCGGCGGTGGCGCCATTGTGCAGAAGACGCACCGTGTCTCTCGAGACCTGCCCCATGTAGTTGTTGGCGAGGCCGCGCCGCAGGCTCGGCCAGAGGGTCGCCTGCTGCTCCTCGGCGCTCGGCTCGACCACGGTGACGAAAACCTCGCCGTCACGAACGTCGACGGCGTGGCATGCAACATCCTCCTCGCCCATCACGCAGTGCCCGGTGGTCACGTCGTATTTCCAGTTGTGCCACTGGCAGGTCACCAGATCGCCCTCGAGCGCGCCGGTGACGAGGCCGTAGCCCTGGTGCGGGCAGGCGTTGTCGATGGCATGAACCCCGCTCGCGGTGCGGATCACGGCCACCCGGTGCTCGCCCACCTTTGCCATGCGCATCGAGTTCTCGTCGATGTCGTCGAGCGCGCCGACCGAAGCTGTGGTCGTGCGGGCGTTGATAGCGGGTGCAGTGGTGGTTGACGTGTCCATAGGTATGATCGTAAAACTTAAAGCGTGGTTGAAGTCAAGGGAAACCTTCATTCAGACGACCTCCTTACTGTGGGCCAGGTAGCGCAACGATGCGGCATCGCGCCATCGGCGATCCGGTTCTACGACGCAGAGGGGTTGATCCGATCAGAGCGGACGAGCGGTGGGCAACGTCGGTTTCGCCGCGAAACACTTCGGCGTGTCGCGTTCATCGGTGCCGCCAAGGCGGTGGGACAACCACTCGACGCGATCCGCTCCGCCCTGGACTCCCTGCCCGATTCGCGCACGCCAACCCATGACGATTGGAGCAAGGTCGCCGATTCATGGCGAGAACCGCTCGATACCCAAATCGAGCGGCTGATCTCACTCCGGGATCAGCTCGACGCCTGTATCGGCTGCGGTTGCCTGTCGCTCGAACGGTGTGGCATGTACAACGCCGGGGACGCCGCTCGCTCGCTTGGGAGTGGCCCGAGATATCTCATGGGCGATACCGCGGCTGACGCCAAGGCCTCTGCATCTCCTACACTCGAGTCATGATGCGTCGTATGAAAGACCTATGGGTCGAGCTGAAGGCTCGGCGCCGTGGTCGCCAGGCGATGGGCAACGACAAGAGCATGTTCACTGCTGCCCGCGGCATCGTCGGCATCACGGGCAACTCGTTCTCGAACGCATGGGATCTGCTCGAACGCGATGGTGATGCGTATCTCAAGTCGATGCAGGGCGAGCAGCACCTTCCTCCCAGCCTGTTCGTGAGCGAGCGCGACCGGATCCGCAACGGACAGGCCACGCCGCTACCGGAGCGTTGCATCGAGGACCACGGCGACGCGGAGGCAATCCCCGTTCGCGAATGGAACATCGCCGATCTCGACGAGGTCTGAAAAAGTCGCGACCGGGTGAAATATCGCGGGTTCCCGCGCGATGTGAGGGGTGACGGGCATCGAGGCCTGTCTTTGTGAAAGGAACCCCCCTGATGCATCGCCCCCTCCAAAAGATGCTGATCAGCGTCGCCACGATCGCCGTGGTCCTCGTTGGTCTGATCACCCCGGCTTCGGCACAGACCGACGCCGTCAGTGACGTGAAGGGTGACGCGGTCACCGACGTCGCCGAGATTCGTCCGATCGACTTCGACGAGGTCGAAAAGCTGCGCTTCCGCTGCGGCGGCCGCCTCGACCGCGACGAAATGCCGGGTGTCCTGTGTCGCTGGAGCCGTCCTACCGCTGATGATGCTGCGTATCTCACGCTCGAGCGCAACGGTGGCGATGGCTGGGCCACGATCTACCGGTCCGAGAACCTTCGCCGCAATCGCTTCTTCGACGAGAAGGTCGAACCCGGCCAGCGCTACCGCTATCGCGTTCGGGTGTACAACGTCGACCACGAACTGGTCGCCGCGGCCCGTACCCGTGCGGCAACACCGCCGCTTCCCGACTTCGAGATCATGCGACTCGCCTGCAAGGGCAGCATCGACGACACCGGCGCCAAAGCAGCCCGGTGCGAATGGTCGCAGGTCGACGACGCCCGCGGCTATCAGGTGTGGCGCATCGTGAACCGTGGCCATCGTGAGCTGGTCGGAACGTTCGGTCCCGACGCACTCGCCACCCGCGACGAGCTCCCCGAAGAGGCCAAGGTCGTCCGTTACGCCGTGCTCGCACTCGACGAAGAGGGTGAGATCATCGGTCGCTCCCGAGTCAACAAGGTGCGATTCATCGACGGCATCGACTGACTCGTTGTCGCAGGTCGGCGGTGTCCACCCTTGCGGTGTCCGCGAGAGCCACGCTTGATCGGGTGGGCGACCACGCACCTCACCCGGACGAGCAGGCTCTTGCGGCGCGGGCATCCACCGACTTCGACGCCTTCGCAGAGCTGTATCGGCACTACCTGCCCCGGATTCACGACTTCGCTCACCGGCGAACCGGGAACGTGCAGGCCGCCGAGGACATTTGCTCCGCGACCTTCGAGTCGGCACTGCGCAGCATCGGAAGGTTCCGATGGCGGCCCGGGGGCCTCGGCCCCTGGCTCTTCCGGATTGCTTCCAGGCAGGTTGTTGCGCACTACCGGCGAGAAGGGCGGGCGTCGAGCGATCGGGGTCAGGCCGCCATGGCGAGCCTGGCCCCCGCAGTCGCTCCCGGTGTCGACGAGGTCGCGTTGGAGGACGACGGAGAGCTCCGGCTGGCGCTCTCGGGATTGAACAAGCGGTACCAGGAGGCAATCTCGCTCCGTTACCTCGCCCACCTCGACACGGGCGATGCGGCGGCGGCGATGGGTCTCACGAAAGCAGCGTTCTCGGTGGTCCTGACGAGAGCCACGAAAGCGCTGCAGCGGGAGTTGGAACGAACCGAGGGCGATACGCCGAGAGGAGGCGAATGACATGAATGATGAACTCCGCGACCGTCTCGAGGAGATGGCCAGCGCTCCCACGCCGAGGGTCGACGGCGCCTTCGCCAATCGACTCGAAGCGGACCTTCGCGCCTCCACACCGAGTCCTTCGGACTCGCATCATCCCCGCCTGTTCGACTGGCTGCTCCGTCCCGGAGCGATCGTGGTTGCGGCCGCCCTGATCGTCGGTGTGGTCACACTGACTCGATCGGATCCCGCGATGGCGGTCGAAATGTTCGCGGCAGAAGGCACCACGGTCTCGATTCCAGGCGCCGACTCGATCACCGACGGCGCCGCCGGTCTCGAACTGCCCGACGGCAGCCGCATCGATGTGGGCCCGGCCGGCCGCGCGATCGTGGCCGGCGTCGTACTCGAAGCGGGCGCGACCGCGATGATTGTGGACGGAACCGTCGAGATCGTCGATGCCGGCCCGAGCCGCACCGACGCCCCCGCCGAAACGGATCGCCCAAGCACGACCGCGGTCGGCCCGGCAATCACTGATCGGCCAAACGACTCAGACGTTGCCACCGACAGCACGGCCGCCGGCCGCCCCACGACGACTGCACCCGATCGAGACGCGCCCCCGCAGCGCGACACGACGTCCACGGTCGAGCCCGATCCGATCCTTCCCGCAGATGGCTCGGACTCGACCGTGGCACCCTCCAGCACCACAATCCCTCCCGACACCACGACGACCGCGCCGGCACCAACCGATCCTCCCGCCTCGACGACCCAACCGCCTCCGACCACGACGGTCGATTCTCCTGCTCCGGTGGAGTTGGCTGTGGGTCTCGAGGCGAGCAGGATCCGCGACGGTCAGACCACGCTCTTCTGGAACACCCGTGGAGACACGTCAGAGATCTCCGGCTGGGTTGTTCGGGCGCGCGTCGGTGACTCGTCGGAGGTCATCGCGGTGATTCGACAGGCCGACGTTCGCCGGTTGCGGGTCACGGTGACCGACGATGCGGTCGAGTTTCGGGTCATCGCCCGTTCCGGGGAAGGCGAGGTTCTTGCTGCGAGCCGCCTCGTCGCCCCGACGACTCCATGAGCGTCAGTCGCGGCGGGTGACCTTCAGTGTCCGACGATCCAGCTCGGCCTCGATGTCGGTAAGTGGGATGTCGTCCTTCGCAAGTCGAGTCATGACGAAGAACAGCACATCCGCCGCTTCGTGCACGATGTCGGCCCGGTCGGTGGCGTCGATCAGCTCCTGGGTTTCCTCGGTCAGCTTCTCGGCGAGGAGTTCGGGGTCGTCGAAGAGGCGGCGTGTGTAGCTGCCCGCGGGCGCTTCGATTGCGCGCTCGGCGAGACGACGCTCCAACTCCGCGAGACCCGCGAAGTCTCCGAAACACGAGGTCTGTGGCAGGTGGCAAAAACCCCGGCCGACCTGGTCGACCGTGTACCTCAGTGCGTCGCTGTCGCAGTCGAGGCGAAGGTCGACCAGCGATTGCGTTGCTCCGCTGGTGAGTCCCTTCTGCCACAGCTCGCCTCGGCTGCGCGACCAGTAGTGAACGTCGCCGGTTTCGATGGTGGCGTTCAACGACTCGTGATTCGAGTAGGCGAGCCCGAGGGTCTGACCGCGGGCGTTTGTGGCGACCGTCGGCCACAGTCCGTCGGAACGGTCCGAGCTGATGCATGCAGCAACCGCATCGGCGAGTGAGAAGTCGTTTCGGTAGAGCGCCATACCCACCTGGGCGTCGGCCCCAAGTCCATGGATCTCGCCGATCTCTTCGGCAGATGCCACGCCGCCAGCGAAGGTGACCCGGGCTCCCCCCGCCGCGTCGAGATAGCGGCGAAGCGTGTTGGGGTCAGTTCCGGTCATACGCCCCTCTCGCTCCACGAACGTGAGGAGGAAGCCGGTCGTGAACTCGCCCAGCTCGGCGAGTTTGTCCTCGACGCGGGCGCCGGTGCCCTTGGTCCAGCCGTGCGTGACGACCTCGCCCTCGAACGAGTCGAGCGCCACGATCGTGCGTTCGGGTGGCAGCGCCGAGAGCACCTCGGGAGTGGCCGCGGTTCCGAGCACCACTTTGGACGCGCCGGCGTCGAGCCACTCGATCGCAGCGTCGATCGAGCGGATGCCGCCACCCACCCGGCAGGGAGCGATTGGCAGCAGCTCGCGGATCAGGTCGGTGTTCGAGCCGGTACCGAGGGCGGCGTCCAGGTCGACAACGGCGATCTCACCCACCCGACCGAACTTCTCGGCGAGGGGTCGCGGGTCGCCGGCGGAGAGTGCATGCTCCTTGCCGCCGATGAGCTGGACCGCTTCACCATTCATGAGGTCGATGGGTGGGATGAGCATCGTCCCAGCATCGGCCCTCGGCTACCCGACGCCAACCTTCGGGCTCTACCGTGGCCGAATGGACGATCTCGATCCCTCGACGTGGCTGATCTATGGCGGACGCCCGATGGGAACCGGTGAACCGCTGAACGCACCACCGGTCCTCGCATCCAACTTCCGGCTGCCGGGGGAGCGCTACTACTCGCGCAGCGAGGGGACGCCAACGCAAAACGGGTTCGAAGAGCTGATGGGCGGGCTCGAGGGTGGGCGCTCTCTCGCGTTCTCCTCAGGCATGGCCGCGGTGGCGTGTCTGTTCCACGGCCTTCCCGTGGGCTCGACGGTGGCGATTCCCGAAGATCCGTACCACGCAGTGAACGGCCTGGCTGTCGAGGGAGAAGCGCAGGGTCGATGGGAGGTCAGGCGCCTCGACCTCGCCGACACCCGCGCCTGGATCGATGCGGTGGGCGAGGTCGATCTCGCTTGGCTCGAATCGCCGGCCAACCCACTGATGACCGTGGCCGACCTGCCTGCAATCTGTGGTGCACCGAAGAAGAACGGCACGATCGTGGCGGTCGACAGCACCTTCGCCACACCCCTCGTGCAGCGGCCGCTGGAGTTCGGCGCAGACGTGGTCATGCAGTCGGCTACGAAGTTCATCGGCGGTCATTCCGATCTCCTGGCCGGTGTCCTCACCACCCGAACCGAGGAGCTGTACGACGATCTCTACCACCGGCGACTTCGCAACGGCGGAACGATCGGTGCGATGGAGGCATTCCTCGCGACCCGCGGCGCCCGCACCCTTGCACTGCGCTTGGAGAAGTCGATGGCGAATGCAGGGATACTCGCTGAGCGGCTCGAGGCGCACCCGCAGGTGGCCACAGTTCGTTATCCCGGACTGCCCTCACACGAGACACACGCCCACGCTGCATCGTTCATGAAAGGCTTCGGGGCGATGATGAGCTTCGACGTGACCGGCCCCGGCGAGCGCGCCAGTGCGTTCGTCGAAGCGGCCAGGCTCGTCAACAACGCGACCAGCCTGGGCGGGATCGAATCAACGATGGAGCGCCGGGCGTTGATCCCGGGGCAGGAGTCGATGCCACAGACACTTGTCCGGTTCTCGGTTGGATGCGAACACGTGGATGACCTCTGGCGTGATCTCGAACAGGCTCTGGACGCCACCGCGTCCTGATGGCCAAGACCCACGAGCGAGCATCACCCGTGTGTGGAACCGATCAGTCGGGGGGCACCCATGAGGGTGGGCGCTTCTCGAGATATGCGGCCATACCCTCAGCGGCCTCGGCACTCTGAAACAACTCGGCGGAACGATTGGCCGCCCACGGCAGCGCCTCGTCGGCCGACATGTCGGGAACCCGTCGGAGAACGTCCTTCGCAGCGGCTAGCGCGAGCGGCCCGCCAAGGAGGAGATCGTCGACGATCGCGGAGACCTCTTCGTCGACTTGCTCGGCGGGTAGGGCCGTGGTGATCAGGCCCAACCGGGCCGCTTCGGACCCGTCGAAGCGTTGTCCTCGGAGGAACGCAGAAGCCGCATCACCTCTCCTCATCTTGGGAAGACAGATCGTCGAGATGATGGCTGGTGCCACGCCGAGGCGGACCTCGGTGAAGCCAAACTTCGCGGCGTCGTGGGCGACCGAGATGTCGAGAGCCGCGGCCAGGCCGGTTCCGCCCGCAACCGCGTGTCCGGCGATGCGACCGACCCACGGTTTGGGGGAGTGTCGAATACGGGAGAAGAGGGCGAGGGGGTCCACGTTGCCAGCGGAACCTCCCGCCGCCGAGCGCTCCGACAAGTCGGCGCCTGCACAGAACACGGTGCCGGTGTTCGTGAGCACGGCGACGCGTACGCGGTCGTCGGTGTCGACCCGATCGATGGCAGCCACGAGCTGCTGGGTGAGCGCAGCGGAGAGGGCGTTGCGCTTGGCGGGGTCGTCGAGTGTGATGGTGAGTACACCGCGCTCGTCGAGTTCGGTGTGTACGAGGTCGGCCATGTGCTGCTCCGATCGCCGGGGCACGTGACCCCGGTACCAACTTCGTCGAAACAGTACCATCACCGCTACGGTGACCTCGCCGCCCGAACCGACCCACGCCCCGGGGGAGCAACTCGTGAATTTCGACATGCCGCCGCCAGACGATCCCCGTCGGATCGAGGTGCGCGACTGGATCGCAGCCAATCCTTCCCCGTCGAACGCCGATCTGGCTGGCGCCGGGTGGGTTGCACCTCACTGGCCCGAGCCGTGGGGTCGTAACGCCGATCCGATGACGCAGCTGATCATCGCCGAGGAGTTCAGGGCGGCCGATATTCGCATGCCGCTCAACATCATCGGGATCGGGTGGGCGGCGCCGGTGATCCACCTCGCCGGGACCGACGAGCAGAGGGAGCGCTACCTTCCGCCGATCTTCAGCGATGAGGATCACTGGTGTCAGCTGTTCAGTGAGCCCGACTCGGGGTCGGATCTCGCCAGCTTGTCGACTCGAGCCGTCCGCGACGGAGACGAGTACGTGATCACGGGCTCGAAGATCTGGTCGAGTGGCGCCCACGAGAGCCAATACGGCATCCTGCTGGCCCGCACCGACCCGGACGCGCCCAAGCACAAGGGCATCTCGTACTTCATCTATCCCATGAGCACCCCGGGCACCACGCTGGCACCCGTTGTAGACATGACCACCGCGCACTCGTTCAACCAGGTCTTCTTCGACGAGGCTCGAATACCGGCCAGCATGTTGGTGGGAGAGGAGGGCGACGGGTGGAGGCTCGCGAAGGCGACGCTGGCCAACGAGCGCGTCGGCCTTTCGTCGGGCGGCGCCCTGTGGGGGCAGGGGCCGAGCGCGGAGACATTGTTCGACCTGGTGAAGGCAAACGGCCGGGTCACCGACCCGATCCAACGCGACCAACTCGCCCAACTCCACATCCGGGCAGAAGTGCTCCGGCTCACCCAACTTCGCACCCTGAGCGCTCAACTCGCCGGAGCAACACCGGGGCCGGAGGCGAGCATCCAGAAGATTCTGGCTGACGAGATCGGGCAGGAGATCATGACGATGGCAAAGGCTCTCGTCGGAACTGCCGGGATGCTCGAAGGGTCGGGCCCGCCCGGGTCGATTCCACGCACGCGGCAGGCCGGAGCCACCGAGATCAACTTTGCAAGAGGCAACGCCAGTCAGTTCCCCGACGTCGATCCGGTCTGGCACTACGGGTACGTATTCGGCCCGGCACTCACGATCGGCGGCGGCACCTTCGCGATCCAGCGGAACATCGTGGCCGAGCACGTTCTCGGTCTGCCCCGCGAACCGAACGTCGAGACGGGCCTCACGTGGTCCGAGACCCGCTCTCGCCAGAGCGCAATGGAGTCCGCATGAAAACCGCAATCACCGAGATGTTCGAGATCGATCTGCCGATCCTCGCGTTCAGCCACTGCCGCGATGTGGTGGCGGCCGTGTCGAGGGCGGGCGGTATGGGAGTGCTCGGAGCCGTCGCGCATTCGCCCGAGGCCCTCGAAGTCGATCTCGACTGGATCGAGAAGGAGGTGGGCGACCGCCCCTTCGGTGTCGATCTGATCATCCCCGCCAAGTACGAGGGATCCGATCAGGGTGGCGTGACGACGAGGCAGATCATCGACGCGATTCCGCCCCAGCATCGCGAGTTCGTCGACGAGTTGCTCGCGAAATACGACGTGCCGCCGATGCCCGACGGGGAGCGGGGCGCCACAATGGCCCACGGCGAGGACGCGTTGTTCTCCGCGGCCAGCGCCGCGCCGCAGCTCGAAATCGCGCTCGCACACAGGTCGGCGCTGATCGTGAACGCATTGGGTCCGCCGACACCCGAGATGATCGAGAAGTCGAAGGAGGCCGGCCGTAGGGTCGGCGCGCTCGCCGGGCGGCCACAGCATGCCGAGCGCCATGTGAACGCCGGGGTCGACATGATCGTCGCACAGGGCGGTGAAGCCGGCGGACACACCGGTGAGATCGGTTCAATGGTGCTGATTCCCGAGATCGTGGACGCGGTGCAGGGCACGCCCGTGCTGGGCGCGGGTGGCATCGGCCGCGGGCGCCAGATGGCCGCGGCCATGGCGCTCGGCGCCGAAGGGGTTTGGTGTGGTTCGGTGTGGCTCACAACCGACGAGGCCGAGACGCACCCGACCGTGAAGAGCAAGTTCCTCGCGGCGTCGTCTGCTGACACCATCCGCAGCCGATCACGCACCGGCAAACCAGCGAGGCAACTGAAGTCGGCGTGGACCGACGAGTGGGATGATCCCACCACGCCGATGCCCCTCGGTATGCCGGCCCAGCCGATCCTCGTCGATCAGGCGATCGCCCGAATCGATCGAGCGGCGTTCAACGAGGACTCCGGTGCCGCGAAGCTTGCCAACTACTTCGTGGGCCAGATCGTGGGCACCATGAACGAGTCGAAGTCTTCCGCCCAGGTGGTTTTCGACATGGTCGACGAGTTCATCGACGCCACCCAGGGGCTCGCAGCCCAGCTGGACGACTAGCTTTTTCACATGTTCATGACGACGACCGCCACCATCGAGGGCCATCCCATCACCGAGACGCTCGGAATGGTGCAGGGAAGCACCATCCGCTCGAAAGACATCGGTCGCGACATCGGTGCGAGCCTCAAGAGCATCGTCGGGGGCGAACTGCGCAGCTACACCCAGATGCTGGTCGAGGCGCGCCAGGAGGCCGTGCAGCGGATGACCGAACACGCGACCAGCATGGGCGCCAACGCGATCGTGGGCGTGCGGTTCACGACCTCGATGGTCATGGGCGGCGCGGCCGAGATCCTTGCCTACGGCACTGCGGTGAAGATCTGAGATGCCCCGCCTTCAACCGGCCGACCTCGAGCTGCTCGACACCGCGAGCCATGTCGTGTCGACGTCGGTCGACGTGCCGGCGACTCGGGCCGAGTTGTGGAAGACCTTCGTCGACAACAACACGTGGTCCGAGTGGTACGAGGACTGTGCGGGCTGTGACGCCGAGCCCGACATCTGGGAAGCGTCCGGAAATACTCGTCGCATCCGGATCGGCATCCTGCGAGCCGACGAGACCGCCGTCGTCATCGAACCCGAGGAACGGTGGGGCTTCACGATCACGGCAACCAACGTGTTCCTGGCGAAACGCATGGTCGAAGTGGTCGAGTTCATCGATACCTCGCGTGAGGGAGAGGTTCGTACCGAGATCCGCTGGACGGGTGCGTTCGATCCGCTGTTCCTCACCCGTCCAATAGCGGGACTCATCGCACAGCGAGCCATCGATGCGTGGGGGCAGAGCTTCGAGAACCTGAGCGAATACGTCGCTGAGCGGCGGTGAGCAGACCGCTTCGCAGCCGCACGATCGCGCCCATGAAGGCGCGTGCGGGCGAGCTACCCACCAGTGGTGACTGGGTGTATGAGATCAAGTGGGATGGCATGCGGATCGTGGCGTTCATCGACGAGGGGGGCGTCCGCCTTCAGAGCGCCAACCTGCGAAACGTCAGCGTCTCCTTCCCGGAGCTGAATGGGTTGGGCGAGGTGCTTGAGGATTTCGACGCCGTCGTCCTCGACGGTGAGGTCGTCGCCTTCGATGAGAACGGGCACCCAAGCTTCGGGGCGCTTCAGGATCGGATGCACGTGACGGCACCCGCCGAAGCGGCGCGCCGCGCGGCGGCGAACCCGGTGAGCTTCGTCGTGTTCGACCTGCTCCACCTCAACGGCAACGACACGATGGAGCTTCCTCTTTCGGCTCGGCGACGGCTTTTGGAACAGGTGCTCGAGCCGGGTGAACACTGGCGCCCGACCGACGTTCACACCGACGACGCCGCCGCGTTGCTCGATGTCGTGACCGATGCCGGCCTCGAAGGGCTGATCGCAAAGCAGGCCGAATCCCGCTACCTCGAGGGTGGCCGCTCGTCGACCTGGCGCAAGATCAAAAGCCGACACCGGCAGGAGTTCGTGGTCGGTGGCTGGGCGGAAGGCCGTGAGGGTCGGGCCGGATCCATCGGCTCGCTCCTGATCGGCTACTACGACGGCGCCGAATTGTATTCAGCCGGGAGCGTCGGGTCGGGCCTCGACGGGGCCGCACTCCGCGACTGGACCAACCGGTTGACCCCGATCGCTCGCGAGAAGTCGCCCTTCGTGGGTGAGCCGATCGCAACGATGGGCCGCACGTTTCGGTGGGTCGAGCCCGAGTACGTGATCGAGGTCGAGTTCGGTGAGTGGACCAGCGACGGCAACCTTCGGCATCCCAGCTACGTGGGTCTCCGCTCCGACAAGGATCCCGGCGAGGTCACGCGCCACCCCTGAGCCAGAGTCGCCGACGAGCTAGCTTCGACGGATGACCGAGTTCGATCTGTCCCACACCGACCAGCTACTGATGACCACAAAGCAGGTGCGGAAACGCCTCGACTTCGAACGCGCCGTTCCGCGTGACGTCCTGCTCGATTGCATCGATGTGGCGAGCCGCGCGCCGATGGGTTCGAACGTGGAACGCAACAAGTGGATCATCGTCGAGGATCGCGACCTGATCGCGCAGATCGGCGAGCTGTATCTCAGGAACGCCGCGCCGTACCTTGCGCAGAACACCGCCGTGCGGTCGACGGATCGCGGCGCTCGAGTCGTCGACTCGGCTTCGTACCTCGCCGAGCGAATGGGAGAAGTACCGGCCATGGTTATCCCGATCCGCCTCGATCGGGTCGAGGATCAGGGCGTGGAGCATCAGGCAGGCTGGTGGGGTTCGGTCCTGCCGGGGGTGTGGAGCTTTCAATTGGCCCTTCGCTCTCGTGGGCTCGGATCGTGCTGGACCACACTTCACCTCGGCTACGAGCGGGAGAGTGCCGAGATTCTTGGCATTCCCGAGACCGTCACCCAGTGCTGTCTGCTTCCGGTGGGCTATTACACCGGCGACTCGTTCACGCCAGCCCCTCGGCGGCCTGCGGCCGAGATCACCTTCATCGATGGGTGGGGCAACAAAGCCGTCGACGGCTGAGAACTCTGACGTTCCGTTAGGGGTATTCACAATCCAGCTAGACGTCCTAACGACTTCTTGTTAGTGTCGCGCGGCACACATTGCACGTACCGCGCCCAACGGCCGGCGCGAAACCCCGGGGAGGAGTCACGCTCATGGCGTCAGCACGCGAGCAAGCACAGGCACATCTCATGCCGCACTACACGAAGGGCGCAGCGTGGAATCGCGACGACCTTCCCATCATCTCGAGCGGTCAGGGCTGCTACGTCGAGGACACCGAAGGCAATCGCTACCTCGATGGTCTCGCCGGTCTCTTCTGCACCAACATCGGCCACGGTCGCGCCGACCTGGCCTCGGTTGCGATGAAGCAGATGGAGAAGCTCGCCTTCTTCCCGAACTGGGGCTTCGCGAGTCCGCCCACGATCGAGGCGGCCACGATGATCGCGGAGTTCGCTCCGGGCGATCTGAGCGAAGTGTTCTTCGTGAACTCGGGTTCCGAAGCGGTCGAGTCGGCTGTCAAGTTCGCCCGCAACTACCACGTGGCTCGCGGCGAGGAGACCCGATACAAAGTCATCGCGCGCGACTGGGCGTACCACGGCACAACGCTCGGGTCGCTGTCGGTAACAGGCATCCCCAAGTTCCGCGAGCAGTTCAAGCCACTGCTGTGGGATGGCGTCCGACACGTCCCCCACACCCACGACCCGTCGATCCCGGCCGACACCCCCGTGGCCGAACTGCCGTGTGTCACGCAGCTCGAGCAGATGATCATCGACGAAGGCCCTGAATCGGTGGCTCTGGTGATCGCCGAGCCGGTGCAAAATGGCCGGGGCGCGGTCGTGCCACCGGACGGCTACTGGCAGGAACTTCGCCGCATCTGCGACACGTACGGCATTCTTCTCTGCGCAGACGAGGTGATCAGCGCGTTCGGTCGTCTCGGGCATTGGTTTGCCAGCGAACGTTTCGGGGCTGAGCCCGACATGATCACCTTCGCGAAAGGCGTGACCTCGGCGTACCAGCCCCTCGGTGGTGTGGTGATCAGCCGAAGGCTCGTTGAGGAGACCTGGAACACCGAGTTGGGTATGTACAACCACGGCTCGACATTTGGGGGCCATCCGGTCGCCTGCGCGGTCGCCGTCGCCAACATGCGAGCGCTTCGCGACGAGAAGATCCTCGAGAACGTCACTGAGCACGAGGCCTACTTCCAGGCTGGACTGGATGCGCTTCAGCAGCGATTCGACGTCATCGGCGAGTGGCGCGGGTGCGGTTACTTCTATGCGCTGGAGCTCGTCGAGAGTCGCGAGCGAGGAGTCGAGCTGAACGACGAAGATCGCGCCGCCCTCCAGGGTGGGGTGCTCAATGGGTTCGTGCAGGAGTCGAAGCTTCTCATCCGCCCCGATGATCGTGGCGCGACGATGCTCGTCTTGTCTCCGCCGCTGATCGCCGACCGCCCGGTCATCGACGACATCATGGAACGCATGTCCCAAATTCTCGAAGCAACCGAGGGGTGGCTTCACGGTTCCCGTTGAGCCGACTACGGTACGCAAGGCTTCGGCCAGCGTTGTTCGTCCGCTGAGGCGAACACACAAGGCTCCCAACGACGGGAGCACAACACATTTCCCGGAGGGGGAGAACATGACAAGAAAGAAGTGGCTGCCTGCAGCCGCACTGATCGTGATGGGGCTCATCGCCAGCGCCTGTGGCGGGGGTAGCGACCTCGAAGAGCTCAACGTCGCCTACTTCCGCGAATGGCCCACGCCCAACCAGTTCGGGCAGGACGACGGGTCGTTCGCCGACGCTGTCGGTGTCGACATCAACTGGCTGCCGTTCAACAGCGGTGGCGAGATGGCAGAGGCGATGGAGGCCGGCGAGGTCGACATTTCCTACTCGCAGGGTCTGACCCCGTTCGCGAACTTCGTGAACAACGGCGCCGACCTCAAGCTCGTCGGTATCGCGGTGTCCTACGCGGAGGCCGACAACTGCGTCGTGCGCGGCGACCTCGGCGTCAACCGCGACAACGCCTCGTCGACACTCGCAGGTGCGACCGTGATGACGCCGTTCGGTAACGTCACACACTTCAAGATGCTTTCGATGATGGAGTTCCTCGGGGTCAGTCTCGACGACCTCAACATCGTGCAGGCCGAGGGTGGCGCCACCACGGCGGCCGCGTTCGAGAGCGGAGAAATCGACGTCGGATGCGCCTTTGGCGGATCGGTTGTCAGCATGCTCGACGCCGGCGGCAACCTGATCATGACCGGAGCCGAGCACGAGTCCGACATCGGCATCTTCACCTACGACATCGTCTCGATTCCCACCAGCTTCGGTGAGGATCACGCAGACGTCGTCACCGACTTCCTGAAGGCCACCGACGACTTCAACTCCGACTGGGCCGCCAATGCGGCTGCCCAGAACGGTGTGATCGCCCAGGCAGCAGGTATGGAAGACGTCGGAAACTTCCTGGCCGGCGACGTGTGGTTCGCCTTCCCGTCGATCGACGAGCAGCTCGGGGCCGATTGGCTCGGAGGCAACGTAGCCGCGACGATGCAGGAGCAGCTCGAGACCTTCGAGCGCCTCGGCCAGATCGACGCCGTGAACGCCGACTTCTCGTCGGCGATCGACACGAGCTTCCTCGAGGACGCCGGCTGAGCCGGTAGCGAGTGAAGTAGGAATTCGGTGGCGGATTACCGTCACCTCGTGTGAGTCGGCGCCGAGGCCCAAGCGGGTCTCGGCGCCGCTCGCGTCAAAATGCAATCCAGAGGGGGAGAAGTGAAAGACCTTTCGGTCAAGAACGTGGAGATGGTGTACCAGGTGCCCAAGGGCTCGCCGGTACATGCGCTCAGTAACGTTTCGTTCGATCTCGAGGCGGGGCGATTGCTCACACTCCTCGGGCCGTCGGGCTGCGGCAAGACGACGCTGCTCAATATTCTCGCTGGCTTCCTCGCTCCGACGGGCGGCCAGGTGACGTTGGGCGGGGATGTGATCACCGGTCCAGGTCAGGAACGCGGGATGGTGTTCCAGCAGGGCGCGCTCTTCGAGTGGCTCAGCGTCGAGAAGAACATCGCTTTCGGCCCGCACATGAACAAGGCCGACAAGACCGAGACGAAGCAGCGGGTCGACGAACTCCTCGAGATCGTGGGTCTCGGCGGTTTCGGTGACAAGCAGATCTACGAACTCTCCGGAGGGATGCAGCAGCGCGTGGCCCTCGCCCGCTGCCTCGCCAACGACCCCGACGTGATCCTCATGGACGAGCCGCTCGGCGCACTCGACGCGCTCACCCGCGAGAAGATGCAGGGCCTGATCCTCGAACTTTGGAAGGAGACCGGCAAGACCGTGATCCTCGTCACCCACAGCGTCGAGGAGGCGCTCTACCTGGGCGACCGCCTCTTCGTGATGGCTCCCCGGCCGGGTCGCGTGGAACGTGATTACGAGCTGCCCTTCGCCGCCCAGGGGCTCGAGATAGAACCTCGTGAGCTGAAGGCGTCGACTGAGTTCATCGAGAGACGCGAAGAGATCCTCTCGATCATCTGGGAAATGGAAGAAGAGATCATGGGACGATCGGAGGCAGGAGCATGAGCAACATCCCTGGAGATTCGAACGCGGTGCCCGACGAGCGAGCGCTCGATCTCGTGGGCGAGGTCGGTGAGCCGGCGGTATCGAAGCTGGGTTCGCTTTTCAGCCGGGACTCCGGCGGCGGCGACGATCGCAAGACGGTCACCTTCGGCGACTCGAGCGCCGTGCGCAGCGACCCGAAGTGGAGTCTGATCTCGCTCATCGTGCTCATCCTCGCCTGGTGGGCATCGACCAAAGCCTGGGGGTTCCCCTCGGACTTCCAGGTCAGCAGCGAGGCCAACTACCGCCAGATCGCGAACTGCGACTGCGACGACGACTTCTTCCAGATCATCGGACCCCGCTCGTTCCCCTCACCCCGCGACACGCTCCGGGCCCTCGAAGAGCTCATGACCGACGGCTTCCAGAACATCAGTCTCTGGGAGCACACCTGGGCGAGCCTCTGGCGCGTGATCCAGGGCATGTTCTTCGGGGTGCTCTTCGGTGTGCCGATCGGCTTCGCGATGGGCCTGTCGAGCAAGGCTCGCGGCTTCTTCGACACGCCGGTTGAACTCTTCCGTCCGATCCCGCCCCTGGCGCTCATTCCCCTCTTCATCCTGGCGTTCGGCATCGGTGATCCCCCGGCCCGGAACCTGCTCATCTTCGCCAGCATCTGGATCATGATCATCGCTGCGCGATCCGGCGTGCGCACGGCGAACCTGTCGAAGGTACGGGCCGCGTACTCGCTCGGCGCCTCCAAGCGGCAGGTTCTACTGCGAGTGCTTCTCCCGAACGCGCTGCCCGAGCTGTTCACCGGCGTCCGCGTGGCTCTCGGTGTCTCGTGGGGCACACTGGTCGCCGCGGAGTTGGTCGGTGCACGCGACGGTCTCGGTCAGATGATCTTCGCGGCCCGTCCGTTCTTCCGCCTCGACGTGATCGTGGCGGGCATCATCGTGATCGCCGTGCTGGGCGTGCTCATGGACGTGTTCCTACGATTCCTCGAAGCCCGCCTGATCCCGTGGCGCGGCAAGGGTTGATCTCGACGGACGATCTCTCCGACGTCCAGAAGCGCTGGTACGAACGCGCTCGCGCCAACCCGAAACGTATTGTCCTCGCCGACGCCGGTGACCAACGAGCCATCGAAGCTGCCAAGATCCTGGCGTCGTCGGGTGTCGCCGAACCCGTTCTCCTCGACGATCTGAGCGCCGTGCGAACGGATTCGGTCTTGGCCGCAGCCGCCGAAGTGGGCGATCGGGCCGATCTCGACGACCCGCTGCATCTCGCGGCACTCATGGTTCGTGTGGGAGACGCACACGGAGCGGTCGCCGGGGCGAGTAGGCCGACCGCCGATGTCCTGCGGGCAGGTATCCACATCCTCGGGGTCGCGCCCGAGGTCGCAGCGATCAGCAGTTGTTTCTTCTTCGTGCTGCGCGACGGCCGCACGATCGTGTACGGCGACTGTGGCGTGCTCCCCGACCCCGATGCCGATCAGCTGGCGTCGGTGGCGGTCAGCTCAGCCCGGACCTTCTCTCAACTGACTGGTGACGAGGCCCGGGTGGCGATGCTCTCGTTTTCCACAAAGGGCAGCGCCGAGCACCCGCGGGTACACAAGGTGCGTTCGGCCACCGAGAAGGCCCGCCTCCTTGCCCCCGAGCTTCCGGTCGATGGCGAGCTCCAATTCGACGCGGCATTCGTGCCTGCGGTCGGCGAGCACAAGGCACCTGACTCCGACGTCGCCGGTTCGGCAAATGTGTTCGTCTTTCCCGACCTCGATTCGGGAAACATCGCATACAAGATCACCGAACGGCTTGGAGGAGCGCAGGCGTTCGGGCCGTTGCTCCAGGGCGTGAACGGCGTTCTTCACGATCTGTCGAGAGGGTGTTCGGCTGGCGACATCGTGAACGTGTCGGTGATCGCAGCGCTACAGGCCCACGACGGCTGATGGCTAGGGTGAGAGTGTCTAACGGATAGGTGAGACGTGGAGAAAGTTGCGCTCGACAAAGAGCTGGTGGTGAAAACGGCGGCGGCGATCGCAGACGCGGAGGGCTTGGATTCGATCACGCTCACGCGTGTTGCGAAGGAGTTTGGGATCAGCCAGCCAGCGCTGTATCGACACGTCGACGGATTTGACGATCTGCAGCGCGCCCTGAGTCTGATGGGGCGAAGGATGCTCGCCACCAGGTTGCGCGAAGCGGCAATCGGTGTCTCGACCGACGACGCGGTTCGAGCGATGGGACTGGCATGGAGAGCGGCCGTCCGAGACCAGCCTGGCCTGATGGCGGCGACCGATCGGTACCCATGCGCCGGCGACGCCGAACTGGAGGAAGCGGTCGAAGACATCGTTGGTGCGATCGAGCTGGCGCTCGTCGGCTACGACCTCGACGAGGCCGACCAGGTGCACGCTGCCCGAGCCCTGCGAAGCGCGTTCCACGGGTTCGCTCACCTCGAGGGCGGCGATGGTCATCCGCTTCCACATGACCTCGACGACACGTTCGACCACATCGTCGAGTTGTTGTGCGCCGGAATTCGCAAACTCGCCCGAGACTGAGCTGTCGCCGATGACGCCCGACCCCGTCGCCGCGATCGTTGCGGCGGCTACGCGTCATCTGCTCGATCCCCCTCGCGGCGAGGACCCGGTCGTGCGGCTGGCCAGCGCAGACGAGCTGTCCACCGTGTTCGAACGGGTGATTCCACTCGAGCTGGGACGACACGTCGAGGCAAGGGATGCCGACGAACTGGCGCACGCAGCCGAACTCGTCACCGAGTACTCAGTGCACACGAACCACCCTCGGTTTTTCAACCAGAACTTCGCCGGCTCCGATCCGGTCGCCGTCGCCGGCGATTGGCTCGCCACAGCCCTCAACACCACCAACGCCACGTTCGAAGCCGCACCGGTGTTCACCCTGATGGAGGCCTCGCTCCTGCGAGCGCTGGCACAGCGCGCCGGGATGTCCGCCGACGGCGTTCTGGCCCCTGGAATGTTCGCGCCCGGTGGGTCGACGGCCACGCTCTACGCACTTCAGCTGGCACGCCATCGCCGCCAGCCCGATCTCGCCCGCGCAGGCTGGTCGGGCGAGCGGCTCGCGCTGTTCGTCTCGGAGGCTGGGCACTACGCCGCCAAGAAGTCCGCTGCGCTTCTGGGCATCGGCATGGATGCGGTGATCGAGGTGGGAACCGACGCCAACGGTGCGATGGGCGTGGATGACCTGAGGCGCTGCATCACAGCGGCGACCGCAGCCGGCCGCTCGCCCTTCTGTGTGATCGCAACGTCCGGGACCACGGTCACCAGCGCTTTCGACCCCCTCGAGCAGATCGCCGACGTGTGCGGCGAGAACGAGCTCTGGATGCATGTGGACGGCTGTTATGGCGGCTCGGCGCTCTTCTCGCCGGCAGAGCGACATCGGCTCGCCGGCGTCGAACGTGCAGATTCGTTTGTCTGGAACCTCCACAAGATGATGGGCATGACCCAGCAGTGCACGGCGCTGCTGCTCGCCGACCCCGAACAGCTCGGTCGATGCTTCGCCACCGGCGCCGACTACATCTTCCAACCCGACAAGCTCAACGCCGACCTCGACACCGGCGACCGCCATTTCCAATGCGCCCGGCGGGTCGACTCCCTGAAGCTGTGGCTGGCATGGAACGCGGCCGGCGACGAGGGCTTCGCCGCACGCGTCGATCACGCGGTGGCGATGGCCGAGCACGTCCGCGCCAGAATCGCCGAGAGCAGTGGTGAGTTCGCCCCCATCGTCGAGGGCGACTTCACCAACGTCACCTTCACGTGGGTCCCACCGGAACTGCGACCGCTCGACCTCGATGCGCTCACGGGCGAGCAGTGGGTAGCGCTGCACGAGCTTGCGCCCCGCATGAAGGCGGCGATGCAGGTGGAGGGAAGTGCCCTGCTCGGCTTCCAGCCCGTGAACGGCCTCAACTGCTTCCGATGGCTCTTCATGAGTCCAACGGTGACGACCGCCGATGTTGATGTGGTTCTCGGACTCCTCGCCCGTTACGGCGCCGATGCCTGGGAGGCGGCCCCGTCCTCCTGACCGCGGGGGCGCGTGGATGACCTCACACCACTACTGTCGCCGTCGTGATGTGTGGCCACTACGAACCGGGTCTCGACGGAGCCGACACCGCGTTCAGCGTCGATGTCTCGAACATCACGTTCGGGGAGGGTTGCCTTGCCGAAGCCGGTGATGTGGCGACGGATCTCGGAGTTGGGCGTATCGCGGTCTTCACCGACGCGACGCTCGCCGAGACCGAGCACGTCGCCGTCGTGATCGACTCACTCACCGCTGCCGGCGTCGACATCGCGCTGTACGACACGGTGCGGGTCGAACCGACCGACGAGTCGTTCCAAGCAGCCACGAAGTTTGCGATTGACGCGAAGGTCGATGGTTTCATATCGGTTGGGGGAGGGTCGGTGATCGACACGGCCAAGGCCGCCAATCTGTACTCGACCCACCCCGCGGATTTCCTTGCCTACGTGAATGCCCCCATCGGCCGTGGCGCGCCCGTGCCGGGTTCGCTCAAGCCGCACATCGCCTGCCCCACCACGTCTGGTACCGGGAGCGAGTGCACCGGCATCGCCGTGTTCGACCTTCTCGAGATTCGGGCGAAGACCGGCATCGCGTCGAAGACGCTTCGTCCGAGCCGCGCACTCATCGATCCCAACTGCACGCTGACCCTGCCGGCCACTGTCGTGGCATCGAGCGGGTTCGACGTCTTGAGCCACGCCCTCGAGTCCTATACCGCCCGCCCGTACACGCAGCGCCCGGCGGCAGCCGCACCGTCGCTCAGGCCGTCGAGTCAAGGAGCGAATCCGTGGAGTGACCTCGGCTGTTCCGAAGCGCTACGGCTGCTCGGCAAGTACCTGGTTCGCGCCGTGACCGACGACGGGGATGTCGAGGCCAGGCACCAGCTGATGTGGGCGTCGACGCTCGCCGGCATTGCATTCGGAAACGCCGGGTGCCACGCCCCCCATGGCATGTCGTATTCGGTGTCCGGGCTGTGCGATAACTTCGAGCCTCGCGGCTACCCCATCGGGCCGCCCATGGTTCCGCACGGTATGTCGGTGATCGTGAACTCGCCGTCGGTGTTCCGCCACACCGCATCCAAGACGCCGGGCCGCCACCTCGAGGGCGCTCGATGGCTGGGTGCCGACGTGGGCGATGCGGGCGAGCCTGAAGCGGGCGACGTTCTCGCAGATCGAATTGTTGAGTTGATGCGCGCCACGGGGATGCCCAACGGGCTCACGGGAGTGGGTTACTCGGCCGCCGACGTAGATGCGCTCGTGGCGGGGTCGATCAAGCAGCGCCGCTTGCTCGACAATGCCCCGATCTCGATCGACGAAGAGGTGCTGGGCAACCTGTATCGGGGTGCGATCTCCTACTGGTAGTCGTCCAGCCCCGGGAGGGCGGTCAGGGTGTCGAGTCGGAGCACGCTGCGAATCTCTTGCGCGGCAGCCATCGCCTGTTCGGCCAGCGCCGTGCGCCGGCTCTCGGTCATTCGCACCGTCGGCGCCTGTACCGCGATCGCGGCGACGGCGTTGCCTTCGGCGTTGAGGATCGGAGCGCCGACGCAGCTCACACCCTCGATACTCTCCTCGTCGTCGATGCTGTACCCAAGCTCTCGTGTCTGGGCAAGCTGCTGCTCGAGCTCCTTTTTCGAGGTGATGGTGGTCGATGTGATCTGTTTGAAGTCGAGGTCAGGTGGGGGCTCTGCCGAGAACGCGAGGAGTGATTTGCCCATCGAGGAGCAGTGCATCGAGATGCGGCTTCCCGGCGGCTGATCGAACCGGAGAGGTTGTACCGACTCGACGCGAAGAACCACGACGACCTGGTTGCCGTCGCGGATGCCCATGTTCACCGACTCTCCACTGACCGCTCCGAGCTGCTCGAGGATTGGCAACGCCCGCTCGAGGCCGAGCGAGTCACGGGCGCTCTGGCCCAGAATCACTGCGGCATGACCGAGGTGATATCGCTCGGTCTCGTCGTTCTGTTCGAGGTAACCGCTGTGCACCAGAGCTCGCACGATGCGATGCACGGTGCTCGGGCTGAGTGATGTGCGCCCCGAGATGTCGGTGATGCCCTGCTCGGGGTAGGAGACGAAGCTGGAGAGAACGGAGAGTGCGCGATCGATCGCCTTCGTCCCGCCCGAGCCGGCCTCGGGGGCGGCGGGCGCCGCCGTGCTTGCCGTGGTTCTCGTCATCGTTTGCCCATCGGTTCGGTCGCCGACCCTACCGGTCCTCCGCCGCTAGGGCGAAACGGCGAATTATCCAGTGGGAGATGAGCTCGCGTAGAATCTCGATTCCACAATGTGGAAAGCATGTTCCTTCTCGTCGTTTGGGTGCGGAATGGCGGTCCGCAGCGCTTAGGATTCGCCCTCGGGCGAGCCCACTCGTACCAGTGAACCGATTGCGGTTCAGTCCTATTTCTGCACAGCCCAGGGAGTTGCACGATGACACGCATGACGCCGAGTGAGGCATTCGTCGAGACACTGGTCGCCAACGGCGTGACGACCACGTTCGGCATCATGGGTTCGGCGTTCATGGACGCCATGGACATCTTCGCTCCCGCCGGCATTCGTCTCGTGCCCGTCGTTCACGAGCAGGGGGCCGCCCACATGGCCGATGGCTACGCCCGCGTCTCGGGTCGCCACGGCGTCGTGATCGGCCAGAACGGACCCGGCATCTCCAACTGCGTAACCGCCATTGCGGCCGCATTCTGGGCGCACAGCCCGGTCGTGATCGTCACCCCCGAGACCGGCACGATGGGCATCGGTCTCGGCGGCTTCCAGGAAGCCAACCAGCTCCCGATGTTCGAGGAGTTCACGAAGTACCAGGCACACATCAACAACGAGAAGCGCATGGCCGAACTCACCGCCCGCGCGTTCGATCGTGCGATCTCCGAGATGGGTCCGACCCAGGTCAACATCCCGCGAGACCGCTTCTATGGCGACATCGACGTCGAGATTCCGAAGCCCAACCGCCTCGACCGCGGAGCTGGCGGCGAGAACAGCCTCAACGAGGCCGCCGACCTGCTGGCAACCGCAGAGTTCCCCGTGATGGTCAGCGGCGGCGGTGTCGTGATGGGCGATGCCATGGATGAGGCCATCGCCCTCGCTGAGCGCCTCGGCTGTCCCGTGGTGAACAGCTACCTCCACAACGACAGCTTCCCCGCAAGCCACCCACAGTGGACGGGCTCGCTCGGATACCAGGGCTCCAAGGCCGCGATGAAGCTGATCAACAAGGCCGACGTCGTCCTCGCTCTGGGCACCCGGCTCGGCCCGTTCGGCACCCTGCCCCAGCACGACATGGACTACTGGCCCAAGGACGCCAAGATCATCCAGGTCGATGCCGACGCCAAGATGCTCGGCCTCGTGAAGAAGATCAGCGTCGGGATCAACGGCGACGCCGGTGAGTCCGCTCAGGCAATTCTCGATCGCATCAACGACCGTGAGCTCAAGTGCGATGCCACCAAGGACGCTCGCCTCGCCAGCATGAACGAAGAGAAGGACGCATGGGAGGCCGAACTCGACGGCTGGATCCACGAGAAGGACCAGTTCTCCATGGACGCCATCGCCGAAGCTGAAGAGATGCCCTGCGACTGGCTGCACCCCCGCCAGGTTCTCCGTGAGCTCGAAAAGGCGATGCCGGCCCGGGTGATGGTGTCCACCGACATCGGCAACATCAATTCGGTGTCCAACAGCTATCTCCGCTTCGAAGAGCCCCGCAGCTTCTTCGCCGCCATGAGCTGGGGCAACTGCGGCTACGCACTCCCAACGATCATCGGCGCCAAGAAAGCAGCGCCAGACCGTCCGGCGGTCTCGTACGCCGGCGACG
>JBPCTR010000041.1:0-14528 GCA_051011575.1 Acidimicrobiales bacterium | reverse complement strand
TGTGAACGAGTGATTCGGCGGAACGTCGGGGTTCGCGGGATCCACGTACCAGAGCTTCCAGACGTCGCCGCTCACCAGTCCGATGTCATCGTCGCCATCTCCGTCCCAGTCGCCGGCCACGACGGAGCCCCCACCCGGAACCGCTGCCTCCTCGGCCCACTCGATGGCGGCCGAGCTGACGCGAATCGTCTCGACGTCGAATGTTCCGGGTCGATCACGGAACGGGCCGGCGCATGTTGGTGCGTCGGCGATCACGAAGCCCGACGCGGTCGTCGTGAGCCGCATCGCACCGCCGTATCCGATGTGTGTGGGATCGCCTGTGTCGTCGAACAACACGAGAGCACCCGAATCCACAGCGACGGTGGTGGGAAGGCCATTTGCGGAATCGATTCGAACGGTCAGAAGCTCGTTCGTCAACTCGCCGGCGACCGTGTCTCCGTAGAAGTGATCGAGGATCTCGGCGCTCCCCCATTCCTGTTCTGAGGCATACCCGAACGAGCCGTACTGCCCCATTCCTCGGCCATGACCCCATCCGTGACCGGTGACCACGATGGTGTCGTTGTCCTGGCCTGGGGGGCCTTCCTGGGCGCCGACTGGCGCGGGCGAGATCGTGCCGACCAGCGATATCAGCGCTAGTGCCGAAACGACGCGACGAATTCGATACATCGACGGAGAAACTCCTATCTGGCCACCCGGCAGGAAAGGCTACCGGAGCACCCTTACTTGGTCAGATCGGCAACCGTCTCTGCGAGTGGAGCGCGAAAATCGCGCAACAACGTCATTCCGATGCCCGAAAATCGTGTGTTGGCCAGCACAGAGTTGGCGGGACGTGGTGCGGGACGGGGCGGATCGAGTTCATCGGTTGCGCACGGGTGGACCCGCTCGGGGTCGAGACCGGCCGCTTCGAGAACATCGCGGCAGAAGTCATACCACGACACGACCCCCTCGTTCGTCACGTGCATCACCCCGGTGTGTTCGTCCCGTGCCAGCTCGACGACCGCGGCGGCGAGGTCGCTGGTGAACGTGGGCTTTCCGACCTGATCGTCGACAAAGGTGAGCGTCTGATGTTGTTGGGCGATGCGAAGGATGGTCTTCACCATGTTCGCGCCGTGCGATCCACACACCCATGACGTTCGAACAATCAGCCCTCCAGGGCCGACAGCATGCTCACCGCCGAGCTTCGATCGACCGTACACCGACGCTGGTGATGGCGCGTCCGATTCGAGGTAGGGGGTGGGCTTCGTTCCGTCGAACACGTAGTCCGTCGAGATGTACATCAGATGCGCGCCGGCAGATTCCGCGGCTCGAGCAATGTTCGCGGTGCCGTTGGTGTTCACGTCCATCGCCAGTTCGACGTTGGTCTCGCACGCATCCACCGCCGTGTAGGCACCGGCGTGGACCAAAACGTCGGGTGCGATGTCGCCGACGATGCGTCGCACCGACGCCTCATCGGTCACGTCGAGTTGAGCCCGGGTGAGCCCGATCAGGTCGATGTCGTCGAGCGGCTCGGCGGCCGCGAGCACGTCGGTTCCGAGCTGACCACCGGCCCCGGTGAGGAGGATTCGCCGAGTCGCCATGATCAGCGGTTCTTGACCCGCTCCTTGAGCGGTTCCCACCAGGCTCGGTTGGCGGTGTACCAGGCGACCGTCTCGTCGAGCGCATCCTCGAAGCTTCGTTCGGGTGCCCACCCCAGGGCCCGGATCTTCGAGGTGTCGATCGAGTAGCGGCGGTCGTGGCCGAGACGATCTTCGACCATCTCGATCATCGACGCGTCCGCACCGCAGCGGTCGAGGATCGCATAGGTGAGTTCCTTGTTGGTGAGCTCGTTGCCGGCACCGATGTTGTAGATCTCGCCGATCTCGCCGTCGTCGAGCACCTTTTGGACGCCGGCGCAGTTGTCGAGAACGTGAGTCCAGTCACGGATGTTCATGCCGTCGCCGTAGAGCGGCACGGTGAGCCCGTCGAGCAGGTTGGTCACGAAGAGCGGGATCACTTTCTCGGGGAACTGATACGGGCCGAACTGGTTCGCCGAACGAGTGATGACCACCGGGAGCCCATAGGTCTCGTGGTACGCGAGGGCGACGAGATCAGAGGAGGCCTTCGACGCCGAGTAGGGCGAACGGGGCTCAAGTGGATCCCCTTCGACGAAGCTGCCTTCGTCGATCGACCCATAGACCTCGTCGGTGGAGATGTGGAGAAACCTTTCGACATCGTTCATCCGAGCGATGTCGCACACGATGTTCGTGCCGCTCACGTTGGTGTTGATGAAGGCGTCGGGACCCATGATCGAACGATCGACGTGGCTCTCGGCGGCGAAGTGCACGACCCGCGTGTGGCCCGGCATCGCGGCCGCAACGGCGTCCCGGTCGGTGATGTCGCCGTGCACGAACGCGTAGCGGCCGTTGCCCTCGAATTCCGAGAGGTTCTCTCGATTGCCGGCGTAGGTGAGGGCGTCGAACACCGTGACTTCGTGGTCGGTGTTCGCCATCAGCCAACGTACGTAGTTCGACCCGATGAATCCGGCAGCGCCGGTCACGAACATCTTCACGTGTAATTCCTTCGGTCAGGTTCGCAGGCTTGCGTATGGCTGTCGGCCGGGGTCCAGGTCGGCCCTCAACGGATTGGCCGCGTCTCGGGACGAGAGGATCGCATCGTCGATGCCCCAGTCTGCTCCGATCTCCGGGTCGTTCCACGCGACGCCGAGCTCGTCGGCGGTGTTGTAGTACCCGTCCACCAGATATGTGATGACGCAGTCGGTGATCGACGAGAAACCGTGCGCGACCCCCGGTGGGATGAAGAGTCCGAGGTGGTTGTTCTGTTCGCCCTCGACCTCGCCCATGTCGAGCATCTGGGTGGCACCATCGGTTCTGGAGCCCGCTCGGAGATCGTGGAGGACGACTCGGGCGTGGCCGGACGGCACGTACCAGTAGTCAGCCTGGTGAAGGTGATAGTGCAATCCGACAACCGCGCCGGCCTGGCGGTTGCCACGGTTGCCCTGCACCATCTCGCGTCCGAGGTCGAACCACTCGCGCCGGTAGGTTTCGATGAAATAGCCCCGGTCGTCGGCGTGAATCGTCGGTTCGACGATGACCACGCCCTCGATCGTCTCGGAGGGAATGAGGTTTGCCATTACTGCTCCAGTTCGACCCGGCTGTGATCTCCGAGCGTGAGTCGGATCCCCGCCGGCACATGGGTGCTTCGATCAATCTCGGCGAACTGCCCGATCAACGAGTCGGTGATGCGGGCGACGTTCGAAATCGATGAATTCGACAGGATCACGGAATGATCGAGTTCGGCCGACGTCACCACACAGTCAGCGGCCACCGATGAGTATGGCCCGATGTAGGAGTTGGTGACGATGGTGTTGGCACCGATCACGGCCGGGCCGCGCACGGTGGAGTTCACCAGTCGGGCGCCGGCCTCGACCACCACCCGCCCTTCGATGTTCGATGCGGCGTCGACCTGGCCGTCGATCCGGGGTTCGACAAGATCGAGCACGAGCCGGTTGCACTCGAGCAGCGGGTCCTTCTTGCCCGTATCGAGCCACCATCCGCGCAGCACGTCGTGTGCGACCTCGAGCCCGGCATCGATCAGCCATTGGATGGCATCGGTGATCTCGAGTTCCCCACGTGGCGAGGGTTCGATCGCGGCCACCGCATCGTGGATTCTGTGGTCGAAGAGATAGACGCCGACGAGCGCGAGGTCGGAGGGCGGATCTTCGGGTTTCTCGACGAGCCGCACCACCGCGCCGGTGTCGGTCACCTCGGCGACGCCGAAGGAGCGCGGATCATCGACCTTGGCGAGCAGGATCTGCGCCGCGGGACCGTTGGGTCCGGTTCGAGCATCATTGAATTCGGCCACGAACGACACGAGGTTCTGCTCGAGCATGTTGTCGCCGAGGTACATGACGAACTCGTCATCGGCGAGAAAGTCACGGGCGATCAGCACGCAGTGGGCGAGGCCGAGCGGATCTTCCTGCGGGATGTATGTGACCGCTGCTCCGAACCGGGAACCGTCACCGACCGCTCCTCGAATGTCGCCGCCGGTTTCGGGGCTGATGACGATGCCGATCTCGGTGATGCCGGCCGCCACCATCGCCTCGATCCCGTAGAACAGGATCGGCTTGTTGGCGACGGGAACGAGTTGCTTCGCCGATGTGTGGGTGATCGGGCGGAGGCGAGTACCCGCTCCACCCGAGAGAATCAGGCCTTTCACGGCCCGCAGCGTAGTGGGCACAGCCGGGACACCCGTGCCAAGCCGCCAAGTCGAATCGACGGTCAGCCCGCTATCGAATACTCGCTGAAGCTCATGTCGAGCGCATCGAACACGAGGAGGCGCCCGATGAGCGGATCGCCGATGTCGAGCAGGAGCTTGATCGCCTCGACGGCCTGAATCGAGCCGATGATCCCCGGCAGCACGCCCAGGACCCCCGCCTCGGCGCAGCTCGGTGCCAGTTCGGCGGGTGGCGCTGTCGGGATCATGTCTCGATAAGAGGGGCCTCGCGTCGAGTCGAAGACGCTCACCTGACCCTCGAACCGGAAGATCGACCCGTGGACGACCGGGATTCCGGCTGCGACCGACGCGTCGTTGAGGGCATAACGCGCATCGAAGTTGTCAGCACCGTCGACGATCACGTCGTAGTCGGCGATCAGGTCGGCAACATTGTCCTCGTCGAGCCGGAGGGCATGGGTCCGCACGGTGACGTCGGGGTTCAGTCGACGGATCGACTCTGCGGCGGAGTCCACCTTGCGTTGCCCGACGCGATCGAGATTGTGAATCACCTGACGTTGGAGATTCGAGGCATCGACCACGTCCATGTCGACGATCCCAATCGTGCCCACACCGGCCGCGGCGAGATACAGCGCGGCCGGCGAACCGAGGCCACCGGCGCCGAGTAGAAGGACTTTCGACTCCAGTAGCGCTCGCTGCCCCTTTTCGCCGACCTCGGGGAGGTTGAGGTGGCGCTGGTAGCGGGCCCGCTGCTCCGCGCTCAGCGTCTTGGGCTCACCCCAGGGAAGGCCCGCGTCCTTCCAGGCATTGAAACCTCCGGCCATGCTCACGGCGTCGGTGTAACCGAGCGCGCCGAGCGCCTGCGCTGCGAGTGCAGATCGAGTGCCGCCGGCACACATCACCACGATCTTCTGGCCTCGATCGGGAACACGCGCCTCGATCGACAGCTCGAGGAGGCCCCGAGGAATCTGGATCGAGTCGACGATTGCACCGGATGCGATCTCGTCGGGCTCGCGCACATCGAGCAGGACGGCCCCGTCGGCGAGCATGGCGCTGGCGCCGACCACGTCGGTCTCGACGATCTGCTCGAGCGCCGCGGCCAACAGATCGCGAAAGCTGGTCATGTCCAGCAAGCGTAACGACTCAGGAGCCGATGATTCGAGGGAGAACGTCGGAGATGCCGCCTTGGACGATGGCGTCGGCAATCGGGTCGAACGGCGTGGACTCGCCGTTGACGATCACGAGCGCTGCGCCGTTGCGCTTGGCCCGGGGGACGATGCTTGCGATCGGATTCACGGTGAGGCTCGAACCGACGGCCAAAAGAAGATCGGCCGCATCGGCCGCATCCTGGGCGCGTTCGAGGTCGGCAGCGATGAGGTTCTGACCGAATGAAATCGTGGCCGACTTCATGATGCCGCCACAGTCGGGACACGCAGGATCGGCCTCGCCCGCCCGCACACGCTCGAGGACCGAGTCCATCGTGACGAGGTGGTCGCAGCTGAGGCAGCCGGCTTTGCGCGTCGTTCCGTGGATCTCGACGACACGATTGGCCGCGATTCCCGACTCCTGGTGGAGCTCGTCGACGTTCTGTGTGATCAACGTGTGGAGTACTCCCCGTTCCTGCAGGGGCAGAAGCGCGCGATGACCGGCGTTCGGAGCGACGTTCGCCCACAGTCGCCCTTCCGCCCGCAGCGCCCAGTTCGTCGCACGCAGCTCCGGATCGGACACGTAGTACCGGATGTTCGAGGCCTTTTCGGCCTCGGGGTTCTTGGTCCAGAGCCCGTTGGGTCCACGAAAATCGGGCAGGCCCGAGTCGGTCGAGATTCCTGCGCCGGTGAGGACGACGATGCGTTGAGCGCCGTTGATCAGCGTGTTCGCCGATCGAATCGACGCCGCCGGTTCGGGGAGAGTCTCAGGCACCGGCACCGGGGTCGTACGCGGCCTCGAGGCGTTGCAACCGTCCCTCCAGTTCGGCGATTCGAGCGCGTTCGTCGAGCGCGATGTAGCGGTACGCACCCCTCGCCGCCTTGAGGCCCTTGAACGCGAACTTTCTTCCCGCCGAAGGCCCGGTCCACGGCTGCTCGACATCGTCGGGAAAATTGAGCGAGCGAACATCGATGTCGAGGCGATGCCATCTGAGAATCTTCTCGAGCGACGTGGCATCCACAGTGCTCGGCTCACAGCCGGTTGGGAGTCCGTCGTACAGACCTCCGGGTTGATGCATCTCGGGATGATGATTCTCCCAACAGTGCATCGGAGGGGTGATCTGGTGAGGCCACTCCCCTGGGTACTGCGGCCAGCCGAGTGTGACGAACGGTTCGGGCTCGGAGAAACGATCGGGTGCCATCTCGGGGGCAAGGGTGAAGTACGTCGACCATTCGTCGAGCGGGTGGTCGAGGGCGAACGGTGCGAGGCGCTCGGCAACCCGGGCGAAGAGCTCGCGGTCGATTACTTGAGGCATGTGGCTCGCATACGACAGCGGGTCGACGTGACCCAACTGCCGGAGAATCACCCACGTGTTGAGCATCCCCATGTCGAAGTCGGTTGCACTCCGACGCCACGTGCCCATCGTGTGAAACCACCGACGCCGATGACGTCCGTGAGCGTCGACGAAAAAACCCAGGTCGATCGGAATCAGGGGGCGACTGTCGTCGTCGCTCATCACGAACTCGGCCTCGATTTCCTCGTGGCCGAGCATCGCTGTGCGCAGCAGGTAGTTGCGGCTGGTGTGATCGAGCGCCCCCAGTTCGCTGGTTGACCTTCCGGTGAGCGCCTCATCGGTGATCACCGTGCCCAGGCCCTCGAAGTCCGAGGCCAGGCGCTCGGGCCCGACGATCACGACGTCATCGAGGAAGGGTGCGAAGTGTTCGACATGCGACAGCGTCTCGCGGAGCAGCGCCGGGCGAGCCGAGAGGTACACGATCTGCACGGGCAGAGCCTAGCGCTGGGCCGATTGCGCTCGACGACCGACGTGGTCGTCTAGATGTTTATCGGATCGGGCGTACACACCGTGTCGATCGGCTGGCCGCCAACCCGATGTCGAACAACGTACGTACGAGCGCCCGACTCGGGGTCGGTGTCGGTGTAGACAAACGCGTTGTCAACCGTGGCGATCCAACCCGTGGCCTGATCGCGAACCTGATAGGTCGAGACGCCGACGATTTCGTTCCAGGCGACGTCCACGTGGCCACTCGGGTTGAGCGCGACCGTGCACGTCGGTCCCGCTGGTTCGGGAACGTTAATCGGGTCGGGCGTACACGGAACGTCGGTCACGACGCCCGATGGCCGCCACCGCACGAGGTAGCTGTGATCGCCCGGCTGAGCCGTGTCGTCGGCATAGGTACCCGAAGGTGCCGAACCGTTGGCCATCCATGTGCCGTCACGACGCAGGAATACGGTCGTCTCGACACCATCGTCGAAGCCAGCCCACGAGAGAACGGGGTGGTTCTCAGCATCGAGCGTCACGGTGCACTGAGTGGCTCCGGGAATGCTGAAGCCCGATACATCCGTCGTCGAGGTGTTGCCGGCCCCGTCGGTGGCGATCGCGCTCACCTGATACGAGCCCTCCCCCAGACCCGAAACGGGACGCGACCACGCAACCGTACCGAGACCGGTGTCGACGAGGGTCGCTGCCAGCCACGTTTGTGTGGCTCCCATGGTTCCGTCGCCCTGAAGCCACTGCCCGGAGGTCGTCTCCTGAAGTGTGAGGCTGACGCTTACGGGATCGATGTTGTCGGCGGCGGTTCCTGCGATCTGCACTGGCGCCGTGATCACCTCGCCCGGAGCCGGGTCGGTGACGTGCACGGTCGGCGGCGTCGTGTCCGACGGCGCTCCGAAATCGAAGAAGCCGGAACGACCGACACGAGTGTCCTTGAATCGGTCGCGGTCGTGGCCGGCGAGAACGCCTCGATCGATGACGGTGATGTCATACACCGCAACGAAATTGTTGCTCTCGCCGTCCCAGACGAGGCCCTGTCCCGTGATCGGGTCGAGAGCGGTGAACTGCTTGCGGAACACGGCGTTGGCGGGATCGAGCTCCGACGGATTAAGCGGATCAAACGGGTCGTTGACGTCGCATTTGTTCGCTGTGCCGGGCCAGGTCGAGCTCACTCCACCGGGGGGAATCGGGTTCTTCGGCGCGGCGCAGAAGTGTCCACCCACATAGATCGCCACGTCGCTGACACCCAGCGAGAAGACGCTCGAGTACATACGCGCCGACCAATCGAAGGTGACGGTCGAGCTGCCCGCGGTCGAGTACTTCAGAACCGAGTCGCAGTTGGTTGGATTGTCGGCTCCCTGGCCACCGACGACCACAAATGAGTCGTCCGGCGATATCGCCATGTCGCGGAGGTTGCCCCAGCAGTGCCAATCGTTGGTTTGGGCGATCCACGGTACGTTCCAGCCGCTGAGCGAGGCGGTCGGACCCGACACATCGATCTTTGCGATCGCCTCGCGGACCTGACCGTCGATCGTCGACCCGTAGTGGAGCGCAAAGAGGTGGTTTCCATCCGAAGTGAGCTCGATCGTACGGGCGAGCCGGGAGCCGGTCACCGAATTTTCCAGATCCATCACGAAGCCAGAATCGACGGCACCTGTGCTGGCGTCGACGGCTGCGAGTCCCTTTCGGGTGGCGCCGTTGACGCTCGTGAAGTCACCGCCGATGAAGACCGTGTCGCTTCGAGCCGAGATTGACATGACACGAGCCGAGGCATCGGCATCGAACGATGTGATCAGATTGCCCTGATTATCGAGTTTCGCCATCCGAAGCGGAAACGCACCATCCCACGACGTGAAGAGACCGCCGACATAGACACCCGACCCATCGGGAGCGGGTTCGAGCGCCCGTATCAACTTGTTCACCACCGGTCGGAACGTGTGATCGAACTCTCCGGTGTCGACGTGATAGGCGAAGATGTAGGGCTGGCTGATGATCTGGCCGTCCTGGAGTTCGACATCATCGAAGTCACCTCCGACGAATATTCGGTCGCCCACCCTGGCGTGGGCAAAGACCTTGCCGTCAGCCACCTGTGGCAGCCCGGTTCGAGGGGCTTCGGGGACGAGGGCACCGTGGTTGGCGGCCGCATCGGCCTCTCGTTCGGCGGAGGCGATCCACGTGGCACCGAGAACGACCAGGCCCATGGCGGCGAGGATCGGGAGCCGCATTCTCCTCAGAAAGACAGTCATCCGGATCCGTCGGCACTTCGGCGACATTGTTGACGCCGCCACCAGCGGTAGGAAGGTCCCGGATCAGTTGTTCGTGGCCGCCTCGATCACCTGTTTTCGATCCACGGTGCGTTCGTCGTCGATCGCTCGGCGTGCACCCCATGCGCCGGGAGCGCCCGTGACCGCGTCGATCAACGATCGGGCCCGCCAGCCTCCGAGGCGTCGACGCGCTCTCCAAAGCTCACTTCGTTCATTCGGGCGGGGCGTAAGTAGCGACAGAATCGTGACTCCGGCTCGAGCGAATGCACCCACTACCGCCCCGATCGGGGCGTGGCGGACGAGGGTGAGGAGACGATTCCGGTGCTGGAGGATCTCGACCAGACGACTTCCCTGCGTCGTTCGATGCGAATGCCGGTGGGCGACCACCGCGTCGGCGACGTAGTGCGTCGACCAGCCCCGGGCCAGTCCACGCAACGCCAGGTCGGTGTCCTCGTAGTAAAGGAAGTACTCCGGATCGAAGCCACCGACATCGGAAAGCATGTCGGCCGAGAGCAGCGCCGCCGCCCCGCACCAGAGCGGCACGTTGGCCCCGAGCTCCGCGCTCCCGTCGACAAGGCCGTAACCGCGGTTCTGCCCGACCCCATTCTCCCCGAGGGCACTTCCGGCGTTCTGCACGATCGTACGGAGACTCTCGGCAACTACCGGAATCCGACCCTCGGCGCCGTCGAGGTCGACCGCGACGACGGCCTCCGTGCCGTCGGGGACGGGCACCCGCAGGAGACCCGGCTCCACCTGCCGCCAAATGAGATTCGCCTCGCCGGGAACACGGAATCCGGGCGGGGTCGCATGGCAGCCCGCCGTCACGTCGATTCGGCCGTCTCGCGTCTCGGCCAGCACCGACTTCACGATCGGTCCGGTGTGGTCCATCGACAGCTCGACGAACGGGCGGTCGAACACGATGTGGGGCGCGGCCGCTCCGATTCGATCGTGCGGGTCGAGCCTTGCCGCCAGGAGCATGAGTGTGTCGTTCCGCAGCGCGGCGTCGGGGTTCAGGAGGAGAACGGCGTCCGGATGAGACAAGTCGGCGATCTCTTCGGGCATGGGTCGATCGATGACATCCGCGAAACCCTTGTTACTGGCGCTGAAGCCGTCGTTCGTGGGGTTCGAGATGAACCGGATCCCGTCGCGTTCTCGGAGCCAGTCCTGGCTTCCGTCGGTAGAGGCGTTGTCGATGACGACGATGTCGACCGCACCGGGCCAATCGGACGAACGGATGGAGTCGATCGCGCGGCCGATGAGGTCACCGCCGTTGTGATTCACGATGACGGCGCGGACGCGGGTGTCGGCGGGGATCACCGCCGAAACCGCCGCTTCCCCGACGCCACCACCCGGTCGGTCAGCTGGCGAACGCCACCTTCGGACAGGTGCATACGCGCTCGACCGACGATCCGATCGAGCGGGGCCTCGGCGGCGCCGCCTCCCTGACCGGTGATCGATCCGGCGACGCGGTCCGAAGCCCGGCGAGGGTTGCCGACCCAACGGACGAGCGGTGCAAGCGTGTTCTCCCAGCTCAGTGCGCGTCCGAGGGATGTAGCGGCCGTCGCCATCGATTCGAGGTCGTCGGGGTCGGCGAGTATCGATGACAATTCGCCGGAGAGTGCGGTGGGATCGCCGGGGGCGACGAGCCGACCGGCTCCCGCTGCGGCCACAATCGTTGCTGCTGGGTCACTCTCGGTGGAGACTGTGGGCAGGCCGGCACCGAGATGATCGAGCAGACGCGTGCGATGGGACAGCGTCGACTCGAGGTGGCCGGCGTCGGCGACGACACCCACGGATGCGTCGGCGAGCCAGTCCAGTCGGTCCTCGTAGTCGATCCACGAAGTGGCGAAGAGAACGTGTTCGCCGAACAGCTTCAGATCGCGGCTGAGTTCGATGGCGCGACCGCGCATGCCCATCTGTTCGATCGAGGTGTTCGGATGCGGACCGGCGAGGAACACGAGGCGCGCGTCCGGGTGCCGGTCGAGCACATCGGGCATCGCTCGGATCACGGTGAGTGGGTCGAGCCAATCGTGCAAACCGCCCGCCCAGAGAATCACCGGATCATCGGGCCCGATCGAAGGGAACGTCGCACGCAGGGGCCTCCGACGCTGTAGGCGCCGCACCTCGATTCCGAACGGAACCACGTCGATCAACGCACGGAACGTGGGATCGGCCTCGTGGTTGAGATGGTTGATTCGCCCAGCGGCCGCGAGCCAACCGAGCCAATGCTTCCTCTGGGAGTCATTCGAACAGAGGAAGAAGTCGCCGCGATGCGCCTGGACGTCGATCGTCTGACGCGCACCCTCGACCAAATCCATTCGCCGAATCCGATCGGAGCCACCACGGTGGAGGGCCTCGGTGTGGAAGGGATCGAACCAGTCGATCGCAAGAGGTATCCCGGATTCGATCAATTCGGGAAGGGCGGTCGTGACCCGGCCCTGCACCACGGCCGCATCGAACCTGTCGAGGTCGAGTCCGGGCGACTCGACCACAGGTCGACCATCGATCGGACTCGTCGATGCGCCGTCGAGGGAACAGAGAGTGACGTCGTGGTCGGCGGCCAACACCCGCGCGATCTGAGCGGCGCGGATCCCTGGGCCGGCGAGTCGTCGGGCGATCGGTTCGGGGGTCGCCACGAGCACTCTGGACATGGAGTGGACACTAGTGACCGAGATTTCTTCCGATTGACCACTGGTTGTCAGATCTGGTCTCGGTTGACTCGTACCTTCGAGCATTGACCCACGGGGCAACACTTCCCCTCCCGAGACTTCCCCTTCGAGAAACATGCGGCCCTGACCGCACCGCTTGCAGGAGAAGTCACGATGTATCCCACTGCCCCCGACCTGACCGGACGAACCGAGGTCCACATCCTCGTCCTCGACGACACTTCGGTCGACGCCACCGGGTTCGACCCGCGTAGCGAGTATGCAGAAATGTTCTGGCTGCCGATCCTCGGCCCGAGCACGCTGTGGCTGATGCGCCGGATCGCGTTGAGGTTCGACACCGAATCGACCGGTTTCCTGCTCGAGATCGACGAGGTCTCGGGCTCCCTCGGGATTCGGTCCCAGGGAGGACGGAACAACGCATTCCAACGCTCGATGAACCGGCTTGTCGGGTTCAACATGGGCCGCACGATCGATGATTCGACGATCGAGGTTCGACGGGTGATGCCGCCCCTCCACGGTGGCCAGCTGCGACGTCTGTCGCCGCGCCTCCAGAGCCTGCATCAGCGGGTTCTGGAGACCCGAGGAGTCGATCGAAGCGAAGACGTCCGCCGCGGAACCGAGGTCGCTGCAACGCTCATCGGCCTCGGCGACAGCCCCGACCTCGTCGAACAGCAGCTCGTGGCGTGGGGACTCGAGCCGAGGACGGCGCACGAGTCGGTGAACCACGCATGGGCCAACAAGGCGAGAGCCGACATTGCCGCTGCGGGATCGACCCCGACTGCGGCCTGACGATCAGGTGTTGTCCTCAGGGTTGTCGGTCAGATCCTTGGTGAAATAGCGGATCTCGTCGAGCTCGAGGTAATCGAGTTCGGACCAGAAGGCGAGAGCGCTCGTGTTTTCCGACCACACCGCCAAACGGAGCTTGGCGATTCCCGCCGCCAGAAATCGCTGTTCGACCTCTTCCACGATCGATCGGCCGAACCCCCTCCCCTGCATCGATGGATCGATCGCCACCCGCTTGAGCCAGCCTCGATGGTCGTCGTAGCAACCCATGGCGGCGGCGACGAGCCGGCCCTCGGCTTCTCCGACCACGAAGAAACCATCGTCGTTGCGAAGCCGCTCGGTGATCTCGGCGGTGTCATTCTCGAAACCCTGGCTCACACCAGCGGCATCCCACAGTCGGTGGATTTCTGCACTATCGGCGGTGGTGGCCGAGCGAAAGCTGAGCACCCTCTACCGCCAGCGGCGAGCCAGCTCGACGAGCGTCCGGACCCCGAAGCCGGTGCCGCCCTTGCGATTCTCGGGATCCTCAGCGTCGGTCCAGGCGGGGCCGGCGATGTCGAGGTGCACCCACGGGATTCCGTCGGCCACGAATTCCGACAGGATCAGCCCGGCCGTGATCGCGCCACCGTGAGATGTACCGATGTTCTTGATGTCGGCGACGGCCGATTCGAATTGGGCCTTGTAGTCCGCCGGCTGCGGCAGCTGCCAGACGCGCTCGCCGGCGTCGGCCGCTGCGTCCTTGACCGCGTCGGCGAACGCGTCATCGTTGCTCATCAGGCCCGCGATCTTGGGCCCGAGTGCGACCATGCATGCACCCGTGAGGGTGGCGAGGTCGACGATGCCGTCGGGTTTTGCTTCGCTGGCGAGGCTGAGCGCGTCGGCGAGGATCAGGCGCCCCTCAGCATCGGTGTTCAGCACCTCGATCGTCTTGCCATTGCGGATCCGGAACACATCACCGGGACGGCTGGCGTCTCCGCCGGTCATGTTGTCGGTCATGGGCAGGTAGGCACGCACCCGGACGGGAACGTTGACCGCCTTCAGGGCCGACATCGCTCCGACCACTGCGGCGGCGCCACCCATGTCCATCTTCATCGTCATCATTCCGGTGCCGGATTTGATGGATAGGCCGCCGGAATCAAACGTGATCCCCTTGCCCACGAACGCAAGCGTGCCCTTCGACTTGCCCTTGGGCTTGTAGGTGAGCTCCACGAACCGCGGTTGATTCGTCGACCCGCGGTTCACGCCGAGGACACCGCCGAGTTTGGCCCTCTTGATTGCCGCGAGGTCCATGACCTTGCAGTCGAGCCCGATCTCTCGGGCCATGCGCTGCACTTTGCGGGCGAAGGCTGGGGGCGTGAGATCCCCGCCGGGTTCGTTGACGAGATCGCGAGCGAGAATCTGCCCGGACGCGATTGCCGAGCCTGCGGCGAGGCCCCGCTTCGCTCCCGCCGAGGTCGACCCGGCGACGGTGACCTTGGCGAGCTTGGGCTTCTTGGCCTTCGACTTGTACGTGTCGTAGTTGTACGCACCCAGTTCCATGCCTTCGGCGAGGGCCTGGGCGCCGGCTTCCACGTCGAGCCCCTGGACCTCGCGAGCGGCGTCGGCGAGCGCCGAGATGGCAACGTTCTTGTGGCGCTTGACGGCTCG
>JBPCTR010000040.1:0-2937 GCA_051011575.1 Acidimicrobiales bacterium | reverse complement strand
GCTTCGGAAGGCTCGCGTGATCGCGGTGTGCGGCCGGTCCAAGATGGACCGCGTCTCCGAGCTCGGCGCCGATGCGGTGCTCGCTCGTGAGGTCGCAGCAGTCCCTGATGCGGCGATCGAGGCGGCCGAGGGACCTGTCGACGTCGTGGCCGACATCGTCGGCGGAGACGACGTCGTCGGCTGGCTGGACGCGCTGCGTCGAGGTGGCCGCTACGTCACCGCCGGCGCCATCGCCGGTCCAATCGTGCCCCTCGACCTCCGCACGCTGTATCTCAACGACCTCGAGCTCTATGGGGCAACGGTGTTCGGGCCCCAGGTGTTCGCGGACCTCATCGACCATGTGGACGCGGGGCGCATCACGCCGATCGTCGACGCCACGTTTCCTCTCGAGGCCATCCACGCCGCCCAAGCCGCCTTCGAGGCCAAAGCCCACGTTGGCGCCCTGGTGATCGACCTCACCGCCTGACCCACAGGGGGCGACCCCTCGAAGGCCATTTGCCAGGTCGACGTTTCCGCGGCCTCCGCTCGCACCCGCCATTGTGCATGATATACGATCCATCGCATGAACTCGGCCGGGCCCGGTGGTCGACGCGGACGAGCGTCACCCAGCAGCGGTTTCCTCTGGGCGAATCGACATGGTCAGATGATGCAGCATCACCGCCGTGGCGCCCTCCAGATCACCAGCCCGGAGAGCCTCGATGAGATCCGCGTGTTCCTTGTTCGCAGCGTCACGGGCTTGGGGCAGACCCTGGACTCGAGCGCTGACCGCCATTACCGATGCATCCTGCAACGACCGCACCATCGTGACGAGCCGGTGCTGGTTGGACGCTTCATAGATCGTCATGTGGAACTCACGATTCAGCTGGACCCATGCTGCGGAGCTCGGCGCAGCGCTCATCGCATCGTGCAGCTCTTCACAACGATCGAGGATCTCGTCGGTGATCAGCGGCATCGCAAGCTCGAGCGCAAGCGGCTCGATGCGCTGCCGAATCTGGTAGACCTCGCGCAGGTCGTCCCCATCGAACTCGGACACGACGCCACCGTGGTGCGGGTCGATTCGGATCAGCCCGTCCGAAGCGAGGTCACGAAGAGCCTCCCGCACCGGCGTCGTACTGACCTCGAGTTGTGCGGCGAGCTCAGACTGCAGCAACCTGGTTCCGCCCGCAAGCTGACCATTCAGAATCGCGCCGCGAACCGTCTCGCGAACGTAGACATGCGCTGTCTGGCGACCACCGGAAGCCGGTTGCAGGATCGCAAGCGGATCGCTCGCGGCGATGGACTCGGTCATTCGATCTGCAGGCTAGCAGTTGAGCGGCCGTCAACCCTGTACGAGCAAGGCGATATCGGCTACCACATCCTGGAGCATTCACCTTGATACCCAAGGAGAACGTCCGGTGTTCCGACGCCTGGATCCGTGGTGCCGCAGGCCCGGCATCGACGACAAAGGTCGGCATGTTCGCTGACACATTGTCGAGCGAGCTCGAAGCCAAGGCCTGGCCATGCTCGACGGAGACGCAGGACGACCTGCTCTCCTTCAACGAAACTCGGAGGAGCCCCGATGGGTAGACCCACTCTCAAATGTGCCGTGATCGGCTCAGGCAATATCGGTACCGATCTCCTCATCAAGTCATCTCGTACGTCCGAGGTCGTCGAGCTCATCGCCATGGTGGGAATCGACGCCGCGTCCGACGGGCTGGCTCGGGCGAGGCAGATGGGCGTGGCGGCATCGGCCGACGGCATCGACGGGCTCGTTGCCATGGACGAGTTCGCCGATATCGATCTCGTTTTCGATGCGACATCAGCTGGCGCCCATGCGCACCACGACGAGATCCTCCGCCAGCACGGAAAGCAGATTCTCGACCTGACGCCGGCTGCGATCGGGCCATACGTCATTCCACCCGTCAACCTGGAGGAGCACCTCGGCGCACCGAACCTGAACATGGTGACCTGCGGGGGCCAAGCCACCGTGCCGATCGTTTCGGCCATTCACACCGTGGCACCGGTGATGTATGCCGAGATCGTTTCCTCGATCTCCTCGAAGTCTGCTGGCCCGGGGACACGGGCCAACATCGACGAATTCACGGAGACGACCTCGAAGGCGATCGAGGAGGTCGGCGGCGCCCAGATGGGCAAGGCGATTATCGTGCTCAACCCGGCAGAACCCCCCATGATCATGCGCAATACCGTCTTCTCGCTGGTTGAAGTGGGCGAACCTGATGAGATAGAGCGGTCGATCGAAGCCATGGTCGAGAGGGTCAACGGTTACGTGCCCGGTTACCGCCTGAAGCAGAAGGTGCAGTTCGAGCGCCTCGCCGACGGCGCCGAGGTTCGAATTCCCGATCTCGACCGAAAGTTCTCCGGCTGGAAGATCTCGGTATTCCTGGAGGTCGCCGGGGCCGCCCACTACCTCCCCGACTACGCCGGCAACCTCGACATCATGACGAGCGCGGCGATCCAGACGGCAGAACGGCTAGCGGAACTGCAGGTGTCAGCATGAGCGAAGAGACCAGCATCTACGTCCAGGACGTCACGCTGCGAGACGGCATGCATGCCATCAGGCATCAATACGGCCTGGAGGACGTGCGCGAGATCGCCAAGGCAATCGACGCAGCCGGATGCGACGCCATCGAAGTCGCCCACGGTGACGGTCTCGCCGGTTCGAGCTTCAACTACGGGTTCGGAGCACACACCGATTGGGAGTGGCTCGAAGAGGTCGCCGACGTCTTGACGACCTGCACCCTCACCACCCTCCTCCTCCCGGGAATCGGCACGATCGAAGACCTCGAACGAGCCCACGGCATCGGCGTGAAGTCGGTACGGGTCGCCACCCACTGCACCGAGGGTGACATCTCTCTGCACCGCCCTGCGATCCGAGCAGCTGCGAGACGTCGACGCCGGATCGTCTCGCCCCGGCGACGAGGTCGCCGATGTCGTCCG
>JBPCTR010000039.1:0-5746 GCA_051011575.1 Acidimicrobiales bacterium | reverse complement strand
ACGTAACCCTGCGCAACGTCGTTCGCGATCGCATCGGCTGCACGCTCAGCTGGATCGCCGAACCCACCGCCGCCAGGAAGTTCCAGGATCAGCCGTCGATCGGCGGGAACGGTTTGTTTGCCCTTGGGACTGAACGGGGTGCCGTCGTCGAGATACACGTCCCCGGCTTGGCCGTCGCCACCGCCCTGTCGCCCACGAGCGGGGTTCTCGACCCGGTCGAACATGGCGCCGAACTCGAAAAGGTACCCGTCGGTCGGGCCGATCTCGATCACCTGACCCATGCCGCCCCGCTGCTTTCCGACGCCGCCGCTGTCGGGACGAATCTCCTTGCGCCAGATGATGATCGGGCCAACCTGTTCGGTGGCCTCTGTCGACATCGTCCGCACGCCGGAGGGAAATGCAGTGGCGGTGAGCCCATCGAGCGTCGGTCGGGCGCCGGTGCCGCCGCTGTTGAACATGAGCATCTCGATTGGGGGCAGGAGGTCGGCGGGATTGGCCGAGCGCGCACTGGCTTGGAAGTTCCAGAGCGCGCCTGCTCCCTCGGCCGGGACTACTTCAGGGAGCGCCTGGCTGATCGCACCGAGGCACAGATCGGTTACGAAGTGACCGAACACGTGACGTACGGCGACGGGGTTCGGGTCCTTCGCGTTCAGAATCACACCTTCGGGCGCACTCACCGTGAAGGGGAACAGAGAGGCGTAGTTGTTGGGCAGCTCGGGGGCGAGCGCGACCAACATGCCGTAGGTGAAGTAGGCCTCGGCGTATCCGAGCGGCACGTTCACGCCGTAGCTGCTGAGGGGCGAGGTGCCGGTGAAGTCGGCGTGCATTCCCTCGTCGGTCACGGTGATCTTGGTGGCGAGGGTGATCGTCTCGTTGTAGCCGTCGACCTGCATCGTGTTGGCGTACTCGCCGTTCGCCACGTTGGCCAGCGCTGCCATGGTGGCCGAGCGGGTGCGATCGAAGACGAACTCGGCGAGGGCGTCGAGGTTGTCGAGCTCGAATTCTTCGAGCATTGACAGCAGCCGCCGTCGCCCGGTCTCATTCGACGCAGCGAGACCGTGAATGTCGCCGACGACCTGGTCTTCTTCGCGCACGTTCGTCTTGACGATGTTGACGAGGTCATGATTCAGCTCGCCCCGCTCGACCCATTTCATGATGGGTATCCGCAGTCCCTCTTCGTAGACCTCGCGGCCGTCCGGCCCGTAGCCACGTCCGCCGATGTCGACCACATGCGCAGTAGAAGCAAAGAACGCGATCAACTTCTCGTTCTTAAAGACCGGCGTGGTGACCGTGATGTCGTGGAGGTGGCCAGTGCCTTTCCACGGGTCGTTCGTGATGTAGACATCGCCGGGGTAGATGCGTTCGGGGCCGATGTCGTTGATGAAGTGCGGCACGGCGGCGGCCATCGTGTTGACGTGACCGGGGGTGCCGGTAACCGCCTGGGCCACCATGCGGCCGGAGGCGTCAAACACGCCTGCCGACAGGTCGCCCGCTTCGCGCACCGACGTGCTGAACGCGGTACGCACGAGCGTGAGCGCCTGCTCTTCCACCACGGAGATGAGCCGATTCCACATCACCTGGTTGTGCAGCTCGTCGTTTTCGTTCAGGCTCATGCCACACCTCCTTCATCGCTCGCTCGTCGGATCAGCAGCGAACCATCCACCTGCATGATGCAGCGATGGTGGGTGCCGAGGACGGTGGTGGTTTGTTCTTCGATGATGACGGCGGGCCCGTCGACGGAGAGGCCCGGCAGCATGGCGCTGCGGTCAACAATCGCCGTGGCCACCATCTCCTTGGCGATGGGGTCGAACATCGGGCGTTCACCCCTGGCCGAGGCGGCCTCGGTGGAAGCATCGTCGAGCTCGACCGCTTCGGGCGGCTCCACGATGGACGCCACCCGCACCGACCAGCTGACAGCTTCGATGGTGAGGTCGTCGATGGCCCGCCCGAAGAACTCCTCGTAGGCCTTGGTGAACTTGGCGGCGAGCAGTTCGGAGGCGAGCTCGTCGAACTCGCCGTCGTCGAGACGCACCGGGATCTCCCAACCCTGGCCCTTGTACCGCATCGACACCTGCCGCTCCACGCGTAGCTCCTCGGCGTCGGTGCCTTCGCGGACGAAACGGTGGGCTTCCTCGGCGAGTTCGGCCAACACGGCGTTGGCTCCCGCGTGATCGAAGTCGTCGGTGTTGGTGTAGAAGCTGCGCACTCCCTCGTAGGCGAAAGGTGCGCGGAGGAAGCCGATGGCCGAGCCAACGCCGGCGCCGGGGGGCACGATCAGTTCGTCGAGACCGAGCTTGTCCATGAGACGACTCGCATGCAGCGGCGCGCCACCGCCGAAGGCGATCATCACATAGCCGGCGAGATCTTTGCCATTCTCCACGGCGTGCACACGGGCGGCGTTCGTCATGTTCTCGTCGACGACTTCGCTGATGCCGAAGGCGGCGGTGCGGGCGTCGAGGCCGAGTCGTTCGCCGACCGACCGCACGATCGCGTCGCTTGCCTTCGCAGGTGCGAGATGTATGTCAGCCGCACCGAACGTGTCGGGGTGCAGGCGGCCGAGCTCGACGTTGGCGTCGGTGACAGTGGCGTCGAGGCCGCCAAGGTCGTACGCCGCGGGGCCGGGTTCGGAGCCAGCGCTGTGGGGGCCGATACGGATTTGTCCGAGCGTGTCGACGCTGGCGATGGATCCGCCGCCGGCACCGATCTCGATCATCTCGATCACCGGGATGGAGATGGGCATGCCGCTGCCCTTCTTGAAGCGAGCCGTACGGTCGACTTCGAAGGTCTTGGCGGTGGCCGGGGTGAAGTCTTCGATGAGGCTGATCTTGGCGGTGGTGCCGCCCATGTCGAAGCTGAGCACTCGGTCTCGTCCGTATCGGGCGGCGAGGTCGGCAGCGAAGATCGCACCACCAGCGGGGCCGGATTCAACCAAACGAACGGGGAACGCAGCCGCACTCTCCACCGAGATGAGGCCGCCGCCGGAGTGGATGAGATAGAGCGGGCAGGTGGCGCCGCGTACGGCAAGCTCATCCCGCAGACGCATGAGGTAGGACGCCATGAGCGGCTGGACGTACGCGTTGGCGCACACGGTGTTGAAGCGTTCGAACTCGCGCATCTGGGGCGACACTTCGCTGCTGATCGACACGGCGATGTCGGGCAGCTTGTCCAACAGCATCTCGCGGAAGCGCAGCTCGTTCACCGAGTTGCGGTAGCTGTGCATGAAACCCACAGCCACCGACTCGTAGCCGGCTTCGCCGATCTTTTCGATGAGGGCGACCGAACCATTCTCGTCGAAGGGCACGAGCACCTCGCCGCGGGCGTTGAGGCGTTCGGCGATGGTGTGGCGGTGGCGTCGTTCGATCAGCGGCGCCGGCAGCACAATGTTGAGGTCGTACTGCTCGAACCGACTTTCGGTGCGGGTTTCGATGACGTCGCGGAAGCCCTGCGTCGTCACGAGGGCCGTGTGGGCGCCGCGCCGTTCGATCAACGCATTCGTCGCAAGGGTCGTGCCGTGGGTGATCTGGGTGGCGTCAGCCAGTGACACGCCGGCTTGTTCGGCGAGCTTGGAGATGCCATCGAGGATGCCGAGCTCTGGCGCGTCGTGAGTGGTGAGAACCTTCGTCGATTCGTACGAGCCGTCCTCGAGCTCGATGACGATGTCGGTGAACGTACCGCCGACGTCTGCGCCAATACGGACTCCCATGGCTAGAGATCCTCGACCTTCGGGAAGTCCTCGGGTGGGCGGATGTCGACGGTGGCTGATCGCTGTTGGGCGAGCATGCCGCCGTCGACTTTGATGACGTCGCCCGTGATATACGACGCGTCGTCGGATGCGAGGAACAGCGCCGCGCCGGTCATGTCTTCGGGTTCGCCGACATGGCCCATGGGGATGTTGACGCCGCTGACCCTGCGGTACTCTTCGCCCTGGCTGTTCGTATCGATCGAGCCGGGCATCAGTGCGTTGACGCGGATGCCGTAGCCGGCGAGGTCGATGGCCATCGCTCTGGTGAGGGCTTCGATGCCGCCCTTGGTGGCGTCGTAGGCCGTGAAGGCCCGGTGGGCTCTGGTGGCGCCGCCGGAGCTCATGTTGATGATGCAGCCACCGCCCTGCTTGGCCATGATGCGGGCGGCCGGGTGTGACACGAGGAAGTGGCCGGTGAGGTTGACGTCGATGATGCGGCGCCACCAGTCCTCGTCGGCTTCGAAGAAGTGCAGCATGGGGCTGACGATGCCGGCGTTGTTGACGACGACGTCGATGCGGCCGTGCGCTTCCATGGTGGCGTCGATCATGGCGCCTACCCGCTCGGCGTTCGAAACGTCGGCGATGGCGCCCATAGCGGTGCCGCCGGTGGCTTCGATGGCGGCGACGGTCTCGGCGACGGTCTCGGAGTCGATGTCGTTGACGACGAGCTTGCAGCCCTGCCCGGCGAAGCGCTCGGCGATGGCGCGCCCGATCCCCTTGCCAGCGCCGGTGACGATGACGACTTTGCCGTTGAGTGATGCATACGTGTTGGACATGGGTGGTGCTCCTTAGATCTCGGCGATGCGTCGGGCGACTTCGGCGAGCATGGGTTCGTTGCGGCGGTAGTACGTCCACCCTTTTCGGGGCGTGGCGATAATGAGTTCGGCGTCGGCCAGCACTTTGAGATGTCGACTGCCGGCCGGTTGGCTGACGCCGAGCTTTTCGACGATGAACTGGTTGCACGCGCCGTGTTCAACCGGGTCGCCGTGTTCTTGCGTCGGGAAGTTGGCGACCGGGTCACGCAACCACTCGAGGATCTGCAGCCGCCGCGCACTGGCGAGTGCCTTCAGCACCCGCTCGAGGTCGATGTCCGTTGTGATCGCTGCCATAGCGATATAACTACTTTGTTATGTGACAACTGTCAAGGTGTCGTTTGATCGCGTTGCAGCTGCGTGACCGCTCAACTGTCTCCTCTCACCAATTCGGCCTCGCCCAGCAGATCAACCGACAGGACACTGCCATACGTGAAGATCACCCGATCCAAGCACTCCTTGACGTCATGATCGTTGACGTCGCCGCTGCGCTGTCCGCCACTTCCACGAGAATGATCCTTTCGTGAAAAGGACACCTTGCCTAACTATCGCGCTCTTCGATGAGCGTGTCGACGAGATTCGCGGACAATGAACCCGGCGATGGAATCCTCACTCATCTCCGGACGGGATGTCGCCCAGATCCTCGCTGCTGATTTCGGCGGTATCAAAACTGGTGCTGTCGTCACCAGCCACGTTGGCGTCGACCGCCGCGCGGTCGGCGTTGGCCGAGTTTCCGGAGATCGAGATGTCGTCGACGTCGACTCCGTCCTCGGTGACGCTGGGATCGAAGACGATCTGGCTCGACTCATCTTCCGAGGTCGACGAGTCGTTGTCGGCCGGCACACCCTGATTTGCACCCGGCGGCACGCCTTGGTTGCCGTCTCCCGCCGAGCGCCGATCCACGAGCGGGATCCCGACCAGGCGGAAGCGTTCCAGCTCGCCGTCCGAGAAGTTGAACTTCAGGAGCGTCGTGATCGATGCCAGCCGCTTCGAGTTGGCCAGCAACGGTGTATTCACCTCCGGCCGATCTGCGTCGTACACGAGGTTCCGCGGATTGAACGTCCCGGCCTGACCGTCCACGTCGACGAGAGTCGCCGGATTGTTCGCAGCATACGAGTAGGCGGAGAGCAACGACGGAGACTCGAGCGCAACCATCGGGTCGTTCACCAGGATCGGGTCGACACCATAGAAG
>JBPCTR010000038.1:0-33244 GCA_051011575.1 Acidimicrobiales bacterium | reverse complement strand
GCACGAGATCGCGGCCACGGTCAACGACCCTCGAGGCGAGGCGCTTGCGGTCGCGCACGGCGGGCTCATCTATCTTCTCGAAAGTCGCACCGACAATCGCCGGGGCCGAATCCCGAATCTGGGCGCTCTGTGGGTCGAGGTGAAACCGGACGGGCACATCGCCGTCGGCGAACGAATCGAACTCGTCGACGAGCACGAAGTTGCTGCGAACCACGATGCCGAGCGCCTGTAGCACGTGGCTGCTCCGCTTCCACCGCTACCGGTACGCGTGATTCCGTCGTCCCGGCGTAAGAAGACGGTCGCGGCCCGCATCGTCGACGGGGTGATCGAGGTGCGCGTTCCGGCGCGGCTTCGCGCCGCCGAGCGCGAACGCCATGTTCGTGCCCTGGTCGATCGGATCGAACGCAAACGCGTGGGAAGCGAGATCGACCTGACAGCCCGGGCCTCCGACCTCGCCCGCCGATTCCAGCTCCCTGAGCCGACCTCGATCGCGTGGTCCACACGGCAGAAGCACCGATGGGGCTCGTGCACACCTGCTGACGGGACCATTCGGATCAGCGATCGCATGCGTCCGTTTCCCGATTGGGTGATCGACTACGTCATCGTGCACGAGCTGACCCACCTCGTCGAGATCACCCACTCGAGGCGTTTCCACGAACTCGTCGATCGCTATCCCCGCTCCGAGCGTGCACGCGGCTTTCTCGACGCCGTCTCGCTCGGCCACGCCGACGGAGGAATCGCGGAGTGACCACGGTCGACGACATCGAACGGGCGGCAGCGCGCATCGCTCCTTACGCACACCGGACGCCCGTGGTCACCTCGACCCGTCTCGACGAGCAGCTCGGTGCACAGATCTTCTGCAAAGCCGAGTCGATGCAACGCACCGGTTCGTTCAAGTTCCGGGGCGCAACCAACGCGGTGGCGTCCCTCGACCCGACCCAGGGAGCGAAGGGAATCCTCACCCACTCCTCGGGCAACCACGGGCAGGCAATTGCGCGAGCGGCCGCGCTACATGGCTACTCGGCAACCGTCGTCATGCCCTCCGATGCGCCTCCTATGAAGCGACGGGCAACCGAACACTGGGGTGCGGCGATCGTGCCATTCGACCGATACGAGGAGAACCGCGACGACGTAGTGCAACGTGTGCTCGCTGAAAGCGGTGCCACACTCATTCCGCCCTTCGATCACCCCGACGTGATCGCCGGTCAGGGCACGACCGCGGTCGAACTGTTCGATCAGGTCGAGGAACTGGACATGTTGTTCGTGTGTGTCGGCGGCGGCGGCCTGCTCGGTGGGTGCGCCACCGTTGCAAAAGCGCGCAACCCGAACATTGTCGTGGTCGGCGTGGAGCCTGACGCCAGCGACGATCACGTCCGCAGCCGCGCGGCTGGTCATCGAGTCGAGCTGGACGCCATGCCTCGCACGATCGCCGATGGCCAGCAGCTCATGATCCCGGGCGAGCTCACGTGGCCGATCACCAACGCCCTCACCGACCACTTCGTCTCGGTAAGCGACGACGAGATCGCGTCAACGATGCGAACGCTCTTCGCGCAACACAAACTCGTCGTGGAACCGAGCGGCGCCTCGGCGTTGGCGGCAGCGATCCATCGAGGACTCATTGAGCGGGGGGCGCGTGTGGGCGTCACCCTGTCTGGCGGCAATGTCGAACCGGCAACCTTCTTCGATCTCATCAATACCTGAGTACACAACCAGCGAGGCCTCACCATGAGCAACCAGTCCGTCATGGCACCGAACGGCATGGTGTCGTCGATCGATCACCTTGCGTCGAGCGCGGGGGTCGCGATTCTGCAAGCCGGGGGGACCGCGGTAGATGCCGCCATTGCCACGAACGCTGTCCTCACCGTCACGTCGCAGCATGGTTGCGGCATGGGTGGCGACCTGTTCGCGCTCGTGCACTCCGCCGACGGTCCACCTGCCGTCCTGAACGCGTCGGGGCGGGCGGGTTCGGGGGCCGACCCCGATCGACTTCGCGCCGAAGGGCTCACCGCAATCCCCCATCGCGGCCACGTCTGCGCAGCGCCAGTGCCGGGATGCGTCGACGGTTGGCTCACTCTGCATGAACGGTTCGGGCGGCTCGACCTACGCGATGTTCTCGGCCCGGCGATTCTCTATGCCGAGGCCGGCTTCCCCGCCATGCCCAGTCTGGCAACGGCGGCCCAGCGGCTCACTCCCGTCGAAGGTCACGACTTCGCCGGAATCGAGGCGGGAAGCATTGTGCATCGACCGGGCGTAGCCCGCGCGCTGCGAGCGATCGTCGCCGAGGGACGCAGCGGTTTCTACGGCGGCGAGTTCGGCGATCAACTCCTCGAGCTCGGCGATGGTGAGTACGTGGAATCCGACCTGTCGACGTCGACGGCGGGCTGGGTGAGTCCACTCCAGATCGAGGTGTGGGGACACGATCTGTGGACGGTTCCTCCCAACTCTCAGGGCTACCTGTCGTTGGCGGGCTCGGCGATCGCCGCTCAGCTCGACCTGCCAGACGATCCCCGCGATCCCCTGTGGGCCCACCTAATGATCGAGGCCGCCCGCGCGGCAGCCTTCGATCGGGGCGCAGTCCTGCACGAACACGCCGACGGCGACGCGTTGCTCGCCCACGAACGCCTCGAGCCTCGATGGCAGGCGATCTCGGCCGACGCCGCGGCCGCATGGGGCGGGAGCTTCGGTGATGGCGGCACGATCCACCTCACCACCGTCGATCGGGAAGGAATGGGCGTCTCGCTGATCCAGTCGAATGCACGCGACTTCGGCAGCCACCTCGTGGTCGGCGGCACGGGCATCATGCTCCACAACCGAGGCATCGGGTTCAACCGCGAGGCGGGCCATCCCGCGGAATACGGGCCGGGGCGCCGGCCACCCCACACCCTCTCGCCCGCACTGATCACGCGGTCCGACGGCTCTCTACGTCACGTGGTCGGAACAATGGGTGGTGACGCCCAACCGCACGTCGTCCAACAGCTGGTTACGCGCCTGCTCCGCCACGCGCAGAATCCGGGCGAGGCCGTCGCGGCCGGACGGTTCGTGTTGTCGTCGACCGACGACGCCTCGATGTTCGACGTCTGGCAGAACCACGGCGACGTCCGTGTGATCATCGAGCCGTGGATGGAATCGGCGTGGAGAGCGGGCCTCGAGGAGCGCGGGCACGAAGTGGCCATCGGCCCGGAGCCGGGCCAGTTCGGCCATGCCCATGCGATCGAGCGGCGCCCCGACGGCGTCCTGCTCGGGCGTTCCGACCCACGCGCCACCGCGTCGGCTGCCCAGGGATACTGACCGCATCAGGGCGATTGCAAACGTTCCCTGCACCTCTCCCAGCGATGAGCGCGCTCAGAGTGCTCGAAGCGCGGCACGAATCAACCTCTCGCTCACCTTCCCCTTTGCCCCGACCTGCTGTGCAAACGTTGCGATTCGGAACTCCTCGAGCATCCAGTTGAGATCTTCGAGCGCATGCGACGGAGGCAGTTCCGTGGCGTAGTGCTCGAAGTCGGCTTCGAGCGCACGACACTTCGTCATCAATTGCGCATCCTGGACAACGCGGTCGGGCAGCTTCGCCAGGCGCACCTCGATGCCCTCGACGTACCGCGCCACATCTGCGATGTGGTCGGCACCGACGCCCGACAGGTGGCCTGTGTACACGAGGCGGTCGAGGTGTTCGAGCATGTCTCGTCGGGCGGGCACGACCGCCGGCGCGGCGCTGCCAATCAGCTCGTGCCGAAGTCGGGCACTGCGAACAAGGATGTCGACCGCGGGGGGACCGAGCGCGTCGACAGCGTCCGGCAATGCGTCCCGGACCTGTTGAACGAGGGTGTCCCAGTCCCGCTCGGTTCTCACGGCTCCGCCGAAGTCCTCGAGCAGACGCGAGAAGACGGCGTCGGTGGCGTCGTTGACCCACGCAACCTTCGTACCGTGTGGGCTCGATGCGATGGCGAGGTTCGCATTTCTGTCGAGAAGTGCGTCGAGCAGCCGAGCAGCACCACCCACGTTGAGGCGTAGAAGACGCCGAGTGCCGAGCCACATCGACTCATACTGAGCTGCTGAGTCGGCCAGCAACTGAACCCCAACGCTCACGTGCTCGTCGACGAGGGAGGGAAAGGCCACGATCTCCTGACCGGCGGCACTGGTGGTGACCTGTTCGGGAATCGTGCCAAAGGTCCAGGCTCGTTGCCCGGTGGAAACGAGGTCGTGGTCGCTCCCGGCAAGAACGTCGCGCACCTCCTGGGCGAGTTGGACTCGGAGGGCGCCAAGATCGCGGCCCTGTGCGATCAGATCGCCACCGGAGTCGACGATGCGGAAGATCGGGCGCAGGTGATTGGGAAGCCGGTCGACCGACAGCGCATCGGCCGGAAGTGCCTCGCCCGACAGCGCTCGAAGCTGACGCCGAACCGCCTCGACCAGGTTTCCGTCGGCCGCCTCGAGCGCCGGGAGAATCGATGCCACCGTGTCAGGAATCGGAACGAACGGCTTGCGCGCAGTCTTGGGCATCGTGCGCATGAGTGCCGTGACGATCTCTTCTCGGAGGCCCGGCACGTTCCACTCGAAGGCGTCGGGGTCGAGGTGATCGATCAGTTCGACCGGCACAAGCACCGTGACGCCGTCGGTGCTCGAACCCGCGTCGAACTCATACTCGACCGGCAGTTCGAGATCGCCCGCCTCCCAGGTCTCGGGGAACGAGTCCCCAACTTCACCTGCGGTTTCAACATCGAAGATGTCGCCGAGATGCAGATCGAGAAGGCGCGGCTCGTTGCGCCGCCGCTTGTTCCACCACCGGTCGAAATCGACCCCCGACGTGACCTTGTTACCAAGGCGACGGTCATAGAACTCGTAGAGCACGTCGTATTCCACGAACAGATCGCGGCGTTGACGCGCCCCGAGACGTCGAACTTCGTCGAGCACGGCCTCGTTCTGGGCGAAGAAGGCGTGGTGTGTGTCCCAGTCGCCTTCGATGAGCGCGTGGTGGATGAAGAGCTGCCGGGCCGCATCGGCGTCGACCCGCCGGTAGTGCACCCGCCTTCCCGCCACGAGGGGCACGCCGTATAGGGAGACCCGCTCGATCGTCATCGCCGAGCCCTTGTCGCGGTCCCATTCCGGTTCGTCGTAGCTGCGCTTCACCAGGTGTTCGCCTGCTCGCTCGGCCCATTCGGGCTCGATCCGAGCCGCGCTGTGCGCCCACAGCCGGTTGGTCTCCACGAGCTCGCCGGCCATCACCCACGTCGGCGGCTTCTTCGCGAGGGCCGAACTGCGGCCGATCATGAAGCGAGCGTTCCGCCCGCCCTGGAACTCGTTGCTGTTTCCGTCCTTCAGACCCACGTGCGACAGCAACCCCGTGAGCAACGCCTGGTGCACGTTGTCTGCAGAGGCGGGTTCGGCGTTGACCGGCCATCCCATCGACTTCGCCGAGCGATCGAGCTGACGGGCGATGTCCTGCCACTCACGAATGCGGTTGTGGTTCAGGAACTCGCTACGACACATGCGCCGAAACTGATTGCCCGACCTCACCTTTCGTTCCTGTTCGAGGTACTCCCACAAGCGAAGCCACGCCAGGAAATCGGAGCCGGGCTCGTTGAAGCGAGCGTGCATCTGGCCCGCCTGCTCACGGTTGTCGCTCGGCCGTTCCCGCGGGTCCTGTACCGACATCGCAGCGGTGATCACGATCAGTTCACGCAGACATCCGGAATGGGAGGCCTCGATCACCATCCGACCGAAACGGGGGTCGACCGGAAGACGAGCGAGCTCCTCGCCGATCGACGTGAGCCACTTCTTCGATCCTGCTCGGTCGGGGTCAACTGCGTCGAGTTCTTCGAGAAGCGCCACTCCATCGCGGATGTTGCGAAGCTCGGGAGGATCGACGAAGGGAAACTTCTCGATGTCACCGAGTCCAAAGGCCGCCATCTGAAGGATCACGGAAGCCAGATTCGTTCGGGTGATCTCCGGTTCGGTGAACTCCGGGCGACCGATGAAGTTCTCGTCGGAGTAGAGCCGTATACACACCCCGGGGCCGATTCGGCCACAGCGACCGGCCCGCTGGTTTGCCGAAGCCTGAGAGACCTCCTCGATCGGGAGCCGCTGCACCTTCGTGCGGTTGCTGTACCGACTGATTCGGGCGGTGCCGGGGTCGACCACGTAACGAATACCAGGCACCGTGAGAGACGTCTCCGCGACATTCGTGGCGATCACGATGCGCCGGCGAAAGCGCTTACGGTCGACCCGCTCGAAGACTCGATGCTGTTCAGCGGCCGACAGGCGGCCATACAACGGCACGATCTCCGTGCGGTCGAGGCGGGCCTCGGCGAGCGCGTCGGCGGCTTCCCGGATGTCCCGCTCCCCCGCACAGAAGACGAGCACGTCGCCGTCGGCTTCGTTCTCCAACTCCATCACCGCATCGACGATTGCTTCGGTCTGGGTCAGCGCCTCCCCCGTCGTTTCGTCGACCGTGGGCCGATATCGGACGTCGACCGGGTACGTCCGGCCCGAAACCTCGATGATCGGTGCGTCGTTGAAGTGCGCCGCGAAGCGCTCGGTGTCGATCGTGGCCGAGGTGATGATCACCTTCAATTCGGGACGACGCGGAAGGAGCTGTTTCACGTAGCCGAGGAGGAAGTCGATGTTGAGGCTTCGCTCGTGAGCCTCATCGATGATGAGCATCGAGTACTTCGACAGTCGGCGATCGTGCTGCATCTCGGCGAGGAGGATGCCGTCGGTCATCGCCTTGATCGCTGTCTTGCGCGACACCTTGTCGGTGAACCTCACCTTGTACCCAACCACCCCACCGACCTCGTCTCCCAGCTCTTCAGCGACGCGCTCGGCGATCGAGCGAGCGGCGATGCGTCGTGGCTGGGTATGGCCGATCCACCCGGTCTCGTGCAGGCCGAGTTCGACACACATCTTGGGAAGCTGGGTGCTCTTGCCCGAGCCGGTCTCGCCCGCCACCACGACGACCTGGTGGTCTCGGATGGCATCGAGCAACTCCGCGCGACGCCCCGTGATCGGAAGGTCCGGTGGGTAGTTCACCTCGATTGGTGTCCCAGATGCGGTCTTACTCACCCACGGAACGGTAGCGACCGCGCGAGGGCTGCGGTCACCAGAGCCAGCGTCGACTCGACTCCGAGAACTCGTCATACGCAACGCCGAACTTGTCGCCGAGCATGCGCTCCTCGGGGATGATCTGCAGGCGGGTCATCACGACAACGAAGAGAATGGGGCCCACCGACACGGCGGCCAGCGATCCGCGCCACAGCCCGAACGCCACAAGCAGCACGAGCAGTCCGACATACATCGGATTCCGGGTGACCCGGTAGACACCCGACGTGACGAGTGTCGACGCCTTCTCGATCGAGTGCGGGTCGACCGAGGTGTGCGCGCGGCCGAACTCGGCGATTCCGGCGGCCGACAGCGCAATCCCCGCGACAGCGATCACCACGGCGAACGCGGTCACCCATGAGGCGTCCAGCAATGAATCGACCGGTGACAGCCCGAACTCGATCAAGCCGGCCAGGAGCGCCCATACCATCGGCGGCACGCGGGTCTCCAATGCGGTCACGCCAGCGCCTCATCCACCGAGTCGCGGGTGGTGATGACTCTCATGGGCAGTTCCCCTGGTTTTCTCCGGCCCGCTGCACGCGCCGTTCAGTCTGATGGAAGGCCGATTCGGTCCTCGAGCGCTGCAACAGTCTCTTCCGCGACGTCGAGCTCTCCCGACTGCGCCGACGCCATGGCGTTCTCGATGCCTCGCAGGCGTTCCTCGAGTTCGTCGACCGCGGGCACATCGGAATCGGACTCCCTGGTAGGGGTCGGCGGTTCGTCTGGCGCGGTGTCGACCGGGTCGGATTCCGGGGCGTCGTCTTCGGGATACATGATGCGCCGAGCCTACCCAGCGAACGCGATCAGTCGAACCGCGAGCGCGAGCGCCGAAACGATCATCACCCATCGGATCCAGCGCTCACCGCCACGCACGGCGAAGCGGGCGCCGAGCCACCCGCCCACCGTGAGTCCGGCGGCGAGCACAATCGCCGGCCCCCAACGCACGTTCCCCTGCCAGATGAATACCGGAAGCGCAATCGCCGTGGCAGTGAAGTTGAAGGTCACCTTCATCACGTTCGCCGTCACGAGGTCAAGGCCCGACCGACTGAGCGCGGTGAGGATCAGCAGCCCCACCCCCGCCTGGATCGCACCTGCGTAAATGCCGATCAGAAAGAACAGGGTCACCGTCAACGGCAGCGGCCAAACGGTGGCACCAACACTCACCCGTGGTTTGCGTACTGTCAGGATGATCAGTGGGATCATCAGGAGTCCGAACAACCGCTCGAAGTTGTCGTCGGCAAGCTGACCGATGCCGTACGCGCCGAGCAGCGATCCAGCGATTGCAGGCCCGAGGATCGGAACCATCGTGCGGACCGCGACCTTGACGCCTTCTTTGCGGAATCCCGCAATGGAGCTGTACGTCGACGTGAGGATTCCGACTCGATTGGATCCGTTTGCCGCCACCCCCGGTACGCCGGCGATAACGAGCAGGGGCACCGTGAGCATGGATCCGCCGCCTGCCATCGCGTTGATCACTCCCGCGAAGGCGCCGCCCACGATCAGAAGAACGACGTCGAAGGCGGTCACGACGCCCCACGGTATCGACCGGGCCGACCTACATGAAGCTCCCCAGTTGCCGATTGTTTTCCATGCGGAGTCTTGCGCCGCGCCTCGCGCTCGCCCTGGTCCTGGTCGGAGTCGTCTTTGCGCTCCGCTGGGACGGCTCGCTCCAGCACTTCGACTTCCAGGTATGGGAGGCCTCGCAGACGCTCGTCGACAAGGGATTGGATCCGTACGATCCGGAGGTCCTCAACGCAGAGCTCCACGCTGACCCCGTGTCCTACGGCGACCACTGGCAGGTCGAGAATGCAGACGTCATACGCCGGATGCACTTCTTCAACCCACCCTCATGGCTCGTCCAGCTCCGACTCGTCGGTACGTCGGCGCTGGCGATGTCGCTGGCCGGAGCGATCGCTTCGTTCGGCGCAATTGCGATCATCGATCGCGATCGGGCCATACCCGACTACCTGGGTCATCTGGGAGCCGCGGCCTACGTGCTGATCTTCGCCATGGGCGTGACCACGTTCCGTTTTGGTCAGATCGGCCTGCTGCTCGCCGGTCTGGTCGGCGCCAGACTGGTATTGGGCTCGCGGAGATCCGCCGGCACGATGATCGCGCTTCTTTCGTTCAAACCACACGTGGCAGTCGCGGCGGCGTTTCCGCATCTTGCTCGCAGACCCGTTCGCGCGATGGGTGCGGTCATTGTTCCCCTGGCGTTGTTGTTCGTTCTGACGCTGGTCTGGCTCGACCCCGCTCTGTGGCGCTCGTGGGTCGGGGCGCTCGTATCGCCCGACCGACCTGAAGGGTTCGACGACCTGTCGATACGAACCCTGAGCAGCCGCTGGACCCTCCCGGACTGGAGCGCGTCACTCACGCTACTGATGGGCGTCGGCGCGGCCGCCTACACCAGCCTGCGGTGGCAGCGATCGAACGCTGCGGTCCTGACTCTGTGGTCGATGGGCATCGTCGTCTTCACCTCCGGCCATGCGTTCTCGCACGACTGGCTCTGGATCGTCTTCATCCCGCCGGTGTGCGCATGGTCGCTTCGACGATCGCTCATCGTCTCCACGCTCTTCGCGACCGGTTACTCGTTCGCGTACGCCGTGAGCCGACGCGTCGACTTCGAGACCGTGTCTCTCAGATCGCTCTTCGGGCTCGTCGTCGTGCTCTATCTCGGATGGGCCGCGTACGAGAGTCACCGTTACAACACGACGGCCGACCTCGAACGAATGACGGAACGCGAGCCCTCAGCGGCCTGACGACGCCCGGGCCATTAGCCTCGGCGCGTGATTCGAGTCGACGCGTGATGTCCTCCGACGCAACCGTGGCCAGATCGACATCGCGACGAACGATTGCGATCACATCGACCGTGGTCTTCATGGTCAGTCTCGAGACCACGATCATCGCGCTCGCGTTCCCAGAGATCGTCGACGCCTTTCCAGGGTCGAGCCCGAGAACGCTGTCCTGGGTTCTCACCGCGTACAACGTGGGCGTCGCTTCGTTCCTACTGTCCGCTGGATACTGGGCCGATCGCGCTGGACGCAAGAAGGTTTTTCTCATCGGCGTCGCCATCTTCGCCACCGGCTCAGCTCTCGCGACCCTCGCATGGAGCGGACCCGCACTCATCGCCGCCCGGATCATCCAGTCGATCGGTGGCGCGGTTCAATACCCCGCTGGATTGGCTCTGCTCCTCGACGCCCACCCCCCGGAGCGGCGTCGTGCCGCGATCGGGGTGTGGGGAGCGATGGGAGCGATGGCTGCCGCCGCCGGGCCGTCGATGGGTGGTCTGTTGATCGATGCGTTCAACTGGCGTGCGATCTTCGCCATCAACGTTCCGGTCGCAATCGGAACGATCGCACTCGGTCACACGTGGCTACGCGAACGGTCCGAACCACCAGCGAGTGGCAGCGTCGACCTGATCGGTGTGCCGATGGCGTCGATCGGCGTTGGAGCAATCGTCCTCGGCATCGTGCAGATCGAAGTGTGGGGTGCCTCGATCGAGCTCGCTACCACGTTTGCCGCCGGTTGTGCACTTCTGCTCGTTTTCATCATCCGATCGGTGTCCCACGCCGCACCCCTCCTCGACCTCGCACTCTTTCGCATCCGCACATATGCGGTCGGCAACATCGGAGCGGTCGCGTTCACCTTGGGATTCTTCGCATGGTTGGTCACCTTGCCGACGTTCATTCAAGAGGTGTGGGGTTGGGGAATCCGCAAGACCGGATTCGCGCTGGCCCTGTCACCGTTGATCGCAATGGTCGCGTCGATTCTCGGCGGTCGAATTGCAGACAAGGTCGGCGTACGTACACTCCTCGTCGTAAGCGGAGCTGCGGGCGTGACCGGGATGTTGCTCCACCGGATCCTCACCGGCCAGAACCCCAGCCTCGTCATCGGGCTGTGGCTGCCGGGGATGTTCGTAGGGCTCGGCGCCGGACTCGGATTCTCGATGAACGTGGCCGCGATCATGGGCGACGTGCCACAGGCTCGGTTCGGAATGGCGGGCGCGGGCCGCACCACGATCTTCCAGCTCGCGACGGCGATCGGTTTCGCTGTTGGATTTGCCATCATCGCGGGCGATCTCGGGTCGGCAGCGCTGCTCGGCCGCATGCGAATCGTATGGGTGGTCTCGGCGGCTCTGTACGGCATCCAGACGCTCGTCTACCTGTTTGTATTTCCGCGAACTCCGAGCGCTCGTTAGGGTCGGCTCATGGGCGAAGTGAACAGCTATCACGAAGCTCCCAGCACCGTCGCGTCTGCTCCGACCGGCTGTCCGGTCGACCATGCCTGGTCTCCGCTCGACACCGACTACCTCGACGACCCCTACCCCATCGCCGGTCGAATGCGCGAGGAACACCCGATCTTCTTTGCCGAGCAACTCGGCTACGTCGTCGTCACGCGTATGGAGGACATCGTCGAGGTCTTCACCAACCCGGAGGTGTACGCCTCGACCAACGTGCAGAACCCGGTCTTCCCGATCTCCGCTCGAGCCGCCGAGGTGCTTGCCGCCCCGGACTTCGATCCGGTTGCCGTGATGTCGAACCGATCGGAACCCGACCACGCCCGTATCCGCGTGCACACCCGCGCTGGGTTCTCGCGGAGACGGCTCCGGACCCTGGAGCCGTACATCGTCCGCCGCAGTCACGAGCTCATCGACACCATGCTGGCGGGTCCCAATCCAACTGAATTCATCGATGCCTTTGCGTTCCCGCTGCCTGGCGAGACCGTGTTTCGCTTCATCGGTTTTCCCGACTCCGACGACGAACTCCTGAAGAACTGGTGCAGCGATCGAAAGGCATTTTCCTGGGGTAAGCCGACCGAGGAGGAGCAGGTCGAGATCGCCGAGAAGATGGTCGCCTATTGGCGTTACTGTCGGGAGTTCACCGCCGACAAACGCGATAAACCCGGCGACGATTTCGCGTCGGAGCTCGTGGCCGCGCATCTCGAACATCCCCACGAGATCTCGTACCACGAGGTCGAATCGGTGCTCTACGGTCTGTCGTTCGCCGGTCATGAAGCGGTCACGAATCTGATCTGCAACTCGCTTGTGAGCCTGCTCAGTCACCGCTCGCAATGGGACGAGATATGTGCGGACCCAAGCCTCATTCCGAACGCGGTCGATGAGGTCGTGCGCTTCAACTCGAGTCAGATCTCATGGCGTCGCATCACGACCTGTGACACGACCCTCGCCGGAGTCGACATCCCTGCGGGCACGCCCGTCTTCATGAACTTCGCCTCGGCGAATCGCGAACCCGGGATCTTCTCCAACCCCGACACGTTCGACATTCATCGCACCAACGCGGCGCACAACATCAGTTTCGGGAAAGGCATCCACTTCTGCCTTGGCGCGAATCTGGCCAAACTCGAGACCCGGCTCGTGCTCGAGGCCCTCACCGAACGACTGCCCTCACTCGACCTCGTCGCCGATCAGCGCCTGTGGTCCTCGCCCAACATCACGTTCCGAGGCCCGGAACAACTCCTCGTCACCTGGTAGAGAGCCAGGCAGCCACGAGGTCCGGCAGGTCGGAGGCGATGAGCCCGACGCGATGGCCGGCGGTCGCGGCCGCTCCGTGGACGTGCGCAGCAGCAGCTGCGGCTTCGAACGCGGGGACACCGCGTGCGAGGAACGCCCCGATGATTCCGGACAGAACATCGCCGGAACCAGCGGTGGCCAGTCGAGCATCGCCTGCATTTGCGACGAGCGTGCGGCCACCGGGCTCGGCGATCACGGTCGCCGGACCCTTGAGGAGTACGACACAACCTCGAGCCGCGGCGAGCCTCCTCGCCCCGGCCATCCGGTCGGCAGGAACCGGAGCACCGGTGAGTCTCTGGAACTCGCCATCATGCGGTGTGAGCACCGAGGGAGCGGTGCGATCGATCGTGACCTCCGGAGATGAGATCAAGGCATTCAGCCCATCGCCGTCGACGACGGCAGGCGCATCGAGAGCACCGAGCGCGGCGCGAACGAGCTGGCCGGCCGACGCCGAACGGCCGAGGCCCGGACCGATTACGCCCGCTCGAAAGCGCGACGGATCTGTCTTCACGCCCAGCCCTCCGAGAGAGCCGACCACCTCCACAGGGATCTGTGGGTCCGACGTGACCGCCGAGTCCAGGTGCACATATCCGGCGCCTGCCCGCATCGCTCCCCTCGACGCGAGATGAGCGGCACCGGTCATGCCGGGAGAGCCGGCCACGACGAGGACGGCCGTGTGCCACTTGTGAGCGCTTCGGGGAGTGGGCGGAAGCCACTCGACAACATCGCGATCCTCGACGAGATGTGCGGACGCCGACGACGCATCCAGCCCGATGTCGGCGATGGTCACATCCCCGGCGTACTCCGGTCCTGCGCCGAACAACAGACCCGGCTTTAGTGCCGTCATGGTGAGGGTGCGGTCGGCGTGAACAGGCGTTCCGAGCGGGGCGCCCAGGAGCCCATCGATTCCTGACGGAATGTCGACGGAGAGGACTGGAGCGATGGTCGTCGGCGCGCGGTACTCCCTGGTGAGTCCGGTTCCGAACGCGCCATCGATCACGAGATCACAGGCCGGCAGCAGCGGTGCAGCCTCGAGCGCATCGATCTCGATGACGTGAACACCGCGATCGCGCAGCAGGGCCGCGCACGCGCGGGCATCGGCCCCGTTGAGGCCAGGGCCGGAAACCGCCACGACCCGCCGGCCGTAGGTGCCACCCATCATCGCGATCGCTTCGCGTGCGAGCGCAGCCCCGACACGTTCCAGAATCGCTTCGAGGGGCTCGCTCTCCAGAGCGCGACGATCGACCTCGGCCATCTCCTCCGGTGTCACGATCGGAAGCACGGATCCGCCTAGAGCGCGACGACGATCGCCTGCGCCATCGTCGACGTGTGCGTGAGGGTGATCTTCCAGGCCGAGATGCCGAGCTCACCAGCCTTTACGGCTGCGGTTCCGTGGAGAAGGACCGATGGTGCACCCGACTCGGCGCGCACGACCTCGATGTCGACCATGGCGACCTCTCCGAGGCCCACACCCATCGCCTTCATCACGGCTTCCTTCGCTGCCCAACGCACGGCGTATCGCTCGGTCGGATCGTTTCTGGCGTCGGCGTATTCGCGCTCGTCCGCGGTGAACGAGCGGTCCCGTATTCCCGGTGTGCGCTCGAGCGTCGTTCGAAACCGTTCGATCTCGACCAGGTCGGTGCCAATTCCGATCACCGGGCAATCGTACGGGATGTCCCTCGCCGCGGGACTATCCATGGTGCTCGGGTAGTTTCGGACTCATGGCAGATCACGAATGGGGGTTTCGAACCCGCGCCCTCCACGCCGGTGCGAGACCCGACCCAACCACCGGTGCCCGAGCGGTGCCCGTGTACCAGTCGACGAGCTTCGTATTCGAGAACACCCGGGACGCCGCCGACCTCTTCGCGCTCCAGAAGTACGGGACGATCTACACCCGGATCTCCAACCCCACGGTTGCGGCGTTCGAGGAGCGGATGGCGAGCCTCGAAGGTGGCATTGGCGCCGTCGCCACCGCATCGGGGCAGGCGGCCGAGTTCCTCGCCATCACGGCACTCGCCGAAGCGGGCGACAACATCGTGGCCAACGCGTCGCTCTACGGGGGCACGGTCACGCAGTTCGACGTGACCCTCCGACGGTTGGGCATCGACACTCGTTTTGTGTCCGCCAACGACCAGTCGGCCGTGCGAGGTGCCATCGACGATCGCACAAGAGCGGTGTTCACCGAGATCATCGCCAACCCATCGGGTGAGGTCGCCGACCTCGATGGAATCTCGAGCGTCACCGGCCCGGCCGGAGTGCCGCTGGTGGTCGACAACACATTCGCAACGCCGTACCTCTGCCGACCGCTCGAATGGGGCGCCGACATCGTGGTTGAATCGGCCACGAAGTTCCTGGGCGGGCACGGAACGTCCATCGGCGGGGTGATCGTGGACTCCGGGCGCTTCGACTGGGGCAACGGTCGGTTCGCGAACATGACCGATCCGGTGGCGAGCTACAACGGCTTGCGCTGGTGGGACAATTTCGGCGAGTACGCCTTCGCGACCAAGGTCCGGAGCGAGCAGTTGCGCGACGTCGGCGCCTCGATGTCACCCTTCAATGCGTTCCTGCTGCTCCAGGGCATCGAAACGTTGCCGCAGCGCATGACCGAACACGTCGCCAACGCCAAGCATGTGGCCGAGTGGCTCGACGCAGACCCTCGTGTGGGCTGGGTGAAGTATTCGGGCCTGGCCGACTCGCCGCATCGAGCGATGGCCGATCGTTACCTTCCCACCGGGCCTGGAGCAATTTTCACCTTCGGCGTCAACGGTGGCCGAGACGCCGGAGCCACGTTCATCGACTCGCTGCGGATGATCAGCCATCTGGCAAACGTGGGCGATGCCAAGACTCTGATCCTGCACCCGGCGAGTACGACCCACCAACAGCTGTCGGCGCAACAACTCGCGGCCGGCGGTGTCTCCGACGACATGGTTCGGATCTCGGTGGGGCTCGAGGATCTCGACGACATCATCTGGGACCTCGATCAGGCGCTCAGCGCCGTGGAGGATCAACATGGCTGAGTCCGATCACGCACCTTTCGACGGATGGACGCCGCCCTCGGCGTCGGCTCGTCGCGAGATTCTCGAGCGGACCGAGTCGATCGCGATCGTCGGGGCCAGCTCCAACCCTGCGAGGGCGTCGAACTTCGTGGCCACGTACCTCTTGTCGAGTTCGACCGATTTCCGCGTCTATCTCATCAATCCGCGCGAGTCGGAAATCCTTGGGCAACCGGTGTACAGCTCCCTCGACGGCTTGCCCGAAACTCCGGACATCGTCGACGTGTTCAGGCGTAACGAGGACCTTCCCGAAGTCGCCCGCGAGGCCGTGGCAATCGGGGCGAAGACGTTCTGGGCGCAGCTCGGTCTGTGGAATCCGGACGCAGCGCTTATCGCCACCGGCGGCGGTCTCGAAGCGGTGATGGACCGTTGTACGAAGATCGAGCACGCCCGTTTTGCCGGCGGCCTGCATCTGGCCGGTTTCGACACTGGAGTGATCGACTCCCGCCGCTAGAGGAACAGGAAGCGGTGCCGTCTGGGGTTGGAGTTGCGAAGCAACTCCCAAGCAACCCGCAGGGTTGCCGTTACATCCATGCGCGACGGTCGGTCTCGACGACGCCGATCGTGAGGTCTCGTAGCGCCTCGGCCTCCTCGATCGGGATGAGCCGAATCGACACCCCGCCCTCGGCCGCGGCGAGGTGCAGCGTCGCGAGGCCGCGGCGGCGTTCGAAGAAGCTGCGCCGCACGGTCGCGGTCTGCACCCGGCGAAGAGCCATGTCGCGTCGGACAGCCGTGAAGGTCTCGTCATGGAGAGCGATTCCGCCTTCGGACACTCCCCAGCGAGTTCGGCGATGCGAGCGGCGTGACGTGTAGACCGCTACCGGGAGCAGGATCCACACCGCCAGCCCCCACCAGCCGATCGTGACGAGACCGACAGCCATACCGATCAGCAGGATGACCACCGCGTTCCGGACGGCAAGGAAGATGGCAAGCGGACTGATCCGACGATCGAGTGTGTCGACCCGTGCGTCCGAATCGATCACTCGATTTCGGACACCTTCGATTTCTTCGGTGGTTGAACCGACAAGAACCAGATCGCCACTACCGATCGTCGGCAGAGTGAGGTTGGTGATGCCCAGCCGTCGCTGGGCAAGGTTCTGCGTCGTTCGGAGTTGGATGATTCGAGGCAGGCTGCTGGCCCGAGAGGTCTTCGAGAACAGGCCCGACGTGCGCCGATAGCCCGTGGCGGTCTGCGTGAGCGTGAGGTCGTAGTTGGCGATGATCTCCCGCACGACCTGCAACAACGAGCCGAGGATTGTTCCCACCACGAATACGAGCACGGCAACCCAGATGATCCAGACCCCGAACTCCCGCTCACTGAATTCCGGAAAGCTGACACCGAGCGTCCCACCGAGATCGTCGGCAACGATGGCGATCGGCGGGATCAGAGCAAGACCGGTCCAAGGCGATTGGGCCACTCCAACGCGAACCAGATCTCCGAGTGAACGACGGGCAACGATCACATCGGGCACCGACGGGGGCGGAGGCTGGCCGGATTCGACGCCCACGATGTCGGCCGGCGTTGGGGTTGCCACATGCTCGGAGACCACCCGCTGGAGAGACTCTGCGAGCGCTCGGTCGATTGCGTCGATGTTGAACTCGGCCTCCGACGATCCGGCCGTGTCGACCGATACGCGCACCAGTCCCACCAGACGATGCAGAAACTCCTGATTGATCGAGGTGCTCTGGACCCGATCGAGCGGAACCGTGAGCGTGTTGTGCGAGAGCACCCCACGGGTCACGCGCAGTTCGTCATCGACCACGCAGAAGGTGAACCGCCACCATGCGACCGTCCCGATTCCGAGGACCACGACTATGAAGACCGGAACGGCGAAAAAGACACCACCAGGGATCGGCGCGTTCGCCAGCAGCAGCGCGCCGATGACCAGTTGCGAGATCCCGAGCTGCCGCAACGCCCGAATGGCGAGGAAAACAGCAGCAAGAGGCGACTGACGTTGCGGCGATGAAAGCGAGTCGCGGTCGAGCGAAGTCACGGCTCCTCGACGAGGGCTCCGGCACGCTCGACGATGAGATCCTTCATTCGCGCAGCATCGTCGGCGCTGAGGCCGGGGATTGTGAGATCGGGGCCGGCACTGTTCACCTGGAGCGTGGCGAGTCCGAACGACCGCTCTATCGGACCACGGTTCACCCGGGCATGCTGCACACGGATGAACGGAAGGGTCTCCACCCGCCGACTGATCACACCATGGCGGAACGAGATGTCGTGTTCTCGAACCTGGTAGGCGATGTGACGTAACTCCAGCGAGCGCAGCGCAGCTGACAGGCACACGAGTGCGAGAACACCTGCGCCCACAGCGATAGGAATCCATGAGGGATCGATCTGGGACGCCGCGATCCCGGCGACGAGAATCACGATCACCGCAAATATCGCTCGTCCGATCAGCGAGACCCGGAGCAGGTTCGGGTGAAGACCCACGAAGTCGGTCTCGGCGAGCCGTGGCAAGCCGCGCACGTCGACAACAGGGTTGGAGAAGTCGCTCACGTGGGTGTTTCTACCACCGGCTGCGAAGCGCTGGCGGAATGGATCAGGATCGCCAGCGATCGGCGAGCTCCTGGATCGACACCCACAGGAGATCTCCGACCGACTCTTCGCGAAGTCGATCGACTCGGAAAGTCTCCTCGGTTTCCGTGACCGCGCCATGAAGGGCGGAGAACCGATTGCGGTAGCCCTGAAGCACGCCACGCATCACCTCGGGAGTCAAGTGGTCGGGCAGCTCGATGTGCAGCAGGGTCATGCCGGTCGTTTCGTTGTCCTTCACCTCGGGGACCATGACGATCGCCCTGCCATCGGACCGTCCGCGAGCAACAAGGACCTCGCGTTCCTCGGCGACGCGCTTCTTCGTGCCGCGGAGCACTGGCGAACGATCGGTACGGCTCGGGATGGTCGTCGAGATTCCGCCGCGGTCGACGACAGTGATGGTTCCGCCATTCGTGTCGTCGACCCCATCGATCGAATAGCGGGTCCAGCCGGTGACATCGGCGACGGCCGGGTCGAGGTTCGCCAGCGTGCGAATCGTTCCGTAGCTGAGACGATCCCGCGGGGTGCCGGCGTCGAGGACGCTCCGGACCAGCGGGAACTCGAGAAGCGTCTCGTCAGTCCGAGAGATCCCCACAGTGACCGTCTTCGCCTGGTGTTTGATCGCGTCGATTGGTCGCGTGAGCTCATCGATGGCGGCGGTGAGCGAGGTGATCAGATCTTCGATCACGACACTCGGGGTGCCGACCTTGCCGAATTCGAGTTGATAGGTGTCGAGGGGAACGGTGCCGAGTGCGTAGCGGAACCGAGCGGCGAGGTCGACTGCGGTACCGGCCTCGAGGTGACCGTTGTACGAGCCAACGCGTACCCCGTCGATGAATTGGCTGGCGACGGGGGCGAGGCTGGGTTCGATCCGCCCCAGAAACTCCTCGCCAGACAACGCACCGCGCGTCTCATCGATGAGAGATTCAATGACGGCGCGGGACTCGCGCAGCGGCCGCGCCTGGGCGTCGATGGCCAGGGCCGCCTCGTAGCCGAACAAATGGCCGATCATCGTGGACAGGACAAAAGCCAACCGTCGGTGCACGACCGGCACATAGATCACGTCGAGGGCGGCGCCGAAGCGGGTCTCGCCCTCGTTGGCGATCACGATGGGTGCGGATTTGTGCGCACGGAAGATCGCAACCTCCTTACCGACGTCGTCGGCGGTCGATCCTTCGAGACCGGCGGCGCACACGAGGATCATCGGCTCCGACGACAGGTCGATGTGTTTCTTGTCTTCGGTGGAGTCGGCCGACATCGACTTGTAGCAGAGCTCTGAGAGCTTGATTCGCAGCTCGCGGGCGGCGATCAGATTGGGACCGTTTCCAACGCATGCCCAATACCGTCGACTCGGGGCGTGAGTTGATGCCGCTCGCGCGACGTCCGCCCGGCGCCCGAGGCAGACTTCCATGGCTGCAGGAAGATCCCGGATCGACGAGAGCATCGTCTGCCGTTCTTCGGTTTCGGCCCGGTCCCCGAGGACCAGATCGGCAAGCCCGACGGCGAGCAGGAAGCCGGCGGCGATCTGGGAATAGAACGCTTTCGTCGACGCAACGCTCATCTCGACATCCCGACCGTCGGATGTGTAGAGCACTCCGTCGGCACGGTCGGTGAGGTCGCTGCCCCGACGGTTCACGATGGCGATCACTCGGGCCCCCCGCTGCTTGACGAGGTCGACCGTGCGGTTCGTGTCGGTCGTGGTTCCCGATTGTGAGATCGCCACGACGAGCGTGTCGCTCATGTCCTTGCGAAGACCGAATCCCGAGAGTTCGGTTGCAGGGATCGCACTCACGTTGAGTTCGCCGTCGATCTCAGCCTGGATCGCAGACGCCACCGCCTGTCCGGCGATCGCCGCCGTGCCCTGACCGATGACTTGCACGGTCGTTATCTTGCGGCTCCGCAGCATCTGTGCGATTTCTTCAGGGATCGTCGACGATGCGAGCGTGACCCCGAACAAGCCGTCGCGCTCGACCAACTTGCCTCGAAGCGTCTTGCGGAACGACCGCGGTGCCTCCGTGATCTCTTTGAGCAGGTAGTGGGGTTGGTCGCCCCGGTCGATGTCGCGGGTTGTGACCTCCGCGACGGCGAGATCGTCGTCGGTGACCGGAAGATCTGTGCCGTCGTAGGCGACCCGCTCGATTCCTTCGATGGTGCCGGCGAGCTCGCCTCGAACTCGAAGGATCTGCCCTCGGCTCGCATTTGGGTTGTCGAGGTTCGCCGGAGTCTCGCCATCCATGCGCAGGTAGGTCGATGTCTCCTCAACGACGCCGTAGGGCTCAGACGCGACGATGAACGAATCCTCAGCGAGGCCGACGTACACCGACTGCCCCGACCCTCGAAGGGCGAGCAGCAGATCGTTGGGAGCGTCGGCGCTGGACAAGCCGATCGCGACCGACCCCTCGAAGACTGAGACCGCCCGGCGGAAGGCTTCCGTCATGTCGTGGCCGTCGTCGAGATGCTTCGACGTGAGCGTCGGGATCACCTTCGCATCGGTCGTGATCGAATCGGCGATGTTCAGGTCCTCTGCTCGAATCAGATCGCCGTAGTTGTCGACGTCGCCGTTGAGCACGGCCGTGCAATACGCGTGGTCCGAGCCATCGGCCTGATCGGAGTTGACCGGGTGGGCATTTGGTTCGGAGATGATTCCGATGCTCGCCCAGCGAGTGTGACCGAGCACCACCGTCTCGGCCTCGTCATTGGCGAGCGCTCGATGCAGGAGCGAGTCGTTGCGGATGCTGGCGCGTAGCGACGCGGTGTTGTCGCCGAGCTCACCAATCTCGGCGGCGACTTTGTAGACGAAGCTCAGACGGCCGTCCACCTCGCGTACCGCCGCATTTGTGAACAGGTCCGTCGCCTCGTTGCGAGAGGCGATCTCTGCTCGGATGGCGGGATCCGTGAGATCGAGAGCGTGATCGCTCACGAGCAGATGCAATCCCGCGCTGTCGCGTCCGCGTACCTCCATTCGGTCGAGCGCCGATAGTGCCTGATGCACGGAGAAGATCGCCTCGATCGCACCGGACCTCATGCTCGGCCCGCCCAAGTCGACGACCACGGTCGCCGCCCGAAGCCGATCGCGCTCGAGACTCCACGATGCATCTCTGACTCGGATGAGTGCCGCGTTCACGGTCTCGAGGTCGATCGAGTCGACGCTGGCGTGCTGATCGAGTTCGATCTCGAATCGTTCGAGGTCGACCGCAAGCTTCGCAAGTCCGGCGCGGATGAGGTCGGAGGCGCCGGGCTCCGCGAGGAGAAACTGCAGGCCGGGAGTCCCGCGGAGAAGTCGATCGGCTGCCTCGAGGTCGTGGGCGACAGCGGCAAGCGGCGCGGCCGCGTCGATCGCAACCAGCCCGGCGAGCGATTCATGGGCCTGTTCGATCACGGGCACGAGGTCGGACGCGGCGGGGCGCGGGCGCTTGGAACGCTTTCGAACGACTGCGATGATTCCGCACATGGGTCGGGTCCCTTCAGCAACGCCCGAGGAGGGGGTCGGGGCGCGCCAGACTGATTCTACGAATCAATCGGTCGATGGGGGGTGCGCCTGGAGGCGAACCGCGTCTGCGAGCCGAGATGCAACGGCTGCAGCCGTGCTCTGCTCGGAGGCTTCCACCATGACCCGGATTACCGGTTCGGTACCCGATGCCCGCACGAGGATTCGCCCGTCGTCTCCGAGAGAAGCCTGTTCGGCCGCAATCGCACCTTCGAGCCCATCGACGAATCCCGGCTTGGCCTCGGTGACACGCACGTTTTCGAGAACCTGTGGGTAGCTCGTCATGACCGACGCAGACCACTCGCCCACTGCGAGACCCCGCCGCAGCGCTGCGTCGAGAAGCTGCACCGCCGTCAGGACGCCGTCGCCGGTGGTCGCCAGATCGCGGTGAATGATGTGCCCAGACTGTTCGCCGCCAAGCAGGTAGCCGCCGGCGTCGAGCGCCTCGAGCACGTGCCGATCGCCGACGGCGGTCTCGACCATCTCGATGCCTTCACGCTGCATGGCGCGTCGAAATCCCAGATTGGACATCACCGTGCCCACGACGGTGTCGTGCGGAAGACGACCTGTGTCGCGGCGATCGATTGCACCCATCGCAAGGATCCGATCACCATCGATCAGCTGGCCGTCGGGGCCGCAGGCGATCACTCGGTCGGCGTCGCCGTCGAAGGCGAAGCCCACGGCCGCTCCGTGTTGTTCGACCGCTGCTACCAGATTCTCGGGGTGGGTTGACCCGACGCCGTCGTTGATGTTCCGACCGGTCGGTTGGTCGGCGATGGCAACGACGTCGGCGCCGAGGGTCTCGAAGATCGCTCGCGCAGTTGTCGCCGCCGAACCGTTCGCGCAATCGAGCACAACCCGCGTTGCGTCGAAACGGCGACCGCCGACCGAATCGATCACGGCTTGGATGTAGGGCTCGATCGAAACGTGACCCATCGATGGCTCGATTGGTGCAACGTCGGCATGAGCCAAGACCGACCCCTCGATCAGAGCCTGATCGGCATCGGTGAGCTTGCGACCACCGGCAGCGAAGAGCTTGATCCCGTTGTCGGCCCACGGATTGTGCGAAGCGGACAGCATCGCCGCCGGGATGCCGTGCACCGCCGACATGTGCGCCACCGCTGGTGTCGGGACCACCCCCAGGTCATCGATCGATGCGCCGGCGACAGCACACCCTTCCGCGAAGGCGCGCATCAGCGCTGGGCCCGATTCGCGGGTGTCGCGGCCGATGAGAAGCCGTTCGGTTCCGAACGTCGTGGTAGCAGCAGCCCCGAGGGCGCGAACGTACGACTCGGTGAGGTATGTGAAGGCTTCTCCTCGGACGCCGTCGGTACCGAATCGTGGAGACACGGTCAGATCGTCGGCGTTATACGTTCCGCAAAGACCCTTAGCGCTTCGAGTACTGCGGAGCCTTACGAGCCTTCTTGAGGCCGTACTTCTTCGACTCCTTCTTCCGCGAGTCGCGGGTGAGGAATCCGGCCTTCTTGAGCGAGTCGCGAAATTCGGGATCGACTTCGAGCAGTCCACGCGCGATGCCCAGGCGCATCGCGCCAGCCTGACCGGTGGGGCCACCACCGTGCATCGTCACCGCCACGTCCCAGTCGCCTTCGGTCTCGGTGACTCGGAAGGGCTCGGTGAGCTGCTGGCGGTGCACGGCGCTCGGGAAATAGTCCTCGAGTGAGCGGCCGTTCACGGTCATCGTGCCGTCGCCCGGGGTGAGGCGAACTCGTGCGACCGCGCGCTTGCGGCGACCGGTCGACTGGATGGGAGTGGTGGTTGCCATGGAAATGTCGTTCCTTCGCTCGCTCAGGCCTGGCCTGAACGGTCCTTTGCATGGGCGATCTCGAGCGGCTGGGGATTCTGAGCAGAGTGGGGATGCTCGGGGCCGGCGTACACCTTCAGCTTCGTGAGCTGCTGAGCGCCGAGACGGGTCTTGGGGACCATGCCCCTGATCGAGCGACGGACGGCCTCGGCCGCATCCCGCTCGAGCTCGTCTGCGTACGTGCTCGTCTTGAGGCCGCCCGGGAATCCCGAGTGGCGGTAAACCATCTTGCGCTCAGCCTTACCTGCCGTGAGAACGATCTTGTCGGCGTTGATCACGATCACGTGATCGCCGGTGTCGAGATTGGGCGTATACGAGGGCTTGTGCTTGCCCCGGAGGACGTTCGCGACCTCGGTCGCCAAACGCCCGAGTACGAGGCCCTCGGCGTCGACGACGTGCCATGCACGCTCGATCTCTGAGATTTTCGGTGTGGTGGTGGTCATCAGCCAGCTCCTGCCAGTTCACCGCGAAGTGAGGGCGGTGAGTCCGAAGAACGAGTCTACGGGTGTGCTAAGCGGATCGACACCCTTGGTTCTTACAACCTTGCGAACAGCTGGGGCTCGCCATGCACACCGCCCGCGTTGAGGTTTACCTTGGATCTCATGAGCTCACCATCGGCTGCCGACCGCATTCTCGTTGTCGATGACGAACCCATGGTGCGCGAGGTGCTGGCTCAGTATCTCGGCGCCGAGGGCTATGACGTCATCGAATCGGGGGATGGCGAGTCGGCGGTCGCAGCGATCGCCGAGGAACAGCCGGACCTCGTCCTGCTCGACCTCATGTTGCCGAAACGAAACGGGCTCGAGGTTCTGTCCTTCATTCGGACGACGTCGGAGATGCCAGTGATCCTTCTCACGGCTCGGGGCGAGGAGTCCGACCGGGTTCGCGGGCTCGAGGCCGGCGCCGACGACTACGTGGTCAAGCCGTTCTCCGCCCGTGAAGTCGTCGCCAGGGTCAAAACCGTCCTGCGACGAGCCGGGTCCAACGGCGACTCCGCTCCGCTCGTCACCTCATTCGGAGACGTCGAGGTCGATCCAGCGCGTCGGCTCGTCACCAAGAGCGGTGTCGAGATCGACCTCCCCCGCAAGGAGTTCGAGCTGTTGACCTGCTTCCTGTCGCACCCGGGCGAGGCGATGAGCCGTGACGACCTGCTCCGGTTGGTGTGGAGTTCCTCGACCGAATGGCAGGACCCGAGCACCGTGACGGTGCACGTCCGAAGGCTCCGCGGACGACTCGAGGACGACCCGTCGGCTCCGAAGCATTTGGTCACAGTGTTCGGCGTCGGCTATCGATTCGAACCGTGAGCAGAGTTCGATCCATCTTCCGCGCGGGCCAGGGCGTTCAGTTCCTGATCGGCATCGCGGTCATCGCCACCCTGGCCGGGCTCGCGGCCACGGTCACCACCGAGATCGTGATGGTGCCCACGAGCAGCGAACGGACTCGGTTGTACGCCCTCATCGTGGCGCTCGCAGCCGTCACGGTCACCATCGGCGCGGTGCTGCGTCTCTTCGCGCCGCGCTCGCTCTCGCGTCGGATGCTCATCGCTTCGCTCAGCGGGCCCGTCCTGGTCGCGATCGCGGTGAGCGCAGGAAGTCAGTCGATGTTCCTGAGCGAACACGATCTCAACTTCCTTCTGATTCTTCTCGCCTTCGCCACGATCCTCGCGATCGGCGTGGTGCATGCGCTCGCACGTCCGCTCACCGACGATCTGGCAGCGCTCACCGACGTGGCTCGCCGAGTCGGCGCCGGTGACCTGTCAGCCCGCGCCGAACTCGAGCGGATGGACGAGGTCGGCGAGCTCGCGTCGGCGCTCGACATGATGATCGTCGAGATTGCAACGACCCGCGCTCAACGCGATGCTTCCGAGCGCGAGCGGTCACTCACGCTCGCGTCGCTCAGCCACGATGCCCGCACCCCGCTGACGTCGATGCGTCTGGCAACGGAGGCATTGCTCGACGGTGTTGCGCCCGATCCGGAGCGGTACCTCCGCACGATCGCAGCCGACATCGACGCGGTCGAAAACCTGATCGCCGACCTTTTCACGATCGGACAACTCGAGGCCGGCCGCCTGGTGCTCGAATCACAGGAGTTCGACCTGGTCGAAGCTGCTCGCGATGTTGCCGAGTGCCTTTCGCCGATCGGCAATCTCCGTTCGGTCACGATCGATGTGGTGGGCGCCGATCTCATCTCGGTGGTGGGGGATCCCACTCAGCTCCATCGAGCGCTGCTGAACGTGGCGAGCAATGCGGTCCGCCACTCCCCCGACCATGGACGGGTGGAGATCCGAGTCGAGGAGCCGGGTCCACGAGTTTCGGTCACCGACGACGGCCCCGGATTCGCCATCGACTTCATCGAGGCTGCATTCCAGCCATTCCGGCGCCACGACGAAGCCCGCGACCGTGCCCACGGTGGTGCCGGGCTCGGTCTGGCAGTCGCCAAGGGCATCGTCGACGCTTCGGGCGGACGCATCTGGGCCGAACCCGGTCCGGGCGGAAGAGTCCACCTCGATCTCGCCGTCTGATCATCCGCCTCGGCGCTTTGCTTTGACGACAGACTCACCGAGGTGAGCGTCGCCGCGTCCTCCAGAGGCTGATGAGCAATGCGTATTCATCGCCCACAGGCGCTCCTCTACCTCCCGCCGGACACGGGCACGGGGCTGGCCCGATTGTCGGGTCTCGAGGGACTCGCACGATCGCTGATCGTAGGAACGGTTCCGCTGATCGCCTTCGAGCGGCTCAGCTCAAAGGCGGCGGTTTCCAACGCGTTCGCCATCGGAGCCGTACTCACGCTGCTCGTCACGCTCAACCTCGGCCGGCTCGAAGCGTTGGTGAAACGGCGGTGGGTCATGACGATCGGCATATGCTCGTTGTTCGCGGCGGCGCTGCTCTTCACGATCGATGCAGCCCCCACATTCGTGATCGGAATCGGCCTGCGTTCGGCGGCCGCGTCGACCTTTTCGCTGGTGCTCACGCTCTACGTGATGGACTTCATCGGGAAGAACGATCTGACACGGCTCGAGTCGAACCGAATGGTCTACAACGGTGTCGGCTGGTTGATCGGGCCACTCCTCGGCACCTGGCTCGCCGGTGCGGTGGATGTCGCCGCACCATTTCTCCTGTCGGCCGGGATCAGCGTCATCGTCCTGGCGTACTACTGGTATCTGCGACTCGGGCATTCCGACGTGATCACCGAACCGAAGTCGGTTGCACCGAGTCCGCTCGCGAACATCGGCCACTTCGTGAAGCAGAAGCGGATGCGGGTGGCGTACACGATCACGTTCGTGCGATCGACGTTCTGGGTGGGGCTCTTCGTGTACGCACCGATCTACACGGTGGAGGCCGGCCTCGCGGACTGGGTTGCCGGAGCGTTCCTGTCGGGTGTGGCGGGCCTCCTTCTCGCCGGCCCGATCGTTCGTAGAGTCGCCGAATCCGTCGGTACTCGGCGGGTGATCATCGTGGGCTACGGCGCGATCGTCGTGTCACTGCTCGCCCTGGCGTCCCTGGGGGATCCTCGCCCGGCCGGCCTGCTTCTGTGGTTTGCGGCGGCGGTGGGCGGTTCGTTCATCGACATCGTCGGGAACATCCCGTTCATGCGCATGGTGCGCCCGCGCGAACGGATCGCCATGGCCACGGTGTTCAGTACGTGGAGGGAACTCTCGGCACTCGTCTCGCCGCTGCTCGGCTCACTCGTGCTGGCGGCCTCTGCCCCCTTCGAGGTGTACTACGTGGTACTCGCGGTGCTGTGCGCTGCGACCGCCGGCGTCACGACACTTCTCCCGAAACGCCTCTGACGCTCAAGTCAGGCGTCGGCGATGTCATAGCCGGCTTCGTCGATCGCCCCGCGGATCGCGTCATCGGCGGCTCCGCCGGCAACGGTCACGGTCTTGGCGTCGAGATCGATCGAAACAGACTCGACTCCGGCGACTGCACTCACCTCGTCGGTGATCGCCTTCTCGCAGTGTGCGCATGACATGTCGGGGACGGAGTACGTGGTGGTGCTCATCAAACGGTGGTCTCCTGGTGAGCTGGGCTTGCGACGGACGTCTGTTCGGTCCGGCCGCTCGCCGGACGGTATCCGGCGAAGCGCCGAAGTCGAAGCGAATTTGTCACGACGAACACCGAGGAGAAGCCCATCGCACCGGCGGCGATCATCGGGTTGAGCACGCCGAATGCAGCCAATGGAATCGCGGCGGTGTTGTAGGCGAAGGCCCAGAACAGGTTGCCCTTGATCGTCGCGAGGGTCCGCCGCGACAGCGCAACGGCATCGGCGACCGCACGAAGATCTCCGCTCACGATCGTGAGGTCCGACGCCTCGATCGCCACGTCCGTGCCGGTTCCGATGGCGATCCCCAGATCGGATCGGGCCAGGGCAGGAGCGTCGTTGATGCCATCGCCAACCATCGCGACCGTGTGGCCGGCGTCCTGCAATTCACGAATCAGCGCGTCCTTGTCGTCGGGCATGACGCCAGCGATCACCTTGTCGATACCGACCTCCGAGGCAACAGCGTTGGCGGTGCGCTCGTTGTCGCCTGTCAAAAGGGTGACACTGAGTCCGAGGTCGTGGAAGGCACGGATGGCTTCGGCGGAGGTGTCCTTGATTCGATCGGCGACGGCGATTGCACCGGTCGCGTCTCCCTCCCACCCGACGTGGACGACCGTTCGGCCGGCGAGCTCCGCCGCGGTGGCGGCGGCTTCGAGCTCGGGCGGGATCGAACGGAACATCGTGGCTCGACCCACCTCGACCTTCGCTCCAGCGACAGTGCCTCGCACACCGAGACCGGGACGGTTCTCGAAGTCGGAGATCGTCAGATCGGTCTCCGTCGCTCCCGCGATGGCAGCAGCGATCGGATGTTCGGAGCGCGCTTCGAGCGCAGAGGCTCGTTCGAGCACATCGGCGGGATCGACACCATCGGCGGCGAACACATCGACCACCGCCATCCGCCCCTCCGTAACCGTGCCGGTCTTGTCGACGACGATCTGATCGATCTGACGTGTGTTCTCGAGAATCTCGCCGCCTTTGATGATCACGCCGAGCTGGGCCCCCCGGCCCGTGCCCACCATGATCGCGGTGGGCGTTGCCAGACCGAGCGCGCAGGGGCACGCGATGATCAGCACCGCGACCGCTGCCTCGAATGAGTCCGATGCGCCGTGCCCGGTCAGGAACCAGCCAACGAGTGTCAGGGAAGCGATGGCCAGCGCGGTCGGCACGAATACCGCCGAAACCCGGTCGGCCAAACGCTGGACCGCTGCGGTGGAACCCTGAGCCTCTTCGACCAGACGCACGATCTGGGCGAGCATCGTGTCGGCTCCCACCCGGCTGGCCTCCATCACGAAGGACCCGTTCGTATTGATGGTGGCGCCGATCACCTCCGCTCCGGCGCTTACCTCGACTGGGACGGGTTCGCCGGTGACCATGGAGGTATCGATTGCCGAATGCCCGTCGACCACAACCCCGTCGGTCGGAATCTTCTCCCCCGGTCGAACAACGATCCGCATGCCCACTTCGACCGCCTCGACAGCGATCTCGCTGCCGTCTTCGAGACGGGCGGTGCGTGCCTCGAGTCCGGCGAGCGCACGAATCGCATCGCCCGACCGCTTCTTGGCACGCGCCTCGAACCACTTCCCGAGAAGGATCAACGCCACGATCACCGCTGCGGTCTCGAAGTAGACATGACCCACACCAGTGAGAAGAGCAATAACCGACCAGAGATAGGCGGCACCGGTTCCCATCGACACGAGTGTGTCCATGGTCGTCGCGCGATGCCGAAGGTTTCTGGCGGCGGCGACGTGGAACTGCCAGCCCGACCACCAGACCACCGGTGTGGTCAGCACTCCTGCGAACCATTCCCACCCGTCGAATTGCAACGAGGGAATCATCGAGACCAGGAGCACCGGCACGGCGAAAGCGGCCGCGATGATCAACCGCCGGAAGACCTTTTCGACGTAGGCGGCCTCGAGATCCTCGCCATCGTCGACGTCGGGTACCGAGTAACCGAGCTGCTCGATCTTTGACTGGAGGAGGTCGATGTCCGGGTCGACCCCGGGTGCGAACTGCACATGGGCCTTGGCCGACGCAAGGTTCACGTTCGCCAACTCGACCTCCGGGAGTTTGTTGAGCCCCCGTGTGATGCGATTCGCGCAGGCGGCGCAGGTCATGCCCTCGATCGGTAGATCGATCGTCGCCTTTTGTGTCATACTGATACCCTACCCCCCTATGCCATCGACGTAAACCGAAGAGACGAGGATCACATGGCCGGCTACTCCCTCTCGAAAGACGAATACATCACTCGCCTTCGCCGGATCGAAGGCCAGATCCGTGGCCTCCAACGCATGGTGGAGGAAGACACGTACTGCATCGACGTGCTCACCCAGATCAGCTCCGCAACCAAGGCGCTTCAGGGTGTCGGCATCGGGCTCGTCGACGAACACCTTCGGCATTGTGTACGAGATGCCGTCGCGGAAAGTGAGGCCGCAGGCGCCGAAAAGATCACCGAAGCAACCGCTGCGATCGCTCGGCTCGTGAAATCCTGATGGCAACGGCCACCACCAACACACCCGATCGGCCATCCTGAGCGGATGTCGGAGACCGTCGAACATGACCCGCCGCTCGCGGCGCCAAGGAAGTCCGCCGTCATGCGGGAGGCCGGCGCCATTCGGGAGATACCAAGACTCCTGCACCAGCTGTTCTCGTGGAACGATCTCCCACGAGGTGACGCCGCCATCGTCACGTTCCCCGGATTCGGCACCGGCGACGCCTTCCTGTCGCCGCTACGCGCGGGCCTCCGACGACTCGGCCACGACACATCCGGATGGGGTCTGGGTCGCAACCGCGGGGACGTTGCGGCGATCCTCCCCGATGCGATCGACGTGATCGAAAACCGGGCTGGACGCGTCGGCCCAGTGAGCCTCGTCGGGTGGAGCTTGGGCGGTGTCTTTGCCCGTGAGATCGCGCGAGATCGACCCGATCTCGTCGACGCCGTCTTCACGTTCGGCACGCCGGTTGTGGGCGGTCCGCGATTCACCCGATCCGCCCGACACTACGGCGAGCAACGAATGAGCGAGATCGACGATGTCGCGCTCGTACGGGAAGTCCACGCGATCGAGCGACCGATCACTGCGTTTCACAGCCGCCGGGATGCGGTCGTCGATTGGCGCGCGTGTATCGATCACACATCTCCTCACGTCGCGAACATCGAGGTGCGGTCGACCCACGTCGGAATGACGATCGACCCCGACGTCTGGTCGGGCATCGCCTCCCGGCTCTGACACGTCGGGCTTCCGCCCGACATCCGCGGACATCGACACGGTCGCTTCGCGCAGCTCCGCTCCCCCAACACGTCGGGCTTCCGCCCGACATCCGCGGACATCGACACGGTCGCCTTGCGGGAGCGAAGCGGGAGGTCGGAGTCTCGGCGAAGCCGAAACCTCCAAGGAACCCCGGAGGGTTCCCGTCAATAGCCGACGTCCCAGAGCACCAAGCCGTGAGGCGGAGCCACCCGACCGGCCGCTCGGCGGTCCTTCGCGTCAAGCATCGAGGGGATCGAGCCAGCGTCGAACCGGCCCAGGCCCACGTCGACGCACGTACCGACCAGCGATCGAACCATTTGGTGACAGAACGAGGTGGCTCGAACTTCGAAGGTCAACAGCGAGTCGTCATCGCCGACATGACGAGTCCATTCGGCCTCGAGCACCTCACGCACCAGCGACCGCTCCACCCCATCGGGCATCGAATCAGGACGCCGGCAAAAGGAGGCAAAATCGTGCTCTCCGTGCAGCGCGCGAGCCGCCGAGTTCATCGCCGCAATGTCGAGCGATTCGGGCACGTGCCATGCCACGTCACGAAGCAACGGATTTGCGATGGGAGCGGTCGACACCCGGTAGCGGTAGCGCCTCCAGGTCGCCGAGAAGCGCGCATCGAATCCAACCGGAGCGGATTGCAGATCGCGGACCGCGATTTCGGGGCCGCACAAACGATTGAGCGAATGCTGCAGCTTTCCTGCCTCGATCGAGACCGGGCCGTCATCTGGTGTTTCGAACGAGATCACCTGACCCCGGCTGTGCACGCCGCGATCGGTGCGACCAGCGCAGCTGATCGTGACCTGCGATCGGGTCACTGTCGCCAGCGCTTCCTCGATCTCCCCGGCCACCGTGCGGACATCGGCATTGACCGCAAAACCGTGAAAGCCACTGCCGTCATACGCGACAGTGGCTTTCCACAAAGTCATGATCGGCGGCTCATGGTGAACCGACCCCAACGTCGCTCAGACGAGCTCGATACGCGCCATTGGCGCGTTGTCGCCCGAACGCGGGTTGAGCTTGAGAATCCGGGTGTAGCCACCAGGACGCTCGACATAACGAGGGCCGATCTCGTCGAACAGTTTCGTGGCCATCTCGCGATCGCCCAGGAACCTCACGACCTGGCGGTGGTTGTGCACGCCACCCTTCTTCGCCTTCGTGATCATCTTCTCGGCGATCGGCCGCATGGCCTTCGCCTTGGCCTCCGTCGTGGTGATCGCTTCGGCGGCGATCAAGGACGCGACAAGGTTGGCCATCATGGCCTTCTGGTGTGAGGGACTACCGCCGAAGCGGGGGCCCTTCTTCGGACGTCCGGGCATAGCTCAATCCCTCGTCCGGAGCGTGAGACCGCGCTCGTCAAGCTTCTCGATGACCTCATCGAGCGACTTCTGGCCGAAGTTCGTGATGGCGAGGAGATCGTCCTCGGTCTTCTCGAGGAGTTCGCCCACCGAGTTGACCTGGGCACGCTTGAGGCAGTTGCGGGGACGCTCGGAGAGATCGAGGTCTTCGATCGGCTTTTCGAGGTCGGGTGAACCCGCCACGACAGGGCTCATTTCGCCCAGCTCGAGGCCCTGAGGCTCGTCGCTCATCTCTTCGACGAGCTGGACAAGGGAACGCAGCGTCGCACCGGCCGAGGCCAGTGCATCGCGCGGCGTGATCGATCCGTCGGTGACGATGTCGAGCTCGACCTTGTCGAGATCGGTTTGCTGATCGACACGAGTCGGTGACACGTCGAAGGCGACGCGGCGCACGGGCGAGTAGATCGAGTCGACCGGGATCACACCAATGGTCTCAGACGTGTTGTTGCGATCGGCGCTGACGTAGCCGTTGCCCTGATCGACGGTGATGTCGATGGCGAGATGGCCCTTACCGTTGAGCGAGGCGATCGGGAGCTCGCCGTTGAGCACCTCGACGTCGGCGTGTGGATGGATGTCGGCAGCGGTGACGTCCTTCGGGCCACGCACATCGAGGCGCAGCGTGATCGGCTCCTCGGCGTAGACCTTCAGGACGATGTCCTTGAGGTTGAGGATGATGTCGGTGACATCCTCGGCGACACCAGGAATGGTGTCGAACTCGTGCAGTGCGTCGTCAAAACGCACCTGGGTGATGGCGGCTCCCGGAATCGAGGAGAGCAACGTGCGACGCAGCGAGCTGCCGATCGTATGGCCCAGACCTCGTTCGAGGGGACCGATCTCAAATCGCTGTGAGTTGTTCTCTTCTTCTCCGACCGCTTCGACCGTCGGACGCTGAATGACCAGCATGGTTTCTCCTCGGAACTTCGAAGTCGAACCCCGGACAGTGCCCGGGGAGTTTGTTGTTGGTGGTTGTATTACTTCGAGTACAGCTCGACGATGAGCTGTTCACGAACGGGGACGTCGATGTGCTCACGCAGCGGAAGCTGGTGCACAACGGCTTCGAACTGATCT
>JBPCTR010000037.1:0-21171 GCA_051011575.1 Acidimicrobiales bacterium | reverse complement strand
CACAGGAGCTTCGCCACCATGCTCGGCGAAGTACTCCTCCCAGGCTTCCTGGCCTTCGGAGTGTTCGCTGCCGATGAAGTTGCCCTGATCGTCGTATGCGTGCTCGCCGAAGTGCTCCTGGTACTCGGCGGCCACGACTCCACCCTCGGCGGCCTGCTTGATCGAAAGGCTGATGCGGCGGCGCTGAAGGTCGAGATCGATGATTTTGACCCACAGTTCCTCGCCGGGGGTCACGACTTGCTCGGGGAGGTCCACGTGATGCGCCGACATCTCCGAGATGTGCACGAGGCCTTCGATGCCATCGCCCACCTGCACGAACGAGCCGAACGGCACGAGCTTGGTGACACGGCCGTAGACGAGCTCGCCGGGGCGATGGTCGGAGGCGAATTCCTGCCAAGGATCCTGCTGGGTGGCCTTCAGCGAGAGGCTGATGCGCTCACGGCTCAGGTCGACTTCGAGCACCTGGACTTCGATCTCGTCGCCGACGGCAACGACCGAGCCGGGGTGATCGACGTGCTTCCAAGACAGTTCCGACACGTGGACGAGGCCGTCCATGCCGCCGAGGTCGACGAAGGCGCCGAAGTTGACGACCGACGAAACCACACCGGTGCGGACCTCGCCGGGCTTGAGGTTGTCGAGGAACTCTTCGCGCTGTTCGCGCTGGGTCTCTTCGAGCCAACCGCGACGACTGAGCACCACGTTGTTGCGGTTCTTGTCGAGTTCGATGATCTTGGCCTCGATTTCCTTGCCCACGTAGGGCTGGAGATCGCGTACTCGGCGCAGTTCGACGAGCGAGGCGGGAAGGAAGCCGCGGAGACCGATGTCGACGATCAGGCCGCCCTTGACGACCTCGATCACGTTGCCCTTGACGATGCCTTCGGCTTCCTTGATCTCTTCGATCTTGCCCCAGGCACGTTCGTACTGGGCCCGCTTCTTGGAGAGAACGAGGCGGCCTTCCTTGTCTTCCTTCTGGAGGACAAGGGCTTCGATCGATTCGCCGATTGCGACGATTTCGAAGGGATCAGCGTCGTTGCGGATGGAGAGCTCGCGGCTCGGGATCACACCCTCGGCTTTGTACCCGATGTCGAGGAGAACCTCGTCACGGTCGATCTTGACGACCGACCCCTCGACGAGCTGGCCGTCTTCGACGGTGACCATCGACGCGCTGTATGCAGCATCGAGATCGGCGTCGGCGACGTCGTTCGCCACGATTTGGCGGGGGATGTAGTTGCCTTCGGCGTCGAACGTGCCGAATTCGGATGTGAGTGTTTGGTCGGACATGAAGTAGCTCTTCGGATGGGAATAGGGGAATCTGTCACGGAAGACGCCGCGATGGCGCGACGTCACCGGCGCGAAAAACGCACCTGATCAGGCTAGTGCGTGTGCTCAGGTTCCCACCGTGGCGATCACGAGGAACTCCTCGGAGTCGATCGTGGGGTCGTGGCGCCCGTATTTCCCCGGGCTCGCCGAGTAGACGTGGTCGACGGTGAGGCCAGCTGCAGTGCACATCAGCCGCAGTTCTCGAGGCGTGAGGCAGGTGGTCCAGAGCTCGGCCGGATGATCGGTGCCGCTCTCGTCGCGGAGGGTCGTGTGCTCGTGGTTGACGCCGCTGTCGGCGTTGAAATCGTCGGAATCCGACAGGTGGCGCACCTGGAAGTAGGCCGAGAAGGCGCTCGCCGCGAAGCGGCCACCCGGCACCACGTTCGCCGCAATTCGTTGAAGAATCAACAAATCGGGGTCGACTGCGGACTCGGCGCCTGGTCCATCCGCAAGCCCAAATGCGCCCTGACACAAGGTGATCGCAGCGTCGAACGGCTCGGGGGCCGCCCATGTCCGGGCATCGGCGACCTCGAATGTGGCCCCGCCAGGAGCATCTGCGCGGGCCAGGTCGATGAAACGCTCGCTGATGTCGACTCCGTGAACGCGGAAACCGCGTTTGGCGAGTTCATGAGCGTGCCGACCTGGGCCGCACCCAACGTCGAGAATTCGGTCGTCGGTCGACAGATCGAGGAGGTCGATGATGGCGTCGACCTCGTTGGCTGTGCCCTTGGTGAACGAATATTTCAGGTATGACGTGCCGAGGGTCTCGGCGACGCCTTCGAACCAATGAGACATGGGCGCAAACTACGCCTTGGCGTCGGCCCAGGTCGGGCCGAAGGCGAGGTTCACGGCGAGCGGAACCCGCAGATCGAACGCGTCCCCCATGACCCGGGTCACCAGTTCGGCGATCTCGTCGCGTTCACCGGGCGTGACCTCGAGAATCACCTCGTCATGCACCTGGAGAACCAGCCGTGATTCGTGCGTTCCATCACGCAGCTCGGCGTCGAGATTCACGAGCGCAACCTTGAAGATGTCGGCTGCGAGACCCTGAATACCGGCGTTCATCGCCTGCCGTTCCCCCGCCTGCCGGACCCGGAAATTGCTTGCGGAGAGCTCGGGAATCTTGCGACGCCGACCGAAAAGGGTCTCGGTGTAGCCCCGTTCCCGTGCTTCGGCCACGGTGTCGTCCATGTATTTGCGGACCGCCGGGAACGCCTCGAAGTAGGCGTCGAGGATCTCCGTGGCCTCCTCGACAGCAATGTTCAGCCGCTGCGCCAACCCATATGCCTCCATCCCGTAGGCCAGCCCGTAGGAAACCATCTTCGACTTGGAGCGCTGTTCGATACTGACGTCGTCGGGGCCGATGTCGAAGATCCGGGACGCGGTGGCCGTGTGGATGTCATCTCCGGCCTCGAATGCGCCGATCAGCCCGGGATCCTCGGCGAGGTGGGCGATGCACCGCAGTTCGATCTGGTTGTAGTCGGCGACCAGGAACTCGAAACCGTCGGCGGGTACGAAGGCTTTGCGAAAGGTGCGCCCCATCTCGGAGCGGACGGGGATGTTGTGCAGATTCGGCGCGTCGGAGCTGAGGCGCCCGGTTCGAGCGACCGTTTGGTTGAACGTGGCCCGAATGCGGTCGCCGGGACCGACCTCGGCAAGAAGTCCTTCGCCGTAGGTGGATCGAAGCTTCTCGACCTCGCGGTAGTCGAGGAGGTGGTCGATGATCGGGTGTTCACCCTTCAGCTTTTCGAGCGATGCCGCGTCGGTGGAGTATCCGGTCTTCGTCTTCTTCTGCGGCGTGAGTTCCAGCCGCTCGAACAGAATTTCCCGGAGCTGCTTGGTCGAATTCACATTGAACTCTTCGCCTGCGTCCTCGTGAATGAGCGCACGCAACCGGTCGACCTCGGAGGTCAGGTGATCGCGGAGACGGGTGAGCTCGGCGACATCGACCCCGACGCCGATCGCCTCCATCCGGGCGAGGACGGCGATCAGGGGAACCTCCATGCTCGAGTTGAGATGCGCAAGACCCTGCGCCTCGAGCGCGGCGTGCAGTGGCTCGATCAGGCGGTCGACCGCAATGGCGTTACGGGCCGCAGCGAGCGAGACATCGACCGTGTTCTCGCCGAAGTCGAGCTGACCGGTGGAGGCCGGTCCCGCGTCCGGAAGCTCGAAGTCGGTATATCGCTCGATCAACTCGGAGAGCAGATAACGCGATTCGGCCGGGTCGAGCAGGTACGCCGCGATCGCGGTGTCGAGCGTGAGGTGAGGCGCAGTTCGCTCGGCCTCGAGCCAGCGGCGCAGCATCGGCTTGGCGTCGTGCATCGCCACGCCAGCGTCGCCGCCCAAAGCCTCCATCGCCTTGGCCACACCGGAATCGGCGAAATGCTCGGCCTTGACGAACACGGTCTGCGCGGACGCGGCGTCGACCACCAAGGCTGCGCCAGCTGTTGGGTCGTCGTCGGCGAACCCGACGGCGACGGCGGTTCCGCCCGCGGCGACGGTCGACAGTGCAGCCACAACGTCGGCCGGCGTGTCGGGAGTTGTCACCTCGGCTTCCAGAACCTCACGACTCGACGTCGAAGATCCGTCGCCGCCACCGATCACTTCCGTGAGCCGGTCGTGAAGACTGCGAAACTCGAGGAAATCGAACAGACGCCGGATCTCGTCATGATCGGGCTCGCCCACCTGAAGCTCGTCGAGACTCGACTCGACCGGCGCTTCTCTCACGAGCTCCATGAGTTCGAGGTTCAGTCGGGCTCGATCCTCGTTCTCGGCGAGGTTCTGCCGGAGCTTCGGAGTCTGATCGTCGAGTGCCTCGAAGATGCCGTCGAGGCCGCCGTACGTGTTGATCAGCTTGGCAGCGGTCTTCTCCCCCACCCCCGGGACCCCGGGCAGGTTGTCTGAATTGTCGCCACGAAGTGCGGCATATGCCACGTAGTCGCTTGGCTTCACCCCGGTTCGATCGAGGATGCCGGCCTCGTCGTACAGCGCGTAGTCGGACACACCCCGCCTGTTGTAGAGGACCTTGATGTGTGGGTCTTCGACGAGCTGATACGTATCGCGATCGCCGGTGACAATGATGACGTCACGTTTTTCATCACGGGCACGGGTCGCGAGGGTGGCGAGAACGTCGTCCGCCTCGAAACCAGCGACCTCGATGACCGGGATCGACAGCGCGTCGACCACTTCGCGAACCAGTCCCATCTGTTGGCGGAGAATGTCGGGGGCGGATTCGCGGGTGCCCTTGTAGTCGGGATTTCGCTTGTGGCGGAACGTTGGCTCGGGAAGATCGAATGCGATCACAACCCCGGAGGGCTCGTGGTCACGCAAGAGGTTTATGAGCATCGAGGTGAAGCCGAACACTGCGTTCGTGACCTGGCCGGACGCCGTGGCCATGTCGGTGGGAAGGGCGAAGAAGGCCCGATACGTGAGCGAGTTTCCGTCGATGAGCAGCAGAGGCTTGGACACGCGTTGGACACTAGCGAGCGAGCCCGCGGAGCGCGTCAGGGGGTGAGCGTGCCCTCGATGATTTCGTCGGCCACCTCGCGCATCGAGCGGCGCGATCCCATCGCGGTCGTTTGCACGAAACGAAACGCCTCTGCCTCGGACATCGCATGGACGTCCATGAGGATGCCCTTGGCGCGGTCGACGGCCTTCCGAGTTTCGAGCTGATCGGCGAGGTTGACGTTCTGCTCGGACAACTCAACCACTTCGCGATGACGTGCCAACGCCATCTCGATGGCCGGAACGAGATCGCTTCGCAGCCACGGCTTGACGAGGTATGCCAATGCGCCCGCCTCGGCGGCGCGCTCGACCAACTCCCGCTGACCAAAAGCCGTGAGGATCAGTACCGCGGCAGTGCGTGCCTCGCCGATCTCCCGGGCGACCTCGATTCCGTCGAGGCCGGGCATCCGAACGTCGAGAATTGCCAAGTCAGGACCCAGCTCGTTCACGAGCTGGATGGCTTCGTCGCCCCGACCGGTCTGCCCGATCACGTCGTATCCCTCTTCGCGGAGGGTTTCGACCAGGTCGAGGCGGATGATTGCTTCGTCTTCCGCCACGACGATCGTGGGTGATGGTCGGTCGCTCACGACGACATCATCTGGTCGAGAAGATCGTCCTGTCGTTGTTCGAGGCCAGAGATCTTGGTCTCGAGATCGGAATGATGGCGGCGCATGGCATCAGCATGCCGTGAGGCCTCGTGAAATGACTGCTCCGACAACGGGGTCTCGGACACCATGGACCGGATCCGCGCTTCGTCGGCCTCGTTGGCGAGGTGCGCCAACTGTTCGGTCGATACCCGATGTTCCTCGCGAGTGCGGCGCAGCTCGTCGGAGATCTCTTTGAGTTTTCGCTCGATCATCGACCTCTTCACGCCCGACATCATACGTTTGGGCAGTCATCGGAGTGCGACGCCCCCCGGGCCGACCACGACGCGCCGGACCTGTGAGCGACGGTTGTATCGTGAATGGCGCTATCCAGCCCGGGTGGCGGAATTGGCAGACGCAGGGGATTCAAAATCCCCCGGCCTTCGGGTCGTGTGGGTTCAAGTCCCACCCCGGGCACGCTTTTTACTCATGAGTAAGTGGTCAAGCGGCCGCGGACTGCGTACCGTTTCCACATCCGCGCCCTCTGCAGAAGAACCTGAGGTTCGACACATGATCGTCTTCATGTATCCCGGTCAGGGGTCCCAGACCCCCGGCATGGGTACACCCTGGACCGAACATCCCTCGTGGGAACTGGTCGAGGAAGCGAGTGAAGTCGCTGGCCGCGACGTGGCAGAGCTCCTGCTCCACGCCGACGCCGACACACTCAGACTCACCCACAACAGCCAGCTGACAACGTTCGTATTGTCGATGGTCGCCCTCGACGCCGTGACCCGTGTGGGCGTCGAAGCCGTGGGTCACGCCGGCCACAGCCTCGGCGAATACAGCGCGCTCACGGCGGCAGGCGTTCTCGACTACGAGGACGCGGTTCGCCTCGTCGCCGAACGCGGCGATGCGATGCAAACAGCCGCCGATACCCAGGCAGGCACGATGGCCGCGGTGCTCGGCCTCGACGACGATCAGGTCGACATCGCCTGCGCTCGTGTTGCGGGCGACGTATGGGTCGCCAACTACAACGCTCCCGGCCAGGTCGTCATCGCCGGCGCCGAGGATGCGGTTGCCGAGGCTGGCGCCGTTGCGAAAGAGCTCGGGGCGAAACGCTCCATGCCGTTGCCGGTCGGCGGTGCGTTTCACACGCCATTCATGGCTCCGGCCCGGGATCGGCTCGCGAAAGCGATCGATCAAACCGACTTCCGTGAGGCCGACACCTTCGTGGTAACCAACGTCGATGCCACCGCTCACCGGGCGGCCAACGACTGGAGCGGTCTGCTCAACGCCCAGCTCTGCTCGCCGGTTCGGTGGCGCCACTCACTCCACACGCTCGACAACGAGGGAGCCACCACGTTCATCGAGATCGGCCCGGGCTCCGTGCTGACCGGACTCGTCAAGCGCACGATGAAAGACGCCCTCCGCATCACTGTCACGACGCCCGAAGACGTCGACGGACTCGTCGAGGAGCTCGGCCAGGGTGCGGCATCCCCGACGCCGACCCATGAGGGCGAGCGTCTCTTCGCAACCGAACGACTGGTCGTTTCGCCCGCTGCGGGCGTGTTCACGCCCGATCCCTCGATCGAGGCGGGGTCCGCCATCGGCCGAGGCTCGATCCTTGGAACGGTGGGAGACGCGGATGTCCGGTCGGCCTTCGCCGGCGAGGTGCAGGGATTTCTGGCACTTCCGGGCGAACGGGTCACCGCTCGGCAGCCGATCGCCTGGCTGCGTCAGTCATGAACGGCAGTCGAATCACCGGATGGGGCTCACATCTCCCCGAGAAGGTCCTCACAAACGAGGACCTCGCCGAGATGATGGACACGAGCCACGAGTGGATCCTCGAACGAACCGGGATAAGCCAGCGTCACGTGGGCGGGTCGTCCGGTGAGATGGCGATCCACGCCGGCCAGCTTGCGCTCGAACGCGCCGGATTGACCGGAGACGACATCGACCTCGTGATCGTGTCGACCACGACGCCGGACCAGATCATGCCGGGCACGTCGGCCACGGTTCACGCCGAACTCGGCATCCGTGGCGGCGCGTGCGACATGCAGGCGGTGTGTTCCGGCTTCACGTACGCCCTCACCGCCGCCAACGGCCTTCTGGCAACCGGGCTCGACAAGGTTCTCGTGATCGGTGTCGACGCGCTGAGCCAGTACGTCGACTGGGATGATCGCAGCACCGCAATTCTCTTCGGTGATGGCGCCGGTGCGGTGGTGATCGAGAAGAGCGACGAGCCGACGCTGCTCAGTTTCGACCTCGGAGCCGACGGCAGCGCTCGTCACATCGGTTACACGGACCACGGCGGCAAGATCACGATGGACGGAAAGGAAGTTTTCCGACAGGCGGTACGAGCCGTCACGAACTCCGCGAACAACGCTCTCGAACAGGCGGGCGTGAAGGCTGAGGACATCGACTGGTTCATCCCGCATCAGGCGAACGTCCGAATCATCGAGGCGATCGCAAACCGCGTGGGTATCCCGATGGAGAAGACCGTCGTCACGATCGGCGAAACCGCGAACAATTCGGCGGCCACCATTCCAGTCGCACTCGACACTGCGGTGAACGACCGGCGTATCGCGCCGGGGGATCTACTCCTACTCGGTGGGTTCGGCTTCGGAATGACGTGGGCCTCAGCCGTCATCAAGTGGGAGCCCAATGCCTGATGAGTTGACCGACCAGCGGGTTGCGCTGGTCACCGGTGCCAATCGGGGTATCGGTCTGGCCACCGCTCGCGCGCTCCGGGATGCCGGCTATTCCGTCGCAGCGACCTACCGATCGACGCCGATCGACGAAGAGGGCATCCTCGCGGTTCACTGCGACGTCGCCGACGCCGCCTCAATCGACGCCGCCTTCGACACCGTCGAGGCGACCCTCGGCCCGGTCACCGTGGTCGTCTCGAACGCAGGCATCACCAAGGACGGACTGATGCTGCGCATGAGCGAGGATGATTTCACCAGCGTCGTCGACGCCAACCTCACCGGTGGCTTCAGAGTCGCCAAAAGGGCCGTGAAGGGCATGATGCGGCAACGATGGGGGCGGATCGTGTTCATCTCCTCGATCGTTGGTATCGGAGGCCAGGCCGGCCAGGCGAACTATGCCGCATCAAAGGCAGGGCTTCACGGGTTGGCTCGGTCGCTGGCAAAGGAATTCGCCTCTCGCAACGTCACCGTGAATGTCGTCGCCCCCGGTCCGATCGCCACCGACATGACCGCCGCCCTCACCGATGATCAGCTCAACGCGATGACCGATGCGGTTCCGCTCGGCCGCGTGGGACAACCCGAGGAAATCGCCGCTGCGGTCCGCTTTCTCACGTCGGAAGAGGCCGGCTACATCACCGGAACCGTGCTTCCGGTCGATGGCGGCCTCGCGATGGGGCTCTGACGCGGCGATCTCGGCTGAGGCCGATTCGCTCTCACCGGCGTCATCTGCCCCTAGGCTGACGCCACCTGCAATTCAGGAGAAAAACACAATGAGTGATGCAAACTTCGAACGATTCACCAAGTGCGCAGTCGACGTGCTCTCGGTCGAGGCCGACAAGGTCACGCTGGAGGCTTCGTTCGCCGACGATCTCGACGCCGACAGCCTCGATCTGGTCGAACTCGTGATGGCGCTCGAAGAAGAGTTCGACGTCAGCGTCGAAGAGGACGAACTCGAGGGAATCGAGACCGTCAAGGGCGCATACGAGCTGATCACCAACAAGCTCTGATGGATAGCCGTCGAGTCGCCGTGACCGGCGTCGGCGTCGTTGCGCCGTGCGGAATCGGTCGGGACGCGTTCTGGACCGGCCTCCAGGGTCCGGTCGAAGATGCCGAACGCCGTGTCCACGACTTCGACCCGACTCCATACTTCGAGAACCCCAAGGAAGTCCGCCGGACCGACCGTTTTGCACAGTTCGCCTTCGCAGCTGCCCACGAGGCGCTTGAACAAGCTGGCGAGATCGACGCCGCGCCGACCCGTCGGGGCGTGTTCGTAGGCACCGGCATTGGCGGCCTCACCACGCTCGAAGACCAGATCATCAACCGATATGAGAAAGGCGAGCGCCGGGTTTCCCCGTTCCTCGTTCCGATGATGATGGCCAACGCCGCTGCCGGCGGCCTGTCCATGAAATACGGCTGGCAGGGTCCGGCGGAGAATACCGTCACCGCCTGCGCCGCCGGAACCCACTCGATCGGCAACGGTGCCCGCTGGATCGCCAGCGGTCGCTGCGATGCCGTGATGGCGGGCGGAAGTGAAGCGTCGTTCACGGTCACCGCGCTTGCCGGCTTCCGCAACATGACCGCCCTCTCACCCAACAACCGATCGATGCCTTTCGACGTCGAACGCAATGGCTTCGTCATGGCCGAAGGTGCAGCCATCCTCGTCCTCGAGGAATGGGAGCGCGCCGAAGCGCGCGGGGCGACGATCCTCGCCGAGATCATGGGAGCGGCGAGCACCGCCGATGCCCACCACATCACGGCCCCATCGCCCGGCGGCGTCGGCGCCGTGAACTGTATGGAGCTTGCGCTCGCCGACGCAGGGATCTCGGCCGATGACATCGTGCACATCAATGCCCACGGCACCTCTACGCCGCTCAACGATGCGGCCGAGGCCGAGGCCATCAACAAGGTGTTCGGTGGCCCCGACCGGCCCGCCGTGACATCGACGAAGGGAGTCACCGGACACGCACTCGGTGCGGCTGGTGCGATCGAGGCCGCTGCGGTCGTCCTGTCGATGCAACATGGGCTGATCCCCCCAACCGTTGGTCACAACATCGACGATCCGGAGATGCCCGAGTTCGACCTCGTGACGGGCGAAGCTCGCCCCTGGACGCCGGGCCCCACCATGTCCAATTCGTTCGGATTCGGCGGTCACAACGGAACGCTGGTCATCGGTCCCAGTTAACCTCGACACTTCCGGTCGAGAACCAGGAGCGAGGAACGAGCGGGAGGTTCTTCCCTATTCCGCAGCGGCGGCTTGGAGAACCTCGTCGGGCATGTCGAAGTTGGCGTACACGTCCTGAACATCGTCGTTGTCGTCCAGGGCGTCGATCAGGCGCAGAATCGCCTTGGCGTCGGCGGAGTCGCTCACCTCGACCGTTGATGTCGGCATCATCGTGAGGTCGGCGTTCTCGAACTCCACGCCATTTGCCTCGAGCGCATCGCGCAGACCATTGAGGTCGGTTGGAGCGCACGTGAGCGACCAGGTGTCTCCTTCGTCGGCGAGGTCCTCGCCGCCGTGCTCCAACGCCATGAGCATCAGGTCGTCCTCGTCGAGTGACCGATCGAGCGTGATGACACCCTTCCGTTCGAACTGCCATGCAACCGCACCCGGTTCAGCCATCGAGCCGCCGTTTTTCGAGAAGATCGAACGCATGTCCGAGCCCGAACGGTTTCGATTGTCGGTCAGCACCTCGATGTAGAGCGCAACGCCGGCCGGTGCGTATCCCTCGTAGGTGATCGGTTCGTAGTCGACGCCCTCGAGTTCGCCGGTGCCTCGCTTGATCGCACGTTCGATCGTGTCGAGCGGCACGGAGCTGTCCCGCGCCTTCTGATACATCGTGCGCAGCGTCGCGTTGGCATCGAGATCGCCGCCGCCCTGGCGAGCTGCCACCTCGACCTGCTTGATGAGCTTGGCGAAGAGCTTGGCCCGCTTCTTGTCGGCAGCACCCTTCTTGTGCTTGATCGTTGCCCACTTGGAATGCCCGGACATGATCGACCTCCTTGAACGAGTCCTAGTATGCGACGGATTCGACGAACAATCGATGCAAACGGTCGTCGTCGGACAACTCTGGATGGAACGCCGCACCGAGCGCATTGCCGTCCCGCAGCAGGACCGGATCGCCGCGATGATCCGACGCCAGCACCTCGACGTTCGAGCTGACCGTGATGACGCGGGGAGCTCGAATGAAAACGGCGTGCACAGCGTCGTCGAGCACCGTCGTGTCGAGGTCACACTCGAAGCTCTCGACCTGACGCCCGTACCCGTTTCGTTGCACGGCGATGTCGAGACGTCCGAACGATCGTTGGTCGGGGCGGCCGTCTTCGATCGAACGAGCAAGAAGGATCAGGCCGGCACACGTACCGAAGACCGGCATGTCGTCGGCCAGTCGTTTCTCGATGGCATCGAACAATCCGGACGACTCGAGAAGCATCGACATCGTGGTCGACTCACCGCCGGGCATGATCAGGGCATCGACGTCGTCGAGCTGCTCCGGAAGCCTGACCTCGGCCGTAGAAACACCCAGCGCCTCAAGCTTGTGGATGTGGGCTCGAAATGCGCCCTGGAGCGCAAGAACCCCGATCGTCACCAGCCGCGATTCTCGTAGTGAACGTCGAGCTCGTCCATACCGATGCCGGTCATGGGCGCACCGAGGCCGCGGGAAACCTTTGCCAGGATCGACGCATCCTTGAAGTTGGTTGTGGCCTCCACGATGGCGCGGGCACGAGGTGCCGGGTCGGCACTCTTGAAGATGCCCGATCCGACGAACACGGCCGATGCGCCCAACTGCATGGCGAGGGCGGCGTCGGCCGGGGTTGCGAGCCCACCAGCACAGAACAGCGGCACGGGAAGTTCGCCGGTCTCCGCGATCTCGCGAACGAGCGGAAGGGGTGCCTGAAGCTTCTTGGCCCATTCGAAGAGTTCAGCCTGGTCGGCCTGACCGATCTTGCGGATGTCGCCAAGAATCGACCGCAGGTGACGGACCGCCTGAACGACGTCGCCGGTTCCCGCCTCGCCCTTCGAGCGAATCATGCATGCACCCTCGGAGATGCGGCGGAGCGCCTCACCAAGATTGGTGGCGCCGCACACAAACGGGACGGTGAACGCCCATTTGTCGATGTGATGAGCTTCGTCCGCGGGCGTGAGCACCTCCGACTCGTCCACGTAGTCGACGCCGAGCGACTCGAGGATCTGGGCCTCGACAAAATGGCCGATACGGGCCTTTGCCATAACCGGAATCGTCACGGTCGCCTGGATGCCCTCGATCATCTCGGGATCGCTCATACGAGCCACGCCACCATCTACACGTATGTCGGCCGGCACGCGCTCGAGCGCCATGACGGCGGTCGCACCGGCGTCTTCGGCGATCTTCGCCTGGTCGGGAGTGACGACATCCATGATGACGCCGCCCTTGAGCATCTCGGCGAGCCCGCGCTTGACCAGCTGCGTGCCTCGAGCTTCGTTCGTCGACTGTTCGGTCATGCCCCGAATCCTACCGACGACTTCGGCAGACAGCTCAGCCGAATGCGTCGGCCTCGGTCTGGCTCAATTCGCGTGGCGTGCCCGCCGGAGTGAGCGACACCCACGTCTGACCGGGTGCAAGGCCGATCGTCTGGCCATCGGGAGTTTCGAGCGTGTACGGGTCGCGGGCAAATTCCCGTGTCCAGGTCCCCTCGACGACGAATCCCTGCGAGAACACGAGAACGGGGCCCGACCCGATTGTCACCGCGTCGACCGAGGTGGAGTCGATCTGGCTGGGTAGGTAGGTCGTGGTGAGGGCGATCACGTTCACCGGGGCAATCGGCTCGTCCTCGCGGGTGACGTGGGCGTCGCCGCCCTGATATCTGCGATAACCCCCGATCGCCTCGTCCCATACGTAGCTGGCCGGGGTGAAGGCGGCGATCTCGACGCCGGCGGACGGAACCCCGAGGTCGATCGAATTGGCCGAGTAGTCGAAGATGGGGCGCGGCGGTTCGGCATCATCGGACGCTTTGTCGAGCAGCGCGGCCACGTCCACGACGAGGTTGTCGGGAGGCCGGAACGTCCCGATTCGGGAAAACTGCGGATCGGCGAAGTCGGCGCTCGCTCGAACGAGCAGACCCTGGTTCTGAGCCTGGCGAAGCTGGGCGTGAACGCCGTCGTTCGCTCCCGAATAGGCAAAGATCGGGTTGTTCAGATTGGAGACGATGTCCACGTCGGAGGTTCGGCCCGACCGCACCGAACCGACCTCGTCGGGGAGACCCGAGTGGAACACCGACGCAAAGCGGGTGTTCGCCTGCTCGATCCGCTCCTCGAAGATGATGTCTGCCTGGTCGAGACCCTTGAGCGCCGCTCGTGCCTCGGCGTTGTTGTTCGAGACCTTCACCACGACCGCCGGATGCAGCGGCGCGTCGTCATCGCCGATCGCTTCACCGCTGAGGGGGTACAGAGGACCGGCCTCGATCGGCGCGGTCGTCGAGGTAGGTGCGGCTGTCGTAGGCGCCACGGATGGAGCGATGGTGGTGGTGCTCGTCGAGGTCGACGAGGTGCTCGTGGTCGTCTCGGCGACTTCCTCGTCGTCGCCACCGCATGCAGCGGCCACCAATGCGAGGGCGAGCATGGGCGCGACAATCCACCGTGATCGTGTACGAGCAACCATCAGAGCTCTCCGAGAACTTCGATTCGATGTTCGAGAGGGATTCGCTCGGGCGTCGGCGGTACGAGCCAGGCATTACCCAGCGCATCGGCCCCGGCGACGTGAACGTCGCCCTCGTCGATGCGAAGGAGGGCGGATCGCAAACCGGGCGGATACCTGGTGAGGCCCACGCCCGAGATGTCGAATCGAATCACACCGGCCTCTCCCCCGCCCCACGTTCGAGCCCAGCTCCGCTGGACCGGGAGCACGGCTGCGCCGGCCGACGCCACCAGAGTTTCGTAGTACGCCGTACCGGTCGTGATCTTGCTCAACGCGTGAGCCACGACACCTTCGGTCTCCATCGGATCGAGCGACTCGAGGAGCCCAGAGGTGGCCAACAGCGTGTGCGAGCGGCCCGAAATCGTTGCAAGATTCCGCGCGGGATCGTCGACCACCATGATCGTCGGGGTGTCGATGCCAGCGGACAAACAGAGGCTCTCGACCATGTTGGTGATTCGAGCGCCCTCCCTCTCGGCGATCGGTCGGGCCCCAACGCTACGCAGCACCGAGGCGTCGGCTCGACGCCAGAGCAGCCAGGTGACGAGCAGGGCGGCTGGGACCGCCAAGAGGAAGAAAGGCCACCAGACGAAGCCGAGTGCGATGAACAGGATGGCCACGGCCGCGGCAGGCAGGGCAAAGATGGCAAGAACTCGGGCGGACACTGCTCACCTCGGAAGTGGGGGGCGAGAGATCATGATAGAGCCGCGCACGAGCCATCGTGGGGCAGATCTGTCGACAACCACACTCCGTGTCAGGCCGACCCGACGAGAGATCGGTAGGCGTCGAGGTAGATACCGGAGAGACGCCGCATCGAGAAGTCGAGAACCCGCTCTGCTCCAGAGGCGACGAGTTCGTCGCGACGCGTTCGGTCGGACAGAACCGCCCGTAACGATGCCGCGAGTGCGGGGGCATTCCCCGGTTCGACGAGTTCGGCATCGCGGCCATCGCGGGTTACCTTCGCATAGCCCGGCAGGTCCGAGGCGACGACGGCGGTTTCGGCGGCCATCGCCTCGAGGAGCACGATCCCGAACGACTCTCCGCCGAGCGAAGGCGCACAAAAGACGTCGGCACCCCTCATGCATGCGATCTTCTCGCTCTCGTCGAGCTCGCCCAGCCAATCGATTCGTGGATCTCCAGCGAATCGACGTTGGAGATCCACGGTTTGAGGACCTACGCCCCCTACCCACAACATGGTCTCGGACGGGAGATCGTTGAACGCGTCGAGGAGAACCTCCAGCCCCTTCCGATCCTCGTGACGCGCAACGAAAAAGATCGTGGGGCCTTCGGCCTTGCGCGGCGGAATCGAGCGGAAGCGAGCGACTTCGACGCCGTTGAACACGATCTCGTACGCTCCGCCGAGCGCAGCCTCCGCGAGCAGTCGGGCATCGTCGGATACGGCGAATCTTCGATTGATCCGATGCGAACCCCGTGAGGTGAGCGGCTTGAAGACCTCGTAGGCAAGGCTCGATCCCGCTGCATGGAAGGTCGCCACAACCGGTGCGGGCTTGAGCAACAGTGCCGTCATCGTGGGCCCGGGTGCCATGGGTTCGTGCAGATGCAGCACGTCGAAGTCTTCGTCGCGCAGCGCCCGAATCGTGCGCAGCTGAGCGGCCGGGTCCGGGGCGATGGGGGCGACCGAGCCGTTGGCCCCGGTCGGGATCGAGTTGCCGAGTGGAGTCACGAACGGTTCGGGAGGCGGCCCGTCGCAGGGCCCGAGTACCCGAACGGACTCTCCGCGGGCCCGAATCGCGCGCGCCAATCCGAGGATCTGGCCCTGCACCCCGCCAGGAACGGTGAGGCTGTATGGACTGATCATGCCTATCCGCATCGTCAAATCGCCTTCAGGTGGTCGGGCAGCGGTCGGCCCAGGGCTCGATAGTCGCTGGGCCACCCGGGCTGCAGAACGTGCCACTGCTCTGGTGCGGCCCGGATGAACCGTTCGAGTTCGCGTGCGAGATCCTGGGTCACTCGGGTGACGTCGTCGCGGAAGCGCCCCTGTCGTTCGGCCGCGACGGGCGGTCGGACCTCGGCGAAATGCTGCGACCCCCGGAAGTAGACCGCGGTCGGCAGCAGCGGCGACCCGGTTCGAAGCGCGATCGTGGCCGGACCGGCGGGAAGCATGGTGGTCTCGCCGAAGAACTCGACCGGAACGGCCGAGGCCCCGGCCACGATTCGATCGGCGAGCAGACAAATCGTGTTCCGTTTCTCCACCGCATCGAGAATGGCCGGTCCTGCCTCCGGCCCCACGGGCACGATGTCCATTCCGAGCGACTCGCGAAAGTCGGCGAACCAGTCGAAGAGTTCAGGCGGTTCCAATGGTTCGACAACCGCCGTCACCTTGATGTCATGAATCCGAGCGAGCCAAAACGCCGCCCATTCCCATCCACCCAGGTGTGGAAGAACAAGAATCGGCGCCTTTCCGTTCGCCCGCGCCCGTTGGATGTGGTCGAACCCGACGTAGTCGAACCCCTCGTCGATCTCGACATCGTCGAGGTCGGGGAGTCGAAGACTGTCGATGTAGTAACGCACGTACGCCTCGAACGTGCGAGCGACCGAGCGGTTCAGGTCCGCATCAGGAATGTCGGCGCCACGAGCGCGTCGAAGGTTTCGTTCGACGATCACGCGACGATCGCCTGCGAACAACGATGCAAAGACGCCGCCGTACCTCATCCCGAGGCGTGCAGCCGGCCGCGGGAGCCTGCGGGCGACGATCGATGCCGCTCGGTATCCGGTCGTGATGTCGGGACGGGCGACCATTTACGTGGACGCCGAGTGGCTAACGCCGGTCCTGGAGACGGCGCCAACGCTGCGCCAGCGGTTCCCGGCTCGATCGACGAGCGTCACGCGCCCGACGACGGCTGATGGGTCCAGGCGGTGGTGTGGGCCGACCGACCGACGCCTGTTTCCAGACCTTGAAGAACCGTTGGATCGCCGTGACCGCCGTGAGCACGAACATCACCCAGAGGGTGGCGATGAGCAGTGTGTCGGAGAACGCGCCGAGGAACAGGCCGACGCCGAGAGCGATGAACCGCTCGGCTCGCTCCATGAGCCCACCCTTGGCATCGAACCCGAGCGATTCTGCCTTCGCTCGCTGGTACGAAATCATGAGCGCCATACCCATTACCGCAACGGGCAGCATGTGCATCTGATCGTCCCGGACATCCGACAGGTACCAGGCCACACCACTGAACAGCACGATGTCGGTGAAACGGTCAGCGACAGAGTCGAAGTATGCGCCCCGCGTCGAGGACGTTCCGGCTTCCTTTGCGATCGCACCGTCGAGAAGATCTGGGAGCCCGGTGAGCGCCATCAGCAGGACACCGATCATGAGTTGACCCGAACCGATCACGATCGCCGCGGTCGCCGACATGGCGATTCCGAGAAGGGTCATGACGTCGGCGGTGATTCCCATTCCGACGAGGGCGGCGCCGACCGGTTGGACTGCACGGTCGACCTGTTCGCGCATGTTGCCGTCGAACATTGTGGCTCCTTTCGGGCGTGCTCACACACCCGGGTTTCGCGAACCACCGTAGCGCCGAACGACGTTGTGCCACCCAACCACTAATCTCCCCACAATGTCCGACCGGTACGACTCGCTGCTCCCGCCGAACCTGATCGCAGCCGTGAAATCGATGCCTCGACGGTGGTCAGCCGCGCTGTATGCGCTTCCCCCGAACAGCATCGACGACATGTTCGACAGGGCGGGCGCCGACGGCATCTCGGCTTCCGAGGATGTCGGAGCGTTTCTCACCCAGGTCCGGATTCTCGAAGACGCAATACGGACCACCAGCTACAAGAACCCCGAGCCACTCGGCAGCGATGTTGTCGCCGCGGTCGCCAATCACGGCACCGGTCCACGGCCGGAATCAGCCCTCGCCGCGTTGAACGACATCGAGGCGATGATGGAGCAGGTGGCGAAACGTCTCGAGATGCTGACGCTGTACGACTGGAACAAACAGGCGCCCACTCCCGATGGGTCGATCACGGTCATCGATCTTTGCCGCGGCATCGTGCGGGTGGCGGCCGATCGGCTCACACACACCGAGCGAACCCTGCAGTCGCTGAATTAGAACTCGGGTTCGGCGGTCGACTGAGCCGGCTCGAGCGCGGCCCAGTCTTCGGGGTTGTCCTCGACGAGCGCCGTGATCACCTCGGCGTCGACACCATCGACCATCACGAAACCGCGGGTGCTCGGAGGAGACTCGTTCGAGTACAGAAGGATCCGCCAGGTTGGCCGGCTGCGGAGCCCGCGCCACGCCATCTGAGCCGACGCATGGCCGACCGGGAAGCCCACCGCCTTCGTCGCCTCGACGAGGGCATCCTGTTCGTCGACGGCAAGATCCCACCCCGACTGGAGGTGGTACAGACCCAGGAGGATCAGGGCTCCACCAGCCAGCGCGATCCCACCGTTCATGAGGGCGGAGTCAGCGACGCCGGTGAAGGCCCACAGGACCAACACGATCGCCCCGATGAGGATGTACAGGATCCCGGGCACCCGCCGGCGGCTGTTGTTGGGGAAGAGGTAAGGCCCCACGAAGTCGGCCGCGTTGAGATCTTCGGGAAGCTCGTCCACGTAGTCGTCGGAGTGCTCGTCCGGTTCGGAAGCGTCGGGGTCGGTCACGGCATCAGGTTACGGCGTCGGCGTATCGGTTCAGCTCGGCCACGCGTCGACGATCCGCTGCCATGACTCGGCGAGTGACTCGGGCAGAACCCGAGCTTCCGCGATGCTCGTGACGAAGTTGGTGTCGCCCGACCAACGGGGCAGAACGTGGACGTGAAGGTGATCGGGAACCCCGGCTCCGGACGCCCGGCCGAGGTTCATTCCCATGTTCACGCCGTCGGGTTGATAGGCCTTTTTCACAGCGATGATCGCCATCCGCACACCCTCGAAGAGTTCCGTGTACGTGTCCGCGCCGAGGTCCTCGAGATTCTCAGCGGCGCACTTCGGCAACACCATGAGGTGGCCCGATGTGTACGGATAGGCATTCAGCAGCGCGAAGGCCCGGGCACCCCGCCACACGACGTAGCTGACCGAGTCGTCGAGCCCCGACTGTTCGATCCCCTCGAACAGGCTCAAACCTTCCGGGTGACCCTTCGTACGTTCGTCATCGTCGGCGAGGATGTAGGGAATCCGCCAGCCCGCCCACAGGCGGGCCATCGTGTCGCGGCCGGTCACGACTTCGACTCGACCTCGGCGCTCAGGCGATTCACGAAGTCGGCGACCGCAACGTCTCGCTCGACGTCCTGGACTCCGCGGGCATTCACGCCGACGGTGCCGTTGGCCGCGTCGTCGTCGCCCACGACGAGAACGTAGGGGGTCTTCTCGACCTTGCCCTTCCGGACGCGCTTTCCAAGCGGCTCGTTGGCGGCGTCGAGCTCCACCCGAAGACCGGCCGCCTTCAACCGATCGGCCACCTCGACCGCGTAAGCCTCGTGAGCCTCGGCGACCGGAAGCACCTTTGCCTGCACCGGCGCCAGCCAAGCCGGGAAGTTGCCGGCGTAGTGCTCGATGAGCACCCCGAAGAACCGCTCGATCGAACCCATGAGGGCGCGGTGGATCATGACCGGGCGGTGACGTTCGCCGTCGGCGCCCACGTACTCGAGATCGAACCGCTCGGGCAGGTTGAAGTCGAGCTGGATCGTGCTGAGCTGCCACGCCCTACCGATCGCGTCACGCACATCGACGTCGATCTTGGGGCCGTAGAACGCTCCCCCGCCCTCGTCGACGGTGTATTCGAGCCCGTGTGCGTGCAACGCCTCCCGAAGACCGGCGGTGGCAGACTCCCAGATCTCGTCGTCGCCGACCGACTTCTCCGCCGGTTTCGTGGACAGCTTGGCCTCGAAGTCGTCGAAGCCGAACGCCCGGAGCACGCTCAGGGTGAAGTCGAGGAGGTCCGAGAGCTGGTGTGCGATGTCCTCGCGGGTCGTGAAGATGTGGCTGTCGTCCTGGGTGAAGCCGCGACTGCGCAAGAGCCCGTGTACCGCGCCCGACAGCTCGTAGCGGTAGACGGTGCCCAACTCGAAGATCTTCTGGGGGAGGTCCCGGTAGGAGCGCTGATCGCTCTTGTAGATCATGACGTGGAACGGGCAGTTCATGGGCTTCGGGTAGTACGAGGCGCCGTCCATCTCCATCGGTGGGTACATGCCGTCGGCGTAGAAGTCGAGGTGACCTGAGGTTTCCCAGAGGATCGATTTGGCGATGTGGGGGCTGTACGCGAAGTCATATCCCCCCGCCTCGTGACGCTCGCGGCTGTAGTCCTCCATCTGCTTGCGGATGATGGAGCCCTTCGGGTGCCACACCGCCAGACCCGGACCGAGTTCTTCGGGCCACGACACGAGGTCGAGTTCGGCCGCGAGGCGGCGGTGGTCGCGCTTCTCGGCCTCCTCGAGGCGATGAAGGTGAGCCTTCAATTCCTTCTTCGACGACCACGCGGTTCCATAGATCCGCTGAAGCATCGGACGCTTCTCGTCGCCGCGCCAGTAGGCGCCGGCGACCTTCTGGAGTTTGAAGTGCCCAAGCCGTCCGGTGCTCGGCACATGCGGGCCGGTGCACATGTCGAGAAAGGACTCAGAGTTGCGGTAGTAGCTCACCGATTCGCCGGCGATCTCGCCTGCGTCAATCCCATCGCCGCTCATGACCCGGTCGATGATCTCGAGCTTGTACGGCTCGTCCTTGAACAGGTCGCGTGCCTCGTCGACCGAGATTTGGTGGCGTTCGAACGGTTGGTCGGCCGCGACCAACTCGTGCATGCGGGCCTCGATGGCGTCGAGGTCGTCGTCGTTCAGCGTTTTGCCGTCCGGAAGATCGAAGTCGTAGTAGAAGCCATGCTCGATCGGGGGTCCGATCGCAAACGTCGCTCCCGGGTGAAGATCGAGGATCGCCTGCGCCATCACATGTGCGGTCGAGTGGCGGATCGTGTGCAATCCAAGATCGTCGGAACCGGTCACGAGCGCGACCGACGCGCCGTCGGGCAGTGGAACGTCGAGATCGACCTCGTTACCGTCGACGACCGCGATCAGGGCGGCTTTGGCGAGCCCCGGACCGATCTCGGCCGCGAGATCGGCGGCCGTTGCGCCCGTGTCGAGAGATCGGCTGGAACCATCGGGCAAGGTCACATTCACGGCGCTCATAAGTAAAGAAATGTTATCTGGTTGCCGAGTCTCCCAAGGCCAGTGCAATCGACCCGAAGAGGGATTCGACTAGCCTCGCCACGGCGCGGCACGAAAGGGAACGCCTCGATGTCCAGGTTCATGACTCGTCCGTCTGCTGCCATCACGGCCGCAGCACTCGTTGCGGTGGTGCTTTCGGCGAACCCCGCCGGAGCGCAGGCGACCTGTGGCGGGCTTCCCGCCACGATCAACAGCAACGCAGCGGTCATCAAC